>NZ_CAIPNF010000153.1 GCF_903866365.1 uncultured Thiocystis sp.
CCGTGACGGTCGTCTACAACGGTCCGCTCTATCTGACCGGCGATCTGCGGATCGAGGGCGCTGGCGAGGACATGCCCGGCGTTCGCACCCGTGCCGCGCTCTGTCGCTGCGGCGCGTCCAGGAACAAGCCTTTCTGCGACAACAGTCATCTGGAGGCCAGGTTCGAGGACTTTGGCGCCGTGGGCGAGCAAGGTCAGGGGCTGAGCGAGACCGGCGGACCGCTGACCGTGAAACCCATGCCGGACGGCTGCGTGCGGCTCGATGGCAACCTGACCATCCGCGCCGCGACCGGCCGGGTCGCCTGGGAGGGCACCACGGCCTTTCTCTGCCGCTGCGGAGCCTCGAAGAACAAGCCGTTCTGTGACGGCAGTCATCGCGCCGCCGGGTTCAAAAGCGCGTAAAATTTCCACCAGGTTGTGCAACCGGGGGATCGTCCATGTATGTGACCGCCTTTTTGCTGGGTTTGCTGTCGTTCGTCGTCTACAAGGTTTTTCTACGGGCCTTTTACACCGTGAGACCGGATGAGCGGGCGGTCATCGCCTCGTTCGGACGCGCCCAGCGTCTGGGCGACATGATGGTCACCGACGACTCGCTGAACGAGGAGGAAATGGAACGCTACCGGGTGCCGCGGCTGCGCACCATCGGCCCCGGCGGTCCTTATTTCAAATGGCCCTGGCAGGAGGTGCGCAAGGTTCGGGTGGTCACCGAGGCCATCGATCTGACCTGGGATCCGACCAAGACGCAGCACACCATCGAGTCGGTGACCAAGGATAATCTGACCACCGGAGTGGGCGGCCAGATCCGCTTCCGGGTCGCCGAATCCAATCTGTACGCCTACTGCTTCGGCGTCGATAGCCCACTGGAACACGTCATGGGCTATTTCATTTCGGTGCTGCGCGAGCGGATCGCCAACTTCGTCGATCCCCGGGGACAGAGTCTGGTGGGCGCTGCCGAGGTCGCCGGGAGCGGCGGTCCGACCGAGCTGACGGAAGGCGTGTCGATCAACGATCTACGCAAGAATCTGCCCCTGTTGAACGATTACATGGAGCAGCAGTGCCGTTCCACCGGGACGCGCTATGGCATCGAGCTGGATGCCGCGCTCATCACCCAGATCGATCCGCCGCCGGAGGTGGATCGCGCGCTCTCGGCCATCAACACCACCCGCAATCAGGTCGCCGCCGACATCAGCACCGCCCGTGCCGACGCCGAGCAGCAGGTCACCATGAGCAAGCGCGCGGTGGAGATCGCCCGCAACAATGCCCAGGCCGAGGTCGCGCCATTGAAGGAATTGGCGCAGACGCTGACGCGGATCAAGGCGAGCGGCGGCCCGGCGGCCTTGTATGCCTATCTGCGCAACCTGCGGGTGCCCCTGCTGGGTCGGGCCACGCGCATGGGGTCGTGATGCGATTCGTGGTGACGGACCGCGCCACCCTGTCATGAAAACCGACCCCGCGATCTATGAATTCCTGGCCACTGGTGTGGAGGCACTGCGCATCCTGACCGGAGGCTTGGTGCTCATCGGTCCCTATCGGTTTCGCTCGCTGACCCTCAAGGGCATCGATTTGAACGTTTTCGGTCGCTGACGGCCGAGGAGTTGTGGACCATGTTGAACCTGAGAACCCCGTTGGAGGAAACTCGTGCCTATCAGTCCATCTATGTGAAGGCCAAAGCCGAGGGCGAGGCAAGAGGCGAGGCAAGAGGCGAGGCAAGAGGCGAGGCAAGAGGCAAGGCCGAGACGCTCAAACGTCTGCTGACCCGTCGTTTCGGCCCGCTTCCGGAGTGGGCACGCGAGCGGATCGACACGGCCGAGGTAACGCTTCTGGACCTCTGGATCGATGGTCTTTTCGATGCCGACCGCCTGGATTCGCTTCTGGACGGACCGCCAGCACCGACCCAAGAGGGTGATGCCTGACCGAGACGATGTCCCGTCTCCCGAGTCCCGTGCCTAATCTGGAGAGAGAGCATGCTGTTCGATATCGATAGTTCGCTCGGCTTGTCGGTCGCCTTCATCGTCGGCCTCATTTATATCCCGCTGCTGCTCGCCATCGCCCGCGCGCTGGGGCTTTACGCCATCGTCAACGAACGTGAGGCGCAGGTCTTTACCCTGTTCGGCAAGGTGATCGGGACGCTGGACGAAGCGGGCTTGCGGTTTCCGCTGGGCTATTTCGGCCCCAAGGCGCTGCTGGTGCCCTTTTTCGGCAAGCTCTATCGGGTGTCGACCACGCTGCGCCAGCACTATCTGCGCGATCAGATGGTCAACTCGGAGGAGGGCACGCCGATGGGCGTGGGCATCTGGTACGAGATGCGGGTCAGCGATCCGGTCGCCTATCTCTTCCGCAACGCCAATCCGGACGCCTCGCTCCAGGCCAACGTGGCCAGTTCCACCATCTCCACCCTGAGCAATCTGGAGATGGACAAGATGCTGGAGGA
>NZ_CAIPNF010000154.1 GCF_903866365.1 uncultured Thiocystis sp.
CATCTATGCGGTGGTGGTGTTGGCGCTGTCCACCGGCGCCCGACAGGGCGAGATTATGAATCTGCGCTGGGGGCATATCGATTTCACCCGCCGCACCGCGACCCTGCATCAGACCAAAAACGGCGAGCGTCGCGTGCTCCCCCTGAGCGGCCCCGCCCTGGCGCTGCTGAAGGAACGCGCCAAGATCCGCCGCATCGATACCGATCTGGTATTCCCTGGAGAGGATGACCCGAGCCGACCGATCGCGCTCCAAGGGGCGTGGGAGAACGCGGTCGAGCGCGCGGGAATCGAGGATTTCCGGTTTCACGATCTGCGCCATTCCGCCGCGTCCTATCTGGCCATGAATGGCGCCAGTCTCGCCGAGATTGCCGAGATCCTTGGTCACAAGACCCTCGCCATGGTGAAGCGGTATTCGCATCTCTCCGATAGCCATGTGGCCGGCGTGGTGGAGCGGATGAATTCGGCGATCTTTGGGGAGGGAGCATAAAGACGCCCTTAGCACCGTTCTGGCGCAAAGAACGGTACAGCTACCAGGAAGCCCTAAAGATCGTGGCGTGGTGGTGCTATGGCCCGGACGACGACAGCCTGCATCCCGGCGTAGACGCAAAGCCCAGCCAGGACGCCCAGCGCAACGCAATCAAGAAAATTACCCCCCTGCTGCAACGAGACGAAAGTCCGAGCGACCCGCAACCGATCAAGCGACGGACATCAAATTGGCTTGGCGGCAACAGCGGGTTCGGCAAGCGGGAGTGGCTGGAGCGTGGTTTCGGTCGAGATGATGGCGAGAACGTCGCACGGGCCTTGCCCCCTCCCCCCTGGATAGCGTTTTCTGCTCTGGCCGCGCTCTGCCCTGGCGTCTTCGGCGATTCTGGTCGAGGCACCTCTGACGCGAGCGCAAGCGGGCAGGCGCTTGCGAGGCTGAGCCATGCTGAAAATATTGCCTGTAGGCAACAGATCGAGGATTGGGACCGAGAACACGGTTACCTGTACCAAAACGCGACCAAAGCGACCGAGGCGGCAGTTCAAGCAAAGCTAGTTCCCGTGGCATACCGAACAATTTACACATGGATCCTCGCTCGCCGTAAGCGCAAATAATCGTCTGGACTGTACGCCCGTACAGTCTGCGCCAACGGATCGCGCACACCGAGCCCGCCCCACAAACTGTTCTCCGACGCCCTGCAACACCAAGGCGCATACCTTCCACGGTTACGGAGATCCAGGCATGGCAAGAACCCCCCAGCCATCGGCGACAGTTCCCGCCGCCACCGGAACGTCCGCGTCGACTCCGGTCCTGGCGCTGGCCGTCGACAACCCCGCGGCGCCCGCACCGGGGGCGATTATCTACACCGTCAGACAGCTTGCCGACAGCCAACCCGCCTTGACGGTCGGCGGGATCCGGCATGACCTTTTCAACCGTCGCGTGAACGGATTGCAAGCGACCGGCGCCGTGATTCGTCGAGGCCGCGCCCTGTTGTTGGATGGCCCGAAATACCTGCAATGGTTCATGGCGCGTGGCGTGGAGCGTGCGGCATGAACGCCCCCGTCGATATCGCCGCCCCCTGCCAGACCAAAGCCCTCGTTGAGATTCGCGGCCAGCAAGCCACGACCACGAGCCTCGCCATTGCCGATGGCTGCAAGCTGGCCCATAAGCAAGTGCTCGCGATGGTTCGCAAGTACCGCTCTGAGTTTGATGAGCTAGGCCAACTCGCGTTTGAAACGCGAGTTGTCTCAGCGCACGGGGCAGGGCAATCAACCGAAATCGCCATCCTCAACGAGGATCAGGCGACCTATGCAATCACCTTGTTCCGCAACTCGCCCATCGTGCGGCGCTTCAAGCTGGCGCTGGTGAAGGCATTCCGAAAGGCGCTGAACGAGATCGGCCGGCTCTACGCCAATCCGCCGCGCCAAGACATCATCAAGGCGAAGCGAGCAGCGCATAACCCAATGATGGCTGCACTGATCGAGATTCGGGAAGATGAGGGGAAGGCCACTGACGCACGGCAATTCATGTGCGAAAACCGGCTATGCAATTGGGTCATCACCGGGCGATTCGAGAAGCTGGACGAATCGTCGCTCTCGAATGCCGATGCTGTCCTCCTGGAGCATGTCAGGGACCGTAACCGCGCGCTGATTCTGGCCGGACTGGACTATCAGGATCGCAAAGCCCGCTTGATGGCGTTCGCCACCAGGACACGGGCGAAGCTGCTGACATGCGGCTCGGAGCGTGCGGCATGATCCCCAGCCCGCCCGCACTGATTGACGGCCTGTCGTTCGACGACTACCGCGCCATTGAGGCCGCCAGTTCTCACGCGCTGGCCACGATTCTCGACAAGAGCCCTCGCCACCTGAAGGAATCCGAGCGCAAGCCCAGCCCCGCGATGTCGCTCGGGACACTGGTTCACAGCCTGATCCTGACGCCCGATCTGGACGATTACGCCGTGGCTCCGGACGGCGACCGACGCACCAAGGCAGGGAAACAGGCGTTCGATGAATTCCAGGCCGCTTCCGAAGGCAAGCTGATCGTCACCCAGGATCAGTTCGACACCGCCTCACGGATGCGGGACGCCGTGCTCGGTCATTCCATCGGTCGCGTCCTGTTCGCCAAGGGCAAGGCCGAGCAAACCCTACTGGCCATCGATCCCGAATCGGGCTTGCTGTGCAAGGGGCGCTTGGACTGGCTCCCGACCGATCTTGACCTGTTGGTGGACCTGAAGACCTGCCAATCCGCCGCACCCGCCGATGTTGCCCGCGATGCCGGGAAATATCGCTACCACCAGCAAGCCGCGTTCTACAGCCATTTGTGGACCCTCGTTACCGGCGAGCGTCTGCCCTTCATGTTCGTGTTCGTGGAGTCGGCGCCGCCCTTCGATGTCGCCGTCTACGAGCTGGACGCGGACGCCCTGGAGGCCGGGGAGCGTCGGTTTCGTGCCGCGTTGACGATCTGGGCGGCGTGCATGGAATCCGGCGTTTGGCCCGGCTATCTCTGGGACCGCGACACCGGCGCCCATCGCATTGAAACCCTCTCGATTCCCCGCTGGGGACTGTAGGAGCATCCCATGAGCAACGCACTCAACCCCTTTCAATCTCAACAATCGCTGACGCACACCGCCGAGACCGGATCGGCGCGCGAGATCCAGGAAGTTCAGGCCGCGATGGTGATCGCCAAGCGGTTTCCACGCGACCAGGTGACCGCAACGGATCGCATTCTTCAGGCATGCACCCGTCAGACCCTCGCCGAGGGCGCGCTGTATTCGTACAACCGCGGCGGTTCCGAGATCACCGGCCCCTCAATCCGGCTCGCCGAAACGCTGGCGCAGTGCTGGGGAAATATTCAGTTTGGCATCCGCGAACTGGAGCAGCGCATCGGCGATAGCACCGTGGAAGCCTTCGCGTGGGATCTGGAGACCAACACCCGGCAGACGAAAGTGTTTCAGGTTCCCCACGAACGCCATACCAAGGCCGGATCCAAGCGTCTGAGCGATCCGCGCGACATCTACGAACTGGTTGCAAACCAGGGCGCCCGAAGACTGCGGGCGTGCATTCTCGGGGTCATCCCCGGCGATGTCACCGAGGCCGCCGTTCAGCAGTGCGAGGTGACCCTCGCCGCCAAAGCCGACACCTCACCCGAGGCCGTCAAGCGGCTGGTGGAGACCTTCGGCAAGCTGGGCGTCACGGCGGAGATGCTGACCAAGCGACTCGGCAACCGCCTGGAGGCGATCCGTCCGGCGCAAGTGATCCAGCTTCGGAAAATCTACGCCAGTCTGCGCGACGGCATGAGCAGCATCGGCGATTGGTTCGAGGTTGCGCCAACGCCCCAAGCCGAGAGCATGAAGGCCCGCGAGCGACTCATGGAACAGGCGAAGCAATTGCCACAGCCCGCTGCCGCGAGCGACCCGCCGCCGCCCGCGTGGCCCCAACCCGACTCAGAGTCCGGCGAATTGGTGGACGCTCGCGGCTGCCCTTGGATCGAGGCCGCGCATTCGGTCGGCAAGACCTGCACCGATTCCGGCGAGTGGCGGCGCAAAAGAGGCGTTGACCCGGAATTGATCGCCCGACTGGAACAGGAAGCGATCCGGGCGGTTTCGACGGAGATCCCGGCAGAATCGGCACAAGGGGATGTACAGGCGGATGCCAGCGACGAACGCGAACCGGGGAGCGATGACGATGAGTAGAGGCCGGAAATCGACGCAAATCCGCGCGCAACGCCGGGCAAAGTCAGACCGCCGCTGGGGCACCAATGAAAAACGCCCTGGCGGGGGCGGCCGCGAGGGCGTTGCAAAGCAGGGCAAAATGCGTTTAGAGTGTGGCCGTCCGTCAGGTGCTTTACACAACTGACGGCAAAGCTCCGACTGTTAGAAGCAGCCCGAGCACCGGCGAGACACAGTATAACTTCATCCCAGGTCAGGCGTCAGCCTGTCCGTGTGTCGCGCCTCTGCCCTGTCGCCTTTCTCAGTCGGTCATCCAAACCCTGGAGACCGATCCATGAAAACCTGCAACATCCGCTTTTCCGACATCCCCGTTCTGGGCGAAGAAGCCTTATTCTTCACCGTCAACGCGGGCATCCCGGCGCATTTCGCGCTGAATGAAGCCGCGTCCATGATGCGTTCAGCGATTGAGACGATCACCGAAGCATCTTCCAATCTACCCCCATCCAGCGATGCCAGCGCCATCTATTGCGCCGCCTACACGCTGGAGTCGGCACGCGGGTTAATCGAGTCCGTCATTCACGCTGTCGAAATCGCTGGGAAGCCCGCCGCCATCG
>NZ_CAIPNF010000155.1 GCF_903866365.1 uncultured Thiocystis sp.
GCTAAGCATGTAGAACCAAGGGCAGAGGGCTTGCGGACGCGGGTTCGATTCCCGCCGCCTCCACCATTTCAGCATCCGCGACCATCCGTAGACGTTCGAGAACCCGCCTAAGTGCGGGTTTTTTTATTGCAGGAGAGCGGATCATCCGCCGCTTGTGCGCGGTATTTAGTAGGGGCAATTTCATTCGCCCCGTCGGCGGCACGGATTCAGGCGAATTTCGAGGAGTTGGGGTAGCAAGCCTTTTTCGGGGGCAACTTTAGAGGGTGACTCCAGCGAATGCTTTACGAGAAACTCTTTTTAGACAATCGGTTATACGTTCGATTCGGCAGATTCCGCCCGCTCTGTTTTGACCAAGCCCGGCGAGGCGCTCTGACGATCCTGCTGCTGACGCCACTCCAGACAACCCTGGCGGCGGACATCCCGAGCGCGACCGATACCTGCGTCGGCGGCAAGGCCGAAACCGCTCCATCCACCGAATTCGTCGCCATCGAGGATGGCAGCGCGGTTCGCCATGAACGCACCACGCTGGAATGGCAACGCTGCGCGCGGGGCCAGACCTGGAATGGCAAGAGCAACCTCTGCGATGGCCAACCCACGGCCTATACCTGGGAGAAGGCGACGCGACTGGCGACGGCACTGGAGGGCGGCTGGCGTCTGCCGACGGGTGAGGAATTGCTCAGCATCGTCGAAAGATGCCATATCTCGCCCGCGATCAATCCGCAGGTCTTTCCCAATACCCCAGCGTCACTCTTCTGGTCGTCCTCTTCCGACACAGGTGGCTTGAACCGCGCCTGGAGCGTGAGTTTCTTCACTGGAAGCCCTTACCGCCCCGGCAAGATCCAAAGCGGTCGAATCCGCCTGGTGCGCGGCACGATGCGGAAAACGCCTCCGGCTACACCCTGATTTACCAGGGGCGGTATTCCAGCCCAGGAATGTCCTGACGGTCGAAGACCGCCGGCAACCCCAACAGAAGCGCCCGCAATTGATCGAGATCTAGGTATCGTCCATAGGACGCCTTGGCCGCGTCGAGCGGCAACTCGACCCAATAACGATTGGCTTCGAGTTCACACAGGATCTGCATGAGGTTCTCCTCGGCGTCGATGATGCCGAGATAATCGTCCGCGCATTGCAAACGGGGCAGCAGTTGCTCGCAGATCGAACGGACACTCATCTCCACGGCGCTGGCCGACGAGATGGACTCTCCGGATCGGTCAAAAAGATAAAAGACTCGATAGTGCATGATCGACAGTCATCGCTCCCTGTCATCTCGAAGAGGCGGATTTGCCCCATGATAAAGTCATCGGTCGTCGCCATGGCGCAAAGCGACCGCGTGCTATGATCCTGTTCGCCCCGTGTTGGCGAATTGCTCCCAATATACCCCTGATCCGGTGCCCGATCATCGTCGCATTCGGCGCATCCCACGGCCTGGATCAAGAGTCTTTCTCCAGATCACTCGAATCGAGCCCACCGACCCGTGTCAGTCCCGTCGCCGCCCACTGAAGCCGAATCCACCGCCAGGCTCTTTCGCTCGCGCGTCTTCAAGCCGGCGGAGGGGGTGTTTCTCTTCCATCCCCGCGCCATGGAAAGACTGATCGCGGAACACCTGGAGTCGCGGGATCACGAGGGGCCGATCCCGGATCTCGGCTATTACCTGATGCCCTCCCCCGCCTTCCTGACCGGTCTGGAGTCGGAAAACCCGGAGGCGCTGGCCGTCATCGAGGGGCTGACGCTGCCCGATCATGTCATCCTGCTGCCGATGCCCGTGGAACAACGCCTCGACACCGCCGGCTTTACCCGTCTGCTGCGCGATTACTGGGCGCGACGCTTCGAGGGCGAGATCGCGCGCGCCTGGCAGTCGGCCCGCGACGCGCGACAGGATCGCGATGCCTTCGGCCCGGCGGCACTGCGGGATCTGATCGGCGCGCCCGCCTGCGCCGAGGTCCGCGATCTCCTGACCCGCGACGGAATCATCCCGGCCGGACTTGAGGATGCGCTCGTCTGCCGGGGCTTCGTCGCCCTCGTCACCCGCCTGCGCTATTTTTGTCCCGGTGCGCGCGGCTTCTTCTTTCCGGCTGTCCACGACTGGGCGGAGCTGGATCGCTGGATGGCGGCGAGCGGGCTCGACCTGCCGGCGGCGCGGCCCGGTCACCCGCTCCCCGCGTTGCTGGAACGCACCTGTCCCGATCCGCGCTGCGGTCATCCCTCCCAGGTGCCGCTTCTGCCGAGTGACCTGCCCTATGCGCGCTCGGATCCCGATTTCGTGCCCAATCGACCCGCTGTCGAAGGGCTGCCTGCGGCAAGCCTCGCGGAGGATGTCGAATCCCCACGGGAGATTGGCCTGAATCCGCCCGATCCGGACTTGCCCAAACGGCCTCCGGACGTACCGCCACCGCTTGAGGCACGCTGTCTGGACGCGCTCCGCCAGGGTCTGCAACTGCCGCGACATGACTGGCGGCGGCATCTGAACGACGCGCTTCTGGGGTTCTTCGCGCCCCTGCTGGACCTGCTGCTGGCCTTTCCGACCCTGTTCCGACGGCGCGGTGCCCCTCCGCTGATCGCCAGCGGCATCCGGCTGGAACTGTACCTGATGCTGTTCCGCCATGCCGTGCGCACCGCCCAGCGCGCCGAACTCAGCGACCGCTATGGCACCGCCATCGACCAACTGGCCGCGGCGCAGTTGCGTTTTCAAGCCATGGGCGAGCCCTGCGCCCCCGAGGCCGAGCAGGTCAGACGAACCTTGACCCAGCGTCGACTCGGCGCCGAAGAGGCGCTCTCCAATCAGTTGGCGGCCAAATGGAAGCTCGCGCCGGACAGCGCGCATGAATTGCGCCTGTTCGCGCGACGGCTGGGTGCCGACCTGCTCGACTCGCCACACGCCTGGCCCGCGCGCAGCCTGCTGCTGACGCTGGAGCGGGTGCTGCTGGAAAGCCGCACGACCTATTACCGATTTCGGCCCCTCCACTGGCTGTTGAGCGCCGGGAGGCTCCGCTTTCGCCAGATCCTCCCGTTCCAGGCGAATCTCAAGGCGCTGCGCGCGCTCGACACTGGCGCGAGCCGGCTGGAACAACTCGGCTGGCCCACGGCGGACGCCGAACGCTTCAGCCAGCCGCTGCACGCGCTCTCCAGGCGGCTCACCGTCCACCTGGAGAAACCGCTCAAACCGCTGTTGCAGCGCGCGCTGCAGGACGCCGGATTCAACCCCGGCAATCACCGCGAGGAGGTCGCCGCGCACAAACTGCTGCGCGAACTCCTGGATGTCATCGAACATCGACGGCATCTGAAATTCACCGACGTGCGCGACATCCTCGCCCGCAATGTCCTGCGGCTTCCGGATTTCACCCCCGAGGAACTGCTGCGCGGCGACCGGCTCGCGCGCTTCGACCGCCTAGCCGCGCGCGCGCTGCCCGGTGTCTACCAGCCTGGCGAGTTTTATCTCAAGGGATTGCAGCAACTGGGCGCGCCGCTGTTCGGCACCCCGGTGGGTCGGCTGCTCCTGCGTCATCTGATCCTGCCCTTCGGCCTCGCCTTTCTGGCACTTAAGACCCTGCATGTCCTGATTGGCTTGATCTCCCACCATCCGACCGATCTCGACTTGACGACCCTCTGGCTGATCGGCGTCGTCGGTCTGCTGATCAACGCCATCGCTTACACGCGCGTGATGCGACGCGGCGCGCTGACCCTGCTGCGCGGACTCTGGTGGGGGCTGCGACTGCTGTTTTACGACGGTCTGCGGCGCTTCCTGCGCTGGCGACCGATCGTCGCGCTGCTCGAAACCAGTCTGGTCCGGGGGTTGGACCGCAACCTGCTGCGGCCTTTCGCGATCGGAACCCTGCTGGTACTGCCCTTCCTCGGCATCGCCAGCCTGCTCGAAGGTTCGCTGGTGGAGCCGGGCATCTCGCTGTTCGCGCTCACCCTGGTCTTGGGCACCCTGGTGCGCAACACCCCCGCCGGGCGTCACCTGCTGGACGACGCCATCAGCGCCGTCGGCCGCTTCCTGCGACTGGCGAACCAGACCCTGATTCTTGGGCTGGTGCGCGAACTCATGCAGTTCTTCAAGGACATCACCCGGCGTTTCCAGCAGGGCCTGCACTGGATCGAGGAACTGCTCAGCCATCGGCTGGGCGAATCGCGGCTGAAACTCGCGCTCAAGGCCGTGCTGATTCCCGTCTGGCGTTTTCTGGAAGCCTTGATCCAATTCTATGTCACGGTCCTGGTCGAACCCCAGGTCAACCCCATCAAGCACTTTCCGCTGGTCACCATCGGTCACAAGGTGATGCTCCCCTTCTTTCCGGTCATCACCAGCTTTCTGTTTACCGTGACCGAAACCCTGCTGCCCAAGTGGATCGCCTATCCCTTCGTCACGCTCACCGTCCTCCTCCTGCCCGGCCTGGCCGGATTCCTGGTCTGGGAACTCAAGGAAAACTGGAAGCTCTACGCCGCCAATCATCCCGCCCTGGGACCGGCCGGCGGCGCCCGACCGGGGCTGCAGGCGATGCGCCGCACCGATCTTCCGGACGCCCCCATCGAACCCGCCATCATCGGCGGACATGGCGAGACCATGCGCGGACTCTTGCGCCGCGGCTTTCACAGCGGCACGCTGCCGAAGGCTTTCGACCGGCTCCGGCGCGTGCTGCGCCAGCAATTGCGCGACGGCAGCGAAACCCCGCAACGCCTGCGCGAGGCGCGGCGCCATCTGGCCGAGATCGAACGGGCCATCTGCGTCTTCTGCGACCGCGAGCTGGGTTACGCGCTCCGGCGACGCTGCAAGCATCCGCATTGCGCGCTGGCACGGATAGAGACCTTGCGTCCGCGCCTGGCCACCGCCTCCTTCGAGCTCACCCTGGAGTTATATACCCAGTCACCGGAAAACCCCGACCCGATCGAACTGCGTCTCTGCTTCTGTCTGCTGGAACCCGACCTTTACCTGAAGGTCGTGATTGGCGGCCCCCGCGCCAACCTCGACGACGCCTGCTGGCGACTCGTTCAGGAAGACATCCGGGTCTTCGGCGGACGCGCCGGCGCCAGGATCCTGCTGGACCTGAACGAGTCCAGCGTCCGGGATTGAGGGACAGGCAATGGGATGGAAAAACCGCGCCAGATTCTGGACTCGATCCCCACGCGTGGCCGCGCTATCGAGTCCGCCTTAAATCGACTGCGCGAATTGGATGCGGTTAAAACGCCTCCCACTGATCTTCATCACGAACCTGAGCACCGACCTTGAGGATCGGATTCATTGCGCGGACTGGCTTGTCCAGAGTCGACGGCGCATCCGAAGACGGCTGCGGTGCGGCAAGAGAACGCTGCTGTCCCCCGTCCCTGTCCTCCATGCCGCGCCGATGCAGCGATCAAGACGATTCCGTCTCCAGTCGGAACATCGCCACCGCCTGGGACAGCGCGCGCGTCTGATCCTCCAGGCTCTCGGCGGCGGCCGCCGCCTCTTCCACCAGCGCGGCGTTCTGCTGCGTGACCTCGTCCATCTGGGCGACCGCCTGGGTCACCTGCTCGATGCCGGTGCTCTGCTCGCGCGAGGCGTGGGTGATCTCGTCGACCA
>NZ_CAIPNF010000156.1 GCF_903866365.1 uncultured Thiocystis sp.
AAACCACCAATATCCACTTCCATTGGGAGCATAGTAAATGAAAATTTATCGCATTCAATAAAAAATAATATAAAATTCAGTTTATTACACGGTATTTAAAGGTAACAAAGTAGAACTAAATAGCGCCACAGTGGCCAAGCCGCCGGATCGGTGGGAGCAAGCGACTCGCCCCAGGTCGACCGTAACGCCTGTTGACAGGCGGCGACCGATCGCGCCTTCAATGCCGAAGGTGCAGCCACCGCCCGAACGGGCAGCCGATCAACCTGCTCGGTCAATCCTAAGGACACGCCAACGGCCTCCAGTGCGACGGGAAAGGTCCAGCCGGTCAGCCACCTCAGCAGCGCGAACCCATCCGCGAAGGCCCCGCAGGAATTGCAGATGCCCCCGCCGGTGTGGGCGACATCCCGAAAGACGCGAAACCCATCGCTGCCGCCATGAATGGGGCATGGACCATGTCGGCCTGGACGCTCCAGGGCGGACTCCAACGCCGGAACCAGACCATGCAGGATGCCGATCCAGCGGCCCTGCGCGTGTGTTCTGACCTGCGTCGCGTCTAATGTCATACGACCTCCAATGCTTCAAACTCGTTGAAAAAAGGAAGACGTACCCCTCGCGGGGAGACGCTTCCCGCCAGGGTGAGAGGTATTGGTATTGGCCTTTCCGATCGGAAAGGCGTCTATCGCTGGCTTTCGCCGACCTGAACCGTCGTCAACAACGCATCCAGCTTGTTTCCGTATCGTGCACAGAAGGCTTGCGCCTCCTCGGTCTCCGGCGTCGACAAGCCGGCTGCCCGCGCCAACAACACGAGGCGGAACAAAGCGTCCGACGCCATAAAGCTGAAGCGGCGCTTGTCTGCATCGACCCAGACGATCGGGCCGGGAGCGTTCTTCGGTCTGTCGGTTTCGATCGTATCGAGAGCGTCCGATTGATTAATAATGAGATTTTCCAGCCAATCGGCGTAGATCCCATCGATTCCTGGACTGGTCGGGAAGAGATATTCCCGCGCCTTCACGAGCACGCTTTCGAGCCGTTCGGCATGGTCGAAACTCGGTGCTGGGAGGTCGCATTGTTCAACCAGCCAACAGGGATGGTTGAATTCGATGAAAAACGAATCGTCTTCGTGCTCCCAATCGAGCTGGCGGTTGTGCTGTTTCGCGAAGGCGAGCGCCTCGTCTTCGGAGGCCGCCGTCACGGTGACATTGACGCGCACGATCATGTCTTTGCTCACAAAATATTGATTCATCGTCATTTTTCCGTTTGTCAAGGGAGACGCCCCCAGTGGGAGTGCGTCTCCCATGGGGGTGAATGCCAGCGATCTGGCGATTTCGCTTGACTTCATGACCGGGCGCGAACCACCGCGCCGGTCCAGGACTTATCGCGACATCAATTGGCGGACGAACTCCGCCGAGTTGATGCGGAATGCCCCGTTTGGAGCATGGACAGGGGCCGAGACCCAGCCCCTGGCGATCGATCCAGGTTTGGATCAGGCAACCCGGAAAGCCGCAGAGCGACTCCAGGATTTCCGACGTGCGAAGTTCTCGCCCATCATTGGTCACGAGCCGATACGTGCTCATCGGCTAGATCCGCTGGCGGCGCACGATCCGGACCTGATCGCCAGGGTCAAGATCCACCGGGAAGCCACCGTGCGTGTTGAAGCGCGGAAGCGACAGGTGAACAGGCATCCAGCCGGTCGATTTGCCGACCCAAAAACGGCGGGTTTCCCGACCTTCGGGGTCGAGGATCGCCACGCGCGCATTTTCAAGACCAATCAGTTCCGGGGTGAGCAGGGCCGGACAACGTTGTCCGGTGTGTTGGTGGTGCGCTTCCCCGAGGCGCATAGCCTTTTGGTAAGCCTGAAGGTGTTCGTCGGTGTCTAACGGCACGGCGGCGCAGGGCAGTCCCAGCCACGCCAATACCGCGTGACGGCGGCGTTCGGCGTTCTCGTGGCCGATGCAGGAACCGTTCAGGTAATACAGATGTTGATTATTCATGCGTTTTCTCCGAGAAATCGGGGAAACGCATGATTCCCAAAGGGAAGATGCAAATCTCCCCAGGGGGTTGAACCAGCGGATGCTGGCGAGTTGAGTGCAAGCGCGAGGCTTGCCGGTGGTGCGCGCGGTCTTGATGGATCGCCCGCGCAGGCGATGACGACCTCAACCAGGTGAGATCGCAGGAAACCTGTCCGCTCGACACGCACCCAACGGGGATGCGGAGGGGACAGGTTCCGGGACGCATTGGCCCCGAAATCCATCGCTTCGGTGAAAAAGGACCGCCCCATGGGGAGCGATCCCCAGAGGGGAATGAACCAGGCGGTTGCCGGGCGGAAAGTCAACGCACGATCAGTGCGTCTTGATCTCGCGGAACAGGCGTCGTTCGGCGTGTTCGGCGCGTTTGCCATTGTTAAAAGCCGACACCGGGCGGTGATACCCCATGACGCGAGTCCACACTTCGCACGGTGTGCGTTCGGTATCGGACAGGCCGATCTCTTGCTGGTCAGGTTTTTTCATCGACCCTCTCCGTGCCCGCAGAACCGCCGAAAAGATCGGTGGACCCGCGGGCGGTCGTGGCACTAAACGAGGAACTGCTCGGCGAGACCGAACAGCGTTTTCTTAAGATCGGCAGGGGAATCGATCTGGATGTGACGTAGAAACAGCCACGACACGTCGATTTTGATGCCAATGCCGGCGATCTCGATGCCAGTTGCCTGGCATTGTTCGATGATGTTCGTCGCCCCGATCACGTCACCAGGTTTGCCGTCGGTCATCACCAGGATCACCCGCTTCCGCGCTTGCCGCTGCAAGAGATCGGCGGCGGTGTACCACAACGCCTGCGTCAAGGGTGTGCTACCGCGCGGCTGTTGCAGGAAAGCGCCCGCACGTCTGGCGGGCCGTTGCCCATGCTGGATCAGGCGGGAGACCGTTTCGTCCTCCCCATGGAAGCCTGGAAATGCGGTCACCGCGACCGACACGCCTTGAATGGTGTCGAGTGCGAGTGCCAGCGCCAAAGCGGACTTCTGAGCGATGTCGCTCTGCGATTCGCTGCCGTAATAGTTCCCCATTGACCCCGACAGGTCGATCAGAAGATGCACCGCCGTGTTCGGTGCCGTCCGTTCCGTCTTCCGGACGAACAGCCTCGAATCGCCAACGCCCGCGCGGTGCAGACGGTGAGCGACCAGCTTTTTCCCCTGATGGCCGGCGTATGGCCGATCCATTCGGGCGGATTGCACCAATCCTTGCAGTCGGGCCGTTAAGGCCCGCGATTCCCCTTGCACGTCATGGAGAAGGCGTTTCCCTGCTGAACACAGAAGAGAGGCTTCCTCACCGATCGGGAGCATGGTCTGGTGTCCGTTCCTTCTCGACTCGGTTTCCAACAGGGTCTTGGCGGTCTCGAAGAGATCCTGATCGAGATCGTATTCTCCGGCCTCCAACACCTGTTGGAGGGTTTTTGACGTCTTCCCTGAATCGTTCCCTGAATCGTTCCCGGAGCCACCTCCGGAGCCACCCTTGGATTCATCCTCGGAGCCGTCACCGGAATTGTCCCCGGAGCCACCCCCGGAGCCACCCTCGGAATCGTCCCCGGAGTCACCCTTGGAATCCT
>NZ_CAIPNF010000157.1 GCF_903866365.1 uncultured Thiocystis sp.
CAGGCACAGGCGGCGCGGGCGAAAGACTCGAACAAGACGGCTGCCGAAGTACTGGCGCATCTCGCCGATGAACTCTTCCAGCGCCCCTATCTGCAACTCGGTGGCAACGAAACCGTCGGCATGGGCTGGTGCAAGGTGACGATTCAGCGGGCGGAGGGTTGAGCGATGGCTAAAAGCTACGACGCACAACGGCGTAAAAAAGAACGCGAGGCGGCAGAACAACAGGCAAAACGCGCGGAGCAGACGACAGCGGCGGTTGTTGTCGCGGAGACGACAGCGGCGCCGATCACGCCTAAGCCATCCGTCACCCCAACTGATCGGGGGGCGGGCGTCTCGCCCGCCAGCGGGCAGGCTACCCGCCTCCCGCAGGGCAACCCGCAACAGGAACGCGCTAGATTTGCGTTGGAGCGGATTCGCGCGCTGGCGGAAAAATGGCAAGACGATCAGAAAAAGCAAAAGGAATTCAACAGCCACGCCAGCACCATGCCGTTCATGATCCGCGCCAACGGCTTAGGCCAGACGGCGGCGTTCTACCGGCGCAAGGGCGAGGGACACCTCTATTTCCAGCTCTACAAACTGCTCGGCGACTGGCTCGCCAAACCTGAACAGCCGTTTAAAGGTCGGCCTGACCTGCTCACCGCCATCACCCAATCCGATCAGGACGCCTATCTCGCCGCGCAAATCGAGTCGCTGCTGTTTCTCGACTGGGTGAAAAAACTCGCCAGCGCCTTCCTGGCCCGCGAGGAGGAGGAAGCCCCTCTCCCCAGCGGGGAGAGGCCTGGCCTGAGCGGAGCCGAAGGGGGTTGGGGTGAGGGGAGAAACGCCCCATGATCCTGCCGCTCTATCACGACCACCAAGCCCCGCCCGCCCTGCCCGACGGTGGCCATCGCGGACTCTGGTACGACCGCTTTTTCGATCGCTACGACGATCGGGATCAATGGAAAATCCCCGATGAAGGCAAGGCAGGCTGGGTCAAGGACAACGCCAAACCCACCGGCGACCGCGATCAGCTCGATCAGGCCGCCCAGCGACACCTGGCGCTGATAACAGCGCTCGGCGGACGCGGCGCGGTGTTTCAAACCGACTGGCATTTCGCCACCGGCTTGGGGCTCCCGCATCCGGTCGAAAACGGTCTGGCCTGGCATTCCACGCTCGGCGTGCCTTATCTCGCGGGCAGCGGGGTCAAGGGATTGGTGCGGGCCTGGGTCGAGATCTGGGACGAGTCGCTGGGCGATCCCCGAAGCGAGCAACGCCAGCAACGGCTAGACACCTGGTTCGGTACTCTCAAGCAGGCCGGCGGTTTCCTGTTCTTCGACGCTCTGCCCATCGAACCCGTCAATCTCGTCGCCGATGTCATGACTCCGCACCTGGGTAAATGGTACGAACAGGGCGGCGAGATCGCGGACTGGCGACGCGAACCGGATAAAATCCCCGCCGACTGGCACGCCCCGGTGCCGGTCCCCTTTCTGGTCGCCAAGAAGCCCAAGCTGCTCTTTGGCATCGCCCCGCGTAACAAAGAATTCGCCGCTGAACTCGATGCCGTCTTCGCCGCCCTGAAACAGGCGCTGGAGTGGTTGGGCGCCGGCGCCAAAACTGCGGTGGGCTATGGCGTCATGGCCGAGAAGCCCAAGGACACCGAAGACTTACAACAGATCGCCGCGGCGACGGAACAACGCCAGCGCGAAGCGGCCCGAATCCAGCAACAACACGTCGCGCGCCAAACGGAACTGGAAGACATGGATCCCTTCGAGCGCATGCTGGCCGAAACGCTCGGCGGTCGCGCGGACAAGGGGCAGACCGACATCGTCTACCTCATCGGCCTGTTGAAAAGCGGCCACTGGCAGGGCGAAGATAAACAGCGCGTCGCCCAGTGGCTGGAGCGCCGCATGAAAGACGCGAAAGGCCAGTGGAAACCGCAATCGCAGGCCAAGAAGCCTGAGAAGGATCGCGAGCATCAGAACACCCTGCTCGTGATGAGTTGGCTCAAGGACTGACCGGAAGCGGCGAGCATGACCACCTATTTCATCTCCCGCCACCCCGGCGCCTGCGCCTGGGCGGACGAGGAAGGCATCTCCGTCGATCGGATCATCGACCATCTCGACCCCGCCATCATCACGCCCGGCGATACCCTGATCGGCTCGCTGCCGGTCAACCTGGTGGCCGAGGTCTGCGCGCGCGGCGGACGTTATCTGCACCTGTCGCTCGACCTGCCGGCGGCGCTGCGGGGGCGGGAACTCACCGCCGAGCAGATGCGCGCGTGCGGAGCGCGGATCGAGCGCTATCGGGTCCAGCGCATCAGGATAAGCGACCCCTAATGCACCGGCAAAAACAGCTTCAGCGGCGCATCGAGAAAGGCCACCGCGCCATAGCGGACATAAAACCCCGCCGCTTGCGCGTCGAGCGCGTCCACGAACAGACCCACGGCACCGGCCTGTTCGCGGACGGCTCGAACGCGTTCCATGGCATCCATCAACAACAGTTCGCCCAGCCGCTTGCCCTGCTGGTGGCGAGCGACTGCCAGACGCCCGAGACGCACACCGGGGATGATGCGTGGCAGTTTTTTCGCCAAGGTCACCGGCAGGGCGCGGGGATCCACTTCGGTGAGTGTCAGGGCGTAGTAACCGAGAATGCTCGCGGGCGCCGCCTCTTGGACGGCAACAAAGGTCTTCGACAAGCCTTTGTCCTGATGCTGGCGGGCGACCTTCGCGAGCCAGTCGTTGAGTTCCGGACGCCCGCACTCGAAGCCCTGCCGATCATGGCTGCCAGTGAAAGCCTGAATCCGCATCGCGTTTCAATTCCTGGTAACGGGCCTGGGCGGCGGCGAGGGCGGGGTTCGGTGGGGGTGGGTTTTCCAACAGGTCGAGCAAACGCTCGGCGTCGCGCTGGGAGAGCCTCAGGGTCTGCTCGCGCGCGATGACCGCCTGCGCTTCCTTGAGTGCCGCCTGCACCAGAAATTGGTTGAGTGTGGCTCCGGTCAGTGCGGCGGCGCGGTGCAGGGTCCGAAAGACCTCGGGCGGCACGCGTGCCCCGATGCGTTCGAGCGGTTTAGAACTGGCCGTGGATGTCATGACGGGGCCTCTGGAGATCTGGATCCGATCAACATAGCAGTGTCGCCAAAATGGCGCCAATTTTTTCCCGGTTGGATTGACTCGCAAGCTTGCGAAAACAGACAAACCGCGCGTGTGAGCGTGAAATGACGAGCATGGATCGAACGCGGAAGAGGCTCCGAATGCAATCCACGACAGCCGCGCTCTATGAGGAAGATTTCTTTCTGTGGACACAGCAACAGGCGCAACACTTGCGGCAAGGGGCACTGCAACGCATCGACGCGATGAATCTGGCCGAGGAAATCGAGAGCATGGGCAAGCGCGACCGCCGCCTGATCAGTCATCAACTGGCAACTATCCTGCTGCATCTGCTCGAAGGTCAGCATCTGCCCGACTGGCAGGGAAAGACCTGGCGCTGCGCCCTCCACGATGCGCGTCAGGAACTGGGTTGGATCCTGACCGACAGCCCCAGTCTGTGCCACCAGTTGACCGCACTGGTCGACGCGACGTATCCGGGTGCGCGTCGGCGGGCGGCGGATGAAATGGGGCTGCCACTCGCAACCTTTCCTGCACACTGTCCATTTATGTTGGAGCAGATCCTCGACGAGGAGTGGCCGGCATAAGCAATTGCGCCGTGACTCTAAACGAAGCGGTTTCAGCCAATAGACACGAGGAGACGACAAAGATGTTGCAAGCCATGCGGGAGTTGGCGCTTTTGGAACTGAACCGACGGTGTGGGGAATCCTGCCTTGGCTTGGGCGACATCCGCGCCCGGCATGGCGGACAACTAACACCTCTGCTGGTGGAAGATTCGGAGAAAATTTCCCGTGTTTACCTGCTGCAATCCATGCTTGATAAGCCCGGCACAGTCAAAATGTGGGCGGAAGATGTAGATGCCGCTAAGGCGCGACGACTGCCTTTTGTGATGTCGAGAGTCGCTGCGATCGGCCCTGTCATGAAGCGCACCCTAACGAAGGGGACAACTGGGCCTACGCTCAACACTCAAGCACTGACAGAGAAGAGCTTTGCCGAACGTGGACGAGAACAAGCCGCATGGGGTGCTTATTTCAGGGCAATCCACGAAACCCTGTTTCGTAGTCAAGTTTTGATCTTTAGCGATAAATCCTACCTCATCGGGTCTGATCAATCCGATCCTCATGTGCTGGCTGCGGCCATTCGCTTGATTCCTGAAAAGGGAACGGTGTTTCTATGTGTCGTGGATCTCGCTGGGCGTTGGCCAGGCGATTGCGCTGAATATCATGCTTATTTGGCTCAAACCTTGGCTGACAAATACATAACCAGCGCAGCGCAAGCCCACAGTCCGGCGGACTGTCCCTTGTGCGGCGCAACCGGCGTCACCCTCTATCCCAATCTGCGCGGCACCGGGCTCAACTTCGCCAACATGGACCGGGCCGGTGCCTTTCCGAACCTGGATACCGGGCAAGCCTGGAAGGGGTATGGGTTGTGTCTGGATTGCGCCGACCTGCTGTATATCTTCAAAAATCATTTGCTGAGTCAACAGTTTGTCAGCGTCGTCGCGGGCGACAAGGCGTTGATGCTGCCCAGTCTGCTCGGCAACGAATCCGGTAAACGGCAGTTTCTGGAAGACTGGCGCAAGTATCTGAGGAGCCTTGAAAACGGCGGTGCCAAGATGGGGTCGCACGAGGGCGATTTACTGGAGTTCGTTCAGGATCGACCGGACGCGCAGGTGGTGGTGCATCTTCTATGGGCGACGTTCGGACAGGTGGTCGATGACGTGCGCGGCGTGGTGACGGACGTGTTGCCGTCGCGGTTGCGCGCACTGAGCAAGACCAATCGAGAGGCGAATGCCTGGCAACATCCGCTCGCGCCGCGTTATGCCATGCCGGAGGCGGATTTCGATCTGCCTCTGAATATGCTGCTGGCGCTCCTCAAACGTCCCGGCGGCAAACGCGCTGCCAAGGCCAATGAAAGCAGCCAGTTGTTCACGATCAAGCGGCAACTGGTGGAGGCGATCTATCACGGCGTACCGCTCGGCAAAGCCACGGCGGGACTGTGGCGCGAATTGCTGACGACGGCCCGCTGGCGTCTCGACGACATGGCGAATTCCGGCAATGTCGGTGGCTTACTGTATGAGGGATATAGCGAAAAGGGGAACAAACAAACCCGTTATTGGACGCTTGCCGGCTGGGTCAGGCATCTGGCGCGGCTGATCTATTATCTTGATTCAATTGGAGTCTTACCGATGGCCGCGACGACTGAACCGCTGAATTTCGAACCGGGTTTACCGGTGCTCAAGCCGTATTTTCAGACCGGTTCCGGTCTCGATACCCGCGAAAAGGCGTTCACCTTTTTGCTCGGCATTCTCTACGGAAAGGTGTTGCAAGTGCAGTCAGCGCGGGGCGTCAACGTGGCGTCAAACGCATTGACCTGGCTCAAGCGGCTCCATCTCGATGGGCGCGATCTACCTGATTTGTATTGCAAAATCCGCGAGAAACTCATGACCTACGAGGTTGAGGCCAGCGCCGATGTCCGCGCCATCGTGAAGGATCTGGGGCGGCTCGGCGGACAATCGCTCGGCGATGCGATTGGGCTTGACCAGACGGCGACCTGTTATTTCCTGCTGCTCGGTCAATCGGTCACGGTTGACGTGCTGCCTTCTAAAGCCAAGAACACCAAGGAGTAATCCGATGACCACATTGACGTCCCGCCGCGAAATCCTATTTCTGTACGACATCCGCATGGGCAACCCCAACGGCGACCCGGACGAAAACCGCCCGCGCAGCCTGCCGGACGGTCGCTTTTATGTCACCGACGTGCGCCTGAAACGCTTTGCCCGCGATTATTGGGCGGCGCAAGGCCAGGGCATTCTGGTCGGCAACATCGAGGGGCGCACTACTAATCTGACCGGGCGCGTGGCGCATCATCTGGAAAAGATCGGTAAAGCCAAGGCGGATGGCGAGGAACTGGTCAACATTCTGCTGGACAGCTTTATCGATGCGCGGTGTTTCGGCTCCTCGCTGGCCTTCAAGGGACAGAAGGAGGATGAGGCTCCCGAATCGCAGGATGAATTGCAACTGGAGCCAAAAGAAGCGAAAGCGAAGAAAAAGCCGACGGAGTGGAAGCCGAAACCCATTCCGAAAACCCTGACGGGCGCGGTGCAGTTCAACATGGGCGAGGTGTTGCACGAGGCCGAGGAAATCCAAATCCAGGGGACGTCGGTCTTCGGCAGCGACGAGGAAAAGGGTCAGGGTACCTTCACCAATTACGCCGCGCTGCGTTATGCCCTGATCGCGTTTCACGGCGTGGCGAACGAGCATTCCGCGAAAAAATCGCGCCTGAGCGATGCCGATTACAACGCGCTGCTGCTGGCGCTCTGGAACGGGGTGCGCTCGGCGGGCAACACCCGCACCAAGATCGGTCAGGTGCCGCGTCTCCTGGTGTCGGTCGACTATCGGCCCGGCGAAGAATTTCAATTCGGCAACCTGATGGATTACGTCAAATTGCAGCCCGCCGCCGGCAAGCCCGAACGCGCCTGGGCATCGCCTGATGACTATCGTGTCGATCTGTCGCGGTTATTGGAGCGGCTCGCCGGTCAACATGCGCGGATTGCACAGGTGCGTTATGAAGTCTCGCCCGATCTGATCTGTGCCGCCGCACTGCCGAATGACTGGCTGGCGCTTGGTTTCGACCAACCGGCGTGAGCGAGAGTATGGACATCCTCAGCGTTCGCTGGTCAGCGAAATACGGTCACTTTCTCCGCGCCGAGGCAAACGTCAACGCCCTGACTTATCCCGCGCCGCCGCGCACGACGGTGCTGGGATTACTGGCCGCAATTCTGGGGCTGGAGAAGGATGCGTTGGCGACGGATTTAGCGGAAGTACGGGTTGCCGTCAGTGGCGCGGTGCCCGCCCGGTTCTGGCATCGGGTCAAGTTGCGCAAAGACCCACCGACGGCGCTGCCTCTGGAAATCAAGCGCAATCAACGCGGCAGCGAGAATCCCGCGCCAGAAAAAGCGGCGCTGCATCGTCAGGAATGGCTGCTGCAACCAGAGTACCGGCTGCACATCGCCTGGCCGGAACAACCGGCGCGGTTCGCCGAACTCGTGGCGCGCATCGAACAGCGGCGCTGGCATTTCACGCCCTGCATGGGCCTGTCGGAACTGTTATCGGAGGTCGAATTTCTCGGCTGTCAACCGGCAACGCCACTCCCGTTCGGGCGGTATCCGGTGCAGGGGCTATGTCCGGCGGATCGGGCGCAACTGGTGGCGGAAGAGACATTGGGGGTGCATCTCTTGCGGCTGCCGCGTCAGGTCAACGCCAACCGCGTGTTCAGCCATGCGCCCTATTTTCTCGAACATCGCGGTCAACCGTTCACGGTCGAAACGGATTGCGCATGGCAAAGCAATGATTGGAGAGGCTTATTTTTATGAGTGATACGCCGCTGCTGTCGCATTATCAACCGACGCTCCAGTTGAGTCAGCACCTCGCGCAGGTGCGCGCGGCAGCGGAGTTTCTGTTTGCAGGACATTCGCCATCCGTCCGCGACCGTCGTCCGGAAACCGCCGCCGTGCTGGATACGCTGATTCGCGGGCACGATCTCGGCAAGGGGAGCCCGGCATTTCAGGAGTACATCCGCGATCCGGTCAAGTATCGCGGCGACGCACATGCCAAGGAGCACTCGGCGCTGTCGGCGGCGCTGGCGTTGTTATGGGCGAAACATCAGGACTGGGATGCGCTCACGGCATTGGCCCTGACGCAGGCGATCGCCGGTCATCACGCCGGTTTTGCAACCTTGGATTATCTGGAAAACCGGCTACGACTGGATGAAGGCGATTCATTGCTGGCGCAATGGGCGGCGCTTAACCACGCGGCGTTGGAACAGGCCAGCGGTTTGCCGCTCTCCGGGATTGCCGGCGACTTCGAGGAGGCGCGGCGCTGGCTGTTTCGCCGTCAGCGCGTTGCCGAACGCCTGCATGCCTTGCCCGTTGCCGAGGCGATGCGTTTCCGGCTCTGGACGCAATTCCTGTTTTCGCTGTTGCTGGAAGCGGACAAGGCATGTCTGGCGCTGCGCGAGGAGGATGTCAGGCGCTATTTCCAGCCATCGCGCCCGTCGCTAACACCCGCCTGTGTCGACGAACGTCTGGCGGGGCTGCCGGACACCCCGCTGAACGCCTTACGCAAGCAACTCCGCGTTCAGCTTGCCGCCGAAGCAAACGCGGATCACCCCTGCTGCACCCTGACCCTGCCGACCGGGACCGGCAAGACGCTCCTCGCCGCGAGTTGGGCGCTCACCCAGCGCGACAGGCTGGCGCAATCGGGTCCGCCGCCACGCATCGTCATTGCGCTGCCATTTCTCTCCATTGTCGATCAAACCGAGCAGGAATATCGCCGTCTGCTTGGACTCGATCCAGACAGCACCGCGCAATCCGAGCGCCTGCTGGCCAGTCATTCGCTCTCGCACCGTGAATACGAACTGGAAGGCGCAACGCTTGGCGCCGCCTATACCCGCTTTTATCTGGAAACCTGGCGCTCCGAGGTGATCGTCACGACCTTCGATCAACTGCTGCTGGCGCTGCTGTCGCCGCGTACCAAGCATCAGATGCGCGGTCATGTCCTGATGGATGCCGTGATCGTGCTGGACGAGGTGCAAACACTGCCGTGCCGACTCTGGGATCTGGTGGATCGCACGCTGCGGGCGCTCACCGAAGAGGGCAACAGTCGCATTCTGCTGATGTCGGCGACCCAACCGGCACTCCTGACCGGCGCGCGCGAACTGGCGGGAGATACCGCGCGGGTCGCCAGCATCTTCAGCCACTTCAAGCGGTATCGTCTGATCTTCCTGCATCGTCAACCCCAGGACATCGACCGCTTCATCGCCGAATTGCGGCCACGTTTGCAGCACTGGCAGGCCGCCGGTCGGCAGGTGCTGATCACGCTCAACACCCGCGCGAGCGCCAGGGCGATCTGGCGGGCGGTGACGGAATCGCTGCCTGACACGGTTCCCGTCTGGCTCATCAGTGCCGATGTCACGCCGCGCGATCGGTTGGTCAAAATTTCCGCGATCAAGGAACTCAACCGAGCTATCGACAAGGGCAAGCCCTGTGTCGTCGTGTCAACGCAAACCATTGAGGCCGGCGTCGATATCGACATGGACATCGTGATCCGCGATTTCGCGCCGTTGGACGCCCTGATTCAGGTCGCGGGGCGTTGCAACCGGAATAACGGGCTGGGCGAATACGGCGGCAGCGTCGAAATCGTGTCGCTGGTCACGCCCAAAGGCAAGGACTACGCCGGCATGATCTATGACCCGGTGTTGCTGGATATCGCCCGCGAGGTGCTGGCCGGACAGCCGGAGTCGCTCGGCGAGGAAGCTGTGCTGGCGCTGGGTCAAGGCTACTTCGATCTGATCAAAACCCGCAAGAACACCGGCGCGGACTTAACCAATGCCTTTGCCCGTTGGGAAGAGATACCGGATGTGCAAACCCTGTTGCGCGGCAAGGTCAAGCAAGAGAGTTTTCTGGTCATGAACGAGGAAGAAGGCGGGCTACGCCGCGATCTGGAAGCCGCGCTTACGGTCAAGGATCGCTGGGACCGACGCGAAGCCCTGCGCCAACTGGCCGCCGCGCTCCAGCAGCGCACCGTGACCGTCTACGCCCGCCAGGGTTTTCATCCCGAAGATTACGCCGAACCGATCGGGCCATTCTGGCTGCTCAAGCCCGGTTACTACCATCCCGACAGCGGGCTTGATTTACGACTCGACGAGGAAGACCCCGCCACATGCATCCTCTAGCCCAAATCCCCCTCGCCCAGGTCGAACTGCACTGGGACCGCGATCTCTCCGGCGGGGGCGAAACGCGCACCCGGCAGTTACGCGGGGCGCTGGCCACGGCCTTTCGTGACGATGATCTCTTTCATCAGCATGATCCGGCGACCGGCAAGGTACTGTATCGCTATCCGCAGATTCAGTACCGCTGGCGCGACGGGCGGGGTTTGATTCTCGGCTGGGGCGACGCCGCGAGCCGGTTGCTCGGCCTGCCCTGGCTGGATCTCGCGCTGCGGCTTGGCGAGGACACGGTCGCCGTGACCGATGCCGCCCTGACTCTGACGCACGGTCAATTCGCCATTGGCGACCGCCTCGCGTATTACCGGATACAGACGCCGGTGCTGCTGTTCAACCAGGACAACTATCGACGCTATCGCACCCTCGCCGAGCGCGAACGGCGCGACGAACGCGACCGCCTGCTCGTTGCCAATCTGCTGATCGCGCTGCGCGGACTGGATGTCGCCTTTACCCAACGGCTGTACGCCAGCCTGATCCAGCTTGACCGCCAGACCTGTCATTACAAGGGCGAATCGCTGTTTGGACTGAGCGGCGTCATGGTCGCCAACGCCATTCTGCCTGCGGGTTTTGCCTTCGGTCATGCGGTCAGTCACGGCTATGGCGAGCTGGTGGCGATCTGATGCGCCCCCCGACCCATCTCCCCAGCAGGGAGGGTTTGGGGCGAGCGGCGAAAGAAGCAATCTGTGAACTCTCAACAGGAGCATCCATCCAATGGCACTGAATCCGCAATCGCGTTATGAATTTGAAGATTGGCTAACCGACGAGCGCGAACGCCTGGAAGAACGCACCGAATACGTCGCCGGCGAGGTCTTCGCCATGACTGGCGCGACTGAGCCGCATAATCTGATCGTGACGAACATCGTCGCCAGCCTGCATGGACAGATGAAAGGCCGCCCCTGCCGCGTCTATGCCAACGATCTGAAAGTCCGCATCGCGACGGCGGATGCCTGCTGTTATCCCGATGTGCTGGTGATCTGCGATGCGCCTGACTTTCACGATCAGCGCCGCGATGTCGTGCGCAATCCCATTCTGATTGTGGAGGTGTTATCCAAATCGACTGAAGCCTATGATCGCGGCGATAAATTCGCGCTCTATCGACATCTGCCGAGTCTCTGCGCCTATCTGCTGGTCGCCCAGCACCGACCGCAAGCGGAACTCTATACCCGCGAGCCGGATGGTCGCTGGATCATGAGCGACCATCATGGACTCGATGCGCAAATCGACATCGCCGCCATCGACGGCACTTTGCGCCTTGCCGACATCTACGACAAAGTTCAATAGCGGCAAAATCGTTCAAAGGGAGCGGTCTCGCGACAGGAAGCCGGCTGATCGGTGTTCCAGTTCTTTAACAATTCAATGTCAAAAAAAGCCCCCTCCCCAGCGGGGAGGGGTTGGGGTGAGGGGAGAAACGCAGATCACGGGACGACCGCAATCAAATCACCGACAGGAGCACGCATGGACCTGATTCTAACCACCTTCGGCACCTATCTTCACCGGCAGGGCGAGATGTTCCTGATCAAGGTGAAAGAACAAAAACAAGAAGTTTCCTCGCGCAAGGTGCGCTCGATCCTCATCACCACTGGCGCCAGTCTCTCGACCGACGCCATTCAACTGGCGATCGAAAAAAACATCGATATCGTCTTTCTCGATCAGGTCGGGCACCCCTACGGACGTGTCTGGCACGGTCGACCCGGCTCGACCACCGCGATTCGTCGCGAACAGTTGCGCCTGGCGGATACGGAAAAAGGTTTGCGTCTCGCGTTGGGCTGGTTGCTGCGAAAATTCGACAACCAGATCGACTTTTTGCGCGAAGCGCGCCAGCGCCGGACCCGTCTGTCCGCGTCCCTGACCGAAAAGAGCGATGCCCTCATCGCTCTGCGCACGTCGCTCGAAGCGGTCGCCGGCGACCTGGACGAGGTGCGAGGAACGATCATGGGCTACGAGGGCCGGGCGGGACGGACCTACTGGGAAGCCGTCAATCTACTGCTCCCCGACAATTTCCAGTTCGCCGCGCGTTCGCGCAATCCCGCCAAGGACGAATTTAATTGCCTGTTGAATTATGCCTATGGCGTCCTCTATAGCACGGTCGAACGCGCTTGCATCCTCGCCGGGCTCGATCCTTACGTCGGTTTTGTGCATACCGACCATTATCAGAAGAAATCGCTCGTCTTCGACCTGATCGAGTGTTACCGCATCTGGGCCGATGAAACGGTCGTGGGACTGTTTGCCGCCCGCAAAGTCAAGCCGGACATGTTCGACCCATTACAAAACGGCCTCATCCTCAATAAACCCGGTAAAGCCGTCTTGATGGAACGCTTTGGCGAGTATCTCGACGAAAGCATTCGCTACCGCAATCGCAACATCAAACGGCGCGAGACCGTGCAACTGGATTGTCACCGCCTGGCCAACGAATGGATTGGGAGACCGACCGATGAAGACGACTGAGACGCTGGTGTGGATCATCTATGACATCGTCGAAGACAAACCGCGCACCAAAATCGCCAAGCGGTGCAAGGAAGCCGGCCTCTACCGCGTGCAGAAATCGGTTTTTCTGGGAACCCTCGAACGCAACCGGCTGGATGAATTGCGACTGCAAATCGAGGAACTCGCCGATGCAGAGGTCGATTCGGTCTATCTCTTCCCGATGTGCGAGGGCGATTTCAAAAAAGTCATTCTTCTCGGACAAGCCTTTGACAAAAAACTGGTCACCGATGAAGTGCGAGCGTTATTCCTATGAACAAGCTCCAAGCCATCATCCTGTTGTTCTGCGCCGTCACGACGGCGAACGCCGGATGGAGTGACTCGCAAGGTCGCTATCATCGCGACCGAGAAGACAGCCGCGGATCGAGAAACCGCGATATTCGACTCTATCAAACCATTCCCGGAACCACGGTCGAGTCGAAAGTGCGACCATCCTATATTTTGCGCGATGGCCGCTTGTACCATCCCATCGAGGGTACCAACATCCCGAGCTTGGGGCGCCCGGTCAAGCCGACAGCGCCAAGTCAAAACCAACCAGCAATGAAGAACGGCGACGTTGGACGTTGAATGATCTCCACCGTCACAGCGTTTGCGGCCATCGATCGGAAACCGCAACAACGCCCGCCCTCCCAACCCTGAGCACCGTCGAAGAGGGCGGGGTTTCTCACGAGGAATACGATGGCCGAACCCACCGGCAATTGGTCGCTGGACACCGAGCGCACCCCGATGATCACGCCATCGGAGGTGCTGGAGCATGTGTATTGTCCACGCTTCACCTGGTTCATGAACGTCCAGAATATCCCGCAGCATGAAGAAACGCGCTTCAAGGTCCAGAAGGGCCGCGAGGTGCATCGGCGGCGGGCCACGGAAAACCGCGACTATCTGCGTCGCAAGATCGGCGCGGTCAAGCGTGAAATCGAAGTCTATCTGGCATCGCCCGCCTTGCGATTACGCGGTATCGTGGATGAAATCCTATGGCTGAAAGATGGCAGCCTAGCGCCCCTCGACTACAAATATACCGAATCGCGGGAAACCGTCTTCAAAACGCACGAAACGCAGATCATCCTCTACGCCATGCTGATTCAGGAGGTCTATCGACAGCCGGTGACGCGCGGCTACCTGGCCTATATCCGGGATGGCAGTCAGCTCCTCGAAGTCGCCGTCACCGAAGCTGCCATGGCCCGAACGCGCTCGTTAATCGGGCAGATCTTCGATATTATCCAGACCGGACGTTTGCCGGCACGGACCTCCTCGCGCCTCCGGTGCGAGGACTGTTGCTACAAAAATATTTGCGTCTAGCGTCGAGCCTGCGATAACAAATTGATTCTCATCGTTAAAACTCGACTTTTTCGATGTAAAACAGGGCCAAAAAAGGTTCTTTCGCGTGAAAAAAAGGGGGAACATGCCTAAAAAAGACTCCGCTAAATTCTTCTATCTCTTTGATTTAGAGGGATTTATGGGTAAAATGCAGTCGCAACACCCAATCCAATACAACAAGGATTGAAACCCGCAAGGATCGGCGACAGACCAATCAAGACGATCCCGTCGCAACACCCAATCCAATACAACAAGGATTGAAACGGGACACCTGGAAGACAGACCCATTCCGCAACATCGAGTCGCAACACCCAATCCAATACAACAAGGATTGAAACAGGAAGGCATGGGCAACCTCGAAACCCTCGCCGTCGGTCGCAACACCCAATCCAATACAACAAGGATTGAAACCTGGCATCCGGGAACGGAACGAACAGCATCGCCGCGGTCGCAACACCCAATCCAATACAACAAGGATTGAAACGCAAGGATCTCGGCCTCGATCTGTTCATCGGAAATGTCGCAACACCCAATCCAATACAACAAGGATTGAAACGCGCTAGTCTTGGCGCTAGTCTTGGGCGTGGTCATCTTGTCGCAACACCCAATCCAATACAACAAGGATTGAAACGTTTCCCTGCCAATGTTGGCCGAGGGTGATGTGGGGGGTCGCAACACCCAATCCAATACAACAAGGATTGAAACAGCCTAGTGCTAAGACGGGACATTATGTCATTCCAGGTCGCAACACCCAATCCAATACA
>NZ_CAIPNF010000158.1 GCF_903866365.1 uncultured Thiocystis sp.
TCCGGCGTTCTGGCCTGTTATTGTGCCGCCGTGTTCACGGGCTGCGCGGCGACAACGACGTTCACGTTGACGCCTTCACCGCAATCCCCGATCTGTCAACGTGGGTCGCAACGGGCCAGCGCGATGGTTCTCTGGGCGACACACTGGCGGGTTGACCAGAAGGATGTTCTTGACCGCGAGGCGGCGGCCGGTGCCGGGATCGGACAATTTTTCAAGGAGTCTGGCTGCTTCCATGCCGTGGAAGTCCAGCGCGTGACGACGGCTGAAGAAGCGGCCAAACAAGCGGCGGCAAACGTCGAGACGGCAACGTTAGCCACCGTCCTGACCATCGTGGTTCGGGAACTCGGACCGATTCTAAAATTGGGCTCATCGGCAGCCTTATTCGAAGGCGGAACCGACGTCTTGCTCGACCTATCCGTCTTCGACCGGGCCTCGCCAGGGAACCCTCGAAGGTTCACGGCGCACTGGAGCAACGGTGGCGAAGGGGTGATCAAGGGCGTGGCTTCTCTTCCCGCGGATATGAACTCTGCGTTGCAAGCAAGCCTACAGCCGGAAAGAAGATGAGCCACCATGCGTGTCAGGCCACCGGAGATGACCGCAAACAGCGCCATCGAACAAGCAACGGCGGATGATTCCCATGGCGTGCATCCCCGCGAATCCCGCGCCATGGATGCTGGGTTTCGCTCCCGCTCATCCCAGTCGACGGGCGTTGAATGACGACCGCCAGCAACCGGCGCGACGGATGAATACCCCGTCACGCCATGGGCTCACTCACGATGGACCGCCAGCGTCAGCGTGTCGCCATTGAGATCCATGCGAACCATATCAATGGTTCGCAGGTTTTGCTGGGACCGAATATCTGGGGCGATGAGGTTCCAGTTTTGCAAAGAACATCCCGATTTGTGTAAAAATATCTCAACGCCACAGCGTTTGCGAAGAGGGTGATAGAGCGGATGACCGTTATCCTTCAGACAGCGGTTGATGAAGCGGATTTTGTCGAATGACCACTTTTAGCCGGGGTCTTCCGGTTCGCCGCCGTGGGCGAATTTTCGCTCTTGGGTCGCAAGGGTCACTCGGCTGGCTTGCCTCATTGGCCGGATGGAGTCGATTCTTGTCCATCTCCCTACCCTCTGTGGCGGCGGTGGCAATGCGGGCAACATCCCCGGTGGGGATATCGGGCGAAGAGACTGGGGTCACGAAAACACTGGGTAGATTAGAGTGCAGGCATCCCGCGCCCGTCGATACGCATCGGATGCTTTTTCTAGCCGCACGCTTGCCAGGCTGTCGCGCACCATGCGCAGGCGCCCGGCATCGTCGGCGGTATCCGCTGGGGTGCGTTCCTAACCCTGGCCGCGCTTCAGTTTTCGATGACAGTGCCGACAAGATGGGACATGGTCTACTCTGCCGAGGAAATGGCGATGGAAATCAGCAGCACGCTTTCGATCTATCAGCCGGTCAAGCCCAGCAAACCAGCGGAACCCATCCCGCCAGCAGGCGGCAACATCGAGTATCGGCAACCGCCTGCAGAACCCTCTGCCCCCGTGAAGCCGATCGACAACGTCCGTGCCAGCGATTCGGGACAGTCACCGCTTGGCTCGCGACTCGATGTATCGGCCTAACGCAGACGGCTGGGTCGTGCGCGCGGAGCGGGTCACGATCTGAACCCTTGGTCGGCGCCCGCGTCCCGCGCCGGTTCGCTTGGCGCGGGGTTTCCCTGAGAACTGGGTCGTTCGCGTTGCCTGAAGGGGCGTTTTTGATTATTGTGCGGCTTTCAGTCTGGCCCTGGTCCGCGCAATGTCCACTCCCAAACCCAAGTCACGCGGCGGCGCGCGCCCTGGCGCCGGGCGCAAGCCTGGGTCCGGCCCCCATGGCGAGCCCACCCAGCCGATCCGGCTGCCGGTCAGTGCGGTCCCGTCGGTGCGCGCCTGGCTTGCCGCACGCTCGGCGACCGTGGTACCACCCGACGCGTTGACCTTCACCACGGCGCCATCGGTGCTCCCGCTATCGCTCTACGGCTCGCGCATCGCGGCCGGTTTTCCCTCGCCCGCCGACGATGATCTGGAGGGCACCCTCGATCTCAACGAGCATCTGGTGCAGCATCCCGCCGCCACCTTCTTCGTGCGGGTGCAGGGCGATTCCATGACCGGGGCCGGGATCCACGACGGGGATTTGTTGGTGGTCGATCGTGCCCTGGAGGCCAAGTCAGGCTCGATCGTGGTCGCGGTGGTCGATGGCGAACTGACGGTGAAGCGCCTGAAGGTCGCAGGCGAGCGCGTGTGGCTGATGGCGGAGAACCCGGCCTTTGCGCCGCTGGAACTGCGCGACGGTCAGGCGCTGCACCTCTGGGGCGTGGTGGCCCATGCCGTGCGCTCGTTCTGAGCGCCATGTTCGCGCTGGTCGATTGCAACAATTTCTATGCCTCCTGTGAACGGCTGTTCCGCCCCGACCTAGCGGGGCAGCCTATCATTGTGCTGTCGAACAACGACGGCTGCGTGGTCGCGCGCAGCCATGAGGCCAAGGCGTTGGGGGTGGCGATGGAGGCGCCCTTCTTCCAGTTGGCGCCGCCGTTGCGCCGCCAACTGGTGGTGTTCTCCTCGAATTACGCCCTCTATGGCGACCTCTCGCGCCGCGTGATGCAGGTGTTGGCCGGTTTCGCGCCACGCA
>NZ_CAIPNF010000159.1 GCF_903866365.1 uncultured Thiocystis sp.
CAGCAGCGCCGTTTCGGGACGAATCTTGACCGAGACATTGCGCCAGGCAAGCCGGTTCTCGCCCTGTTCCAACGCGACTTGGCGCTGGTCTTTGACGAGCGCGAGATTGTCGTTGTAGAGGGTGATGGCCAGGGCTTGTTGCGCCGTGTCGTCGATGCGTTGTTCGGTCGCCGTCGCCATCCCCGCCGAGGAACAGAGCGCGAGACTGGTCGCCGCAATGAACCGCCAATGGGCCGTGCCGCGTGGCGGGATCGGGCGTCTGTCGGATGCGCTGTGCATGGTGCGGGCTTTCCTGTCTTAGTGAGTTTTGGCAATGACTTGGTGCGCAAACGTGACCACGGCGTCAATGTTGTAAAAGAGATGGACGCGCCGTTCGCTCGCGAAATCGATCCGATCGGTCGCCTCGCGCTGTTTTTCGATCTTGAAATTCTTCGCATCGATCCCCGTGATGCTGTTGATGTTCAGGCGCTTGGCGAGCGACTCGTGGAGTCCACGCGGACCTGGCGAAAGAATGTCGGATTGCACGGCCACGTCGCCCATGATCGAGCGCACGGTCCAGAACTGGACATCGACCGGCCCCAGTTTCAGCAGCAGCGTCAAAAAAAACGCGACCAGATTGATCGTGACCAAGAGGCCCATCAGTCCCATGCCGCGTTGCCGCAAGCCGTGTTTGCCGAGGTGTCGCAGATGTGTTTCCCTTTCCAAGACGCGCATCAGAAGGAGGGCTTGCCATTGGGAAATCCCACGATGGCCACGTCCCAGGTGCCGGGGCGCACGCGCGATTCGCGCAAGCCTAAATAGGCGTCGAAGCGCGCCTGAGTCTCCTGGCGCAGCAGGCCGGGATAGAGGGTCTTCTTGCGCTTGGCGAGATCGCGCACCAGCGCCGTCGCCTCGATCGGAAGTTGGAATTGGTCGACGAACCGCTCCACGGTCGCGCGCCACAGCCGAAACCCGCAGCCGGGCGCGCGGCAGTCGAACGCGCCGCCACCGCCAGAGAGCGTGGCCCGTCCGCACGCCGGGCATTTCCCCAGCGCCTCGCGCGGATCGTGCGCGTCGATAAACTGGGAAAGCGCTTGCGCGCTGGTTTGCGCGGCGGCGGGCAGCGTGACCTCCTGACGCGCGGCGACCTGCCGCGCCAAGGCCAACGCCGCCGCGCTCGGAGGACGCGCGCTGGCGTCCCGATAGCCCAACGTCGTTTTCAGCGCCTCGATACGCTGCACGTAGTCCCCGATCAGCGCGTCCCGCTCTAATTCGCCGCGCTCGACCGCATCCAAGGCTTGTTCTAGGGAACTGGCCGATTCGACGGTATTCAACCAGGGCACCTGGCGCGTCAGCCAAGCGTCGACCTCGATGCCGAGCGCGGTCGGACGCAATTGCCCCGCGCGCGCCTCCACAGAGCCTTTCGCGGTCAGCGAACGCACCACCGTGTCGAGCGTGGAGGGACGCGCCAGCCCGTGCTGATCGAGCGTGGTCAGAAACCGCCCCACGCCATAACGCGGCGGACATTGACTCTCGATGCGCTGGACGAGGCTCCGCTCGACGCGCAGACGGTCGCCCATCGCCAGGCGCGGAAGGCGTACCGTCGGGGACGGCTTCGGCTGCGTTTCGTCGGTTTCGCCCAGTTGGGTCGCCACCGTGTTGAGATGCTCCCAGCCCTCGAACAGACAGTTGTTGG
>NZ_CAIPNF010000160.1 GCF_903866365.1 uncultured Thiocystis sp.
CTGGTCGAGCCGGTCGGCGCGCACCGTCGGACCGACGTGCTGACTCTGACGCGTCGGCGGCAACGCTCCGCGCAACCACTCCCCGTCCGGGGTCTGCCACACCTCCAGGCGATCGCGGGTGTGGTGCGCCTCGATCTTGAGATCTTGGACCACGAAGTCGCGATCGCCTTGGAAGCGCGCTCCAGGCGGCGGCGCTTGGGTGGGGCCAATGAGGCAATCCTCATGAATCGGCACGTCCGGCGTCTTGGACCGCTGGTTCGAGCCCGCCCGCTTGCCGGTCGACTCGCCCGTGCCCGGATCGGTCTTGTCAGGATCGCGCGGATCCTCCATCCCACTCGGCTTGAAGGTCGGCTTACCCTTCTCGCCCTTGAGCACCGCGATCGCCTCGCGCAACGGCTGGATGGTTTCCGCTTGCCGTTGGGTCTTCTCGGCCAGCGTCTCGATCAGCGCCACCAACTGCTCGATGAGCGGGGTGCGTTCCGCATCGGGGATGTCAGGGAGTTTGATCGGGTTGGGCATGACGGCTGGACGATGCACGGGAAACGATTGGGGTAGCGATGGGGTACTCTAACGGATATCTTCAGCCAAGGCTGCCATGACTTATTGAGAAGGGGGGGTATCCATCTGAGTGCGGTAGCGCCGATGAGTTGGATCTCGACACACCATCCAAAGGACGCTTCGAGTGCCAAGATCACAATATCTGGTATCCACCGCACTGAGCTGGACACCCCCCTTTGAGAAGTTACGACGGAAAATCCTAAGAGTCTGTTCATAAAGTTCAGATTGAATTACATAGGGTTTCTGAACGGTGCGCTGGCAAAAAGCCGTCTTTTCTGCCTTACCAAAGCAAAACCTAAACAGCAACTATCTATTTTTACTTGGAAAAACTTTACGAACAGACTCTAAGCCTCTGAGCGTAAAGCCGTTCATGGTTCGACCAGCTCACCACGAACGGCTTAACTTAATGGCAGTGTGGCAACAGTCAGCAGCATACCGTGGTCACTCTACCCACCCTACCTCGCGACCTGGCTGATGCAGGCACTTGTCTATTTATGCAAGTACCTGCATTATTTCCCGCATGAAGACACTCAAATTCATCGGTTCCAGCCTGGACGATCTGCGCGACATGCCGGCCACCGCGCGGCGTGCGTTGGGTATCGAGCTGATGACCATCCAGTACGGGCGCGAACCCAGCGACTTCAAACCGATGAAGACTGTCGGCGCTGGCGCATCTGAAATTCGCTACCGCGACGCCAGCGGCGCCTTTCGGGTCATCTATGTCGCCAAATTCGCCGAGGCCGTCTATGTCCTTCATGCCTTCCAGAAAAAGACCCAGAAGACCGCCAAAGCCGACATCGACCTGGCGGCACAACGCTACAAACTGATTGGAGAGCAGACATGAGCACGCACCCCCATTCGCCCGCCGTTCCCAAGGAACGCGACACGCGCATCATCGACAGCAGCGGCAACGTCTTCGTCGATCTGGGTTTCGATCCCGCCGAAGCTGAGGTGCTAAAGCTGCGTACCGAGGTGATGATCCGCACTGCCGAACAGTTGAAGGCACGCGGCTGGACGCAAGCCGAGGCCGCGCGACAGCTCGGGATTACCCAGCCGCGCGTCTCGCGGCTGGTCAAGGGGAAAGTGGAAGATTTCAGCCTGGACATGTTGCTGACACTGGCGACGCGCGCTGGACTGAGGACGGAACTGCGCCTGACGGCGTGAAACCCTCCCAGCCGGACAGGGCTACCTCGCTTCTTGTCGTTGTCGTCATCGCAAATTCATGTCGAAGTCCAGGGCGACTCCGAGCGCGACTTTGGCGAGCGGATGTTCGTCTACCTGTTACTGATGGTTCGCTCAATTTTACCCCTCGGTTCATGAAATGACGGCAAGCTACAGGGACTTGCTGTCTTTGAATCATGCACACGATGGAAACACCACCCACAGTTACACGCATCGAACGGGTTGATGACATCCCCCTGC
>NZ_CAIPNF010000161.1 GCF_903866365.1 uncultured Thiocystis sp.
CCCGAGCGCGCCATCCAGCTGTTCGACGGTCCGGCCAAGGACATCTCCGACCTGTGGCGTATCCTCGGGCGCCCGATCAAGGATGGCGGCTATATCGCCGGCACCATCATCAAGCCCAAACTCGGCCTGCGTCCCGAGCCCTTCGCGCACGCCGCCTATCAGTTCTGGCTCGGTGGCGACTTCATCAAGAACGACGAGCCCCAGGGCAATCAGACCTTCTGCCCTTCCAAGAAGGTCATGCCGCTGGTCTATGACTCACTGAAGCGCGCGCAGGACGAAACCGGCCAGGCCAAGCTGTTCTCCGCCAATATCACCGCCGACGATCACTATGAGATGTGCGCCCGCGCGGACTTCATCCTGGAGACCTTCGGACCCGACGCGGACAAGGTCGCCTTCCTGGTCGATGGCTTCGTCGGCGGTCCCGGCATGATCACCACCGCCCGTCGTCAGTACCCCAACCAGTACCTGCACTATCACCGCGCCGGCCACGGCATGATCACCTCGCCGTCCGCCAACCGCGGCTATACCGCCTTCGTGCTGGCCAAGATCTCCCGCCTCCAGGGTGCCTCCGGCATCCACGTCGGCACCATGGGCTACGGCAAGATGGAAGGCGGCGCGGACGACAAGATCATCGCCTACATGATCGAGCGCGACGAGTGCCAGGGTCCGGTCTACTATCAGAAGTGGCACGGCATGAAGCCCACCACGCCGATCATCTCCGGCGGCATGAACGCGCTGCGTCTGCCCGGTTTCTTCGAGAACCTGGGCCACGGCAACGTGATCAACACCGCCGGCGGCGGTGCCTACGGCCACATCGACTCCCCGGCGGCCGGCGCGATCTCGCTGCATCAGTCCTACGAGTGCTGGAAGACCGGCGCCGACCCGATCGAGTTCGCCAAGGAGCACAAGGAATTCGCCCGCGCCTTCGCGTCCTTCCCGCTCGACGCCGACAAGCTCTTCCCGGGCTGGCGCGACAAGCTCGGCGCGGCGGCCGAGCACAAGTAAGCGGTCTGGTTCTCCGAGCCTGATCCGGCGAACAAAAGCCCCCGCCCCGCGGGGGCTTTTTGCGCTAGGATTCAGGTCCGCACAGCGGACACTACGGACGAGGCGTTGGGGTTGCGTAGGGTCCGCTGCGCGGACCGAGCCCCAGTAGGATCCGCGCATGCGCGCCGTGAAACGCCAGGCAACCCATCCCCCGCATCCCCCGCATCCCCCGCGAGCCACTATGAGCATCGACACCGAGCAGTACAAGGTCAGCCAGGAGCCTTTCTATCAGCCCCTGGACAACGAGATCGCACTCTACGAGGCCGCTTACCGGCGCCGCCTGCCGGTGATGGTCAAGGGGCCGACCGGTTGCGGCAAATCCCGTTTCGTCGAATTCATGGCCTGGCGACTGGGCAAACCGCTGATCACCGTCGCCTGCAACGAGGACATGACCGCCTCGGATCTGGTCGGGCGCTATCTGCTGGACGCCACCGGCACGCGCTGGCTGGATGGCCCGCTCACCGTGGCCGCCCGCATCGGCGCCATCTGCTATCTGGACGAGATCGTCGAGGCCCGTCAGGACACCACCGTGGTCATCCACCCGCTGACCGACCATCGGCGCTGTCTGCCGCTGGACAAGAAGGGCGAGGTCGTCACCGCCCATCCGGACTTCCAGCTCGTGATCTCCTACAATCCGGGCTATCAATCCCTGATGAAGGATCTGAAGCAGTCGACCAAGCAGCGCTTCTCCGCTCTCGTCTTCGACTATCCGCCGGCCGACCTGGAAACCCGGATCGTCGCCACCGAAACCGGCATCGCCCCGGAATTGGCCGCCGCCCTGGTCAAGATCGCCGCCGCCGCCCGCAACCTCAAGGGCCACGGACTCGACGAAGGCATCTCCACCCGCCTGCTGGTCTACGCCGCCAACCTGATGGACGAGGGCATCGCGCCGCGCGAGGCCAGCCGCATGGCCCTGGTCGACCCGATCACCGACGACGAGGATATTCGCTCGACGCTGCACCATGCGATCGATGCGGTGTTTCCCTAAGGCGATTTCCGGAAAACATTCTCCTCGTAGGAGCGGGTTTCAAACCCGCTCCTACGACAGGGTATGCCTGGAGATCAGGTGCGAAGGCAATAGCACCAAGTGATTTGCAGCCTGGTCATATAGGGAGGCAGGATGATGGCGATTGTATCGATGTTTTTCGGGATCATCGTCTCGACCATCAAGACGAATTGATGGCCGATTGGGTATTGGCTTCCTCGGGCAGGGAAATCTTTAAGATCGATCCTTTGAAATAGGTACTTGGTCATGAACCCGCGTGTGACAGACGTTCAACCCAACCACGACTATTCTCTTAATCTACGCTTTGAGAACGGCGAAATTCGCGTGTTCGACGTGTTGCCATATCTTGAGAAAGGACTGTTCCAGCAACTCAAGGATCGTGGCGTGTTCAATTCGGTAAGACCGTTCCTCGGGAGTATTCAGTGGAGCAACGGACTCGATCTTTGTCCGGATACTTTGTACTTGGACAGCGTCCCCTTGACATCCGTCGCATCCGGCAAACCGCAAACGGATCTTGGTGAGGCCGCTTAGCGAGGTGATTTTCATGCCCGAGTTCGCGAAAAAAGCGTCAGGGTTCGATTGATAAGCAGCAGCCGGCCGAGTACCTCGCGGTCTTGCCCGACCCGTCATAACCCCGCCGGAGCCATCCATGCCTGTCCCAGCACCGCTTCCGCCCGAAATCCTGGCCCCGCTGCGCCAGCAACTGCGCTGTAATTTTCCCCAGCTCGACCAGGTCTTCCCCGACTGCATGACCGAGGCCCGGATCCTGTTGAGCGAGACAGGGATCCGGGACTATCTGGAGGGCGCCTCGCTGATCTGCCGCATCGGGCGCGGGTTCGAGCCGGTGCTGGTCTATCTGGAAGAGATGCCGAGGGTCGCCGCCGATCTGGGCGAAGAGACCCTGGCGCTGGTCTCGCAGACGGTCTGGAAGCTCTCGCGCAGCCCCAACGGCAAGGCGATTCTGCCCTTTCTGCAGAGCATCGCCGAGGCGGCGCGCCGCCTCGCTAGCGCCGAGTTGCTGACCCGCTATACCGCGATGATTCTGGACTTCATGGAGCGCACCACCGGCTCTATCCACGGCTTCCACACCACCATCCCGAGTCCGAGCCTTCCGGACCTGCTGGAGCGGATCCCCTACCTCCTGAGCCAGCTCACCTGCCATGGCCTGCGCAACTGGCTCGATTATGGCCTGCGCCACTATGCCGACCACCCCGACCGCCAGCGCGACTATTTCAGTCTGCAATCGGCGGATAGCCGGGCGGTCCTTCAGCGCGAGCGTCACGGCGTCCTATTCGTCGACCATGAGCGCCAGCTCGATCTGTATCTGCGTGCCCTGTGGCAGGAACGCCAGACCTTCGTCCCCTATTCCGATGCCTTCGACGAACCGCGCAAGCCCCTGCCCTACTTCGACGCCCTCGGGGTGCGGATTCCGGACTGCTACGACGACCGCGACGGGGTCGCCGGGATCGACCGCTACCGCGCGCTGCTCGCCCATGTCGCCGCCCATCTGCGCTGGAGCGGCTCGCTTGTCGCGGACAATCTCAGCCCCTTCCAGCGCATTGCGGTCGAGACCTTCGAGGATTGTCGGGTCGAATCGTTGGCACTGCGCGAGTACCCCGGACTGCGCCGGATCCTCCTGGCCCTGCACCCCACGCCGGCAGAGGATGCCTGCGACCCGGAGCGCGAGTCCTGTATCCGCCATCGTCTCGCGATGTTCTCCCGTGCCGTCCTTGACCCGGACCACGGCTACCGCGACCCGAACCTGCTCGACTTCGTCGCCCGCTTTCACGCCGAACTGGCCGAGGGTTCGTCCAGCACCCAGGCCATCGCGGACCTTGCCATCAGCTACATCGCCCGCACTCGCCGTCAGCAGGATCTCGCGCCCAACGTCCATTTCACCGACACCGAGGTCGACTACCGCGACGACAACCGCCACCTCTGGCGCTACATCGAGCAGGGTGACGAAGAGGAAGCCTTCGAGGAACGCAAGCCGCGTCAGGCCGACGATGTCGAGACCCTGCCGCCCCGCCACTACCCGGAGTGGGACTACCAGAGCAAGACCTATCGCCCGGACTGGGTCAGTCTCTACGAGGGCCTGCATCCCAGCGGCGATCCCGCCCATATCGACGCCCTGCTCGACAAGCACCGGATGCTGGCCAAGCGACTGAAGCAGATCCTCGACCTGCTCAAGCCCCAGCAGTACGTGCGACTGCGCTATCAGGAAGAGGGCAGCGAACTGGATCTGGATGTCGCCATCCGTTCGCTGATCGACTTTCGCGGCGGGGCCACGCCGGACCCGCGGATCAATATGAGTCACCGCCACGACGGGCGCGACATCGCCGTCATGCTCCTGCTCGATCTCTCGCAGTCGCTCAATCAGATCCCGGACGGATGCAGCCAAACCATCCTGGAACTCAGTCAGGAGGCCGTCGCCCTGCTCGGCTGGGCCATCGATCATCTGGGCGACGAGTTCGCCATCGCCGGTTTCTCGTCGAACACCCGTCACGAGGTTCGCTATCAACATATCAAGGGGTATGGCGAGGGCTGGGACGATCAGGTCAAGGGGCGTCTCGCCGCGATGGAAGCCGGTTATTCCACCCGCATGGGCGCCGCGCTACGCCACGCGGCCCATTATCTGGAGGCCCGCCAGGCGGACAAAAAGCTGCTGCTGATTCTCACCGACGGCCAGCCCCACGATATCGACGTGGACGACGAGCGGCTGCTGATCGAGGACACCCACAAGGCGGTCCAGGAACTCGACCAGCAGGGCATCTATACCTACTGCATCAACCTCGATAGCCACGCCGACGAATACGTCCGCGACTGCTTCGGCAACCGCTTCACCGTGATCGACCGAGTCGAGCGGCTCCCGGAAAAGCTCCCCCAGCTTTTCATGGCCTTGACCAAATAATGGCATTGCAACCGCACCTGGCGGAATAACATGGGCAGACGCGGAGAACACGGCAAGGAAGAGCTGACCTCCCTGGCGCTGGATGCGGCCGTGGCCATGTTGGAGGAGGAAGGACCGACGACGCTGACGACCCGCGCCGTCGCGGGACGGATCGGTTACACGGTGGGCAGCCTGTATTTTCTCTTCCGCAACCGCGACGCTCTGATCCTGCGGATCAACGAACGCACGCTCGATGAATTGCGCGCCGAAATCGAGACGGCCGTGGCCGGGTATCGGGAACCGCGCGAGGCCATTCTTGGCATGGGACGCGCCTATCTGACCTTCGCGACCGCGCACCCGGTCCGCTGGCGACTGATCTTCGAACATGTCCTGCCCGCGGACACGGAGGTTCCGGCTGGCCTGCTCGCGAAGATCGAGGGATTTTTTACGCGAGTGGCCGGATATCTCGCCGCTCTCGCACCCGACCGTGATCGACTCGCCGTGCGCCGGTCCGCTCAGGCGCTCTGGAGCGGTGTGCATGGCATTACCGTGCTGGCGATTACCGACAAGCTCGCCCTGGGCGGCGACGCGACCGCCGAGGCGCTGGCCGAGGATCTGATCGGACGCTATCTGGACGGGCTGATCGCCCATTGAAACCACTTGCGCTGGGTGCGTTCATCGCGGTTCCGAAGTTTTTTCGGCTTGACGCAAAATGCGCGATCATTGAAGGATAATAAGCCGTTTTCCGCGGCGCGCAGGAGCCGAAGCCAACCCATGATGTTCAATGACGCCATCGACATCCACGACCCCCGTCAACTGGACAACCTGTCCGAGAAGCAACTGGATCGCCTGCCCTGCGGGGCGATCCGCGTCAATGCCGAGGGTGTCATCCTGTTTTACAGCCGCTCCCAGACGGCGATCACGAATCGCGAACCCGAGGCGGTGATCGGACGCAACTTCTTTTCCGACGTGGCGCCCTGCACGGTCGTACCCGAGTTCTACGGACGTTTCCGCCAGGGTGTCCTGACCGGCAACCTCAACACGACCTTTGAGTTCGTGTTCGACTTCCAGATGCACCCGGTCCAGGTCCGGATCGCGATGCGCGCCTCCAGCCGCCCCGGCGAGTTCTGGATCATCGTCGAGCCCCTGCGCCAACTGCCGCCGCGGAATGAACGGGTGGCTCATGACCTGATCTCCGGTAAGTTCGGCGAATCGCTGGCCAACCTGTCGGCGGCCTCGTTCGATTTTTCCCAGTGCGACGCGGAACCCATCGCCACCTGCGGCGCGATCCAGCCGTTCGGCTGTCTGCTGGTGGTCGATCCGGAAACGCTGCGCATCGCCGCGTGCAGCGCCAATACCGCCCTGTATCTGGGGCTGGATCCGGAAGCCCTGCTGGGCGAACCCGTGACGCGAGCCCTGCCGAACGGCGAATCCGAGCTGCACGACTGTTTGGGCACGGGCGCGGAGGCCGCCGCCTTCCGTCCCTCCTTCTTTAGCACGGCGGCACCGGTTGACGATCTCTCGCTCGCTGTCCGTCTGCACCGCTGGCGTGGTCAGTTGCTGCTGGAGATCGAGCCGCAAGGCGAGATGGCGATGGATGCGCGCCTGCGTGGCTTCGATGTCGAGTCCTTCCAGCGGCGTCTGCGGGCCTGCGCCGATGTGGCCAAGGTCTGCCGCGAGGCCGTCGCGGCATTGCGCTATCTGAGCGGATTCGAGCGGGTGGTCGTCTACCGCTTCGAGCCGAATGACGATGGCATCGTGATCGCCGAGAGCCTGCTACCGGACGCCTGGCCCCCAATCCTGGGGTTGCGCTATCCGGCGACCGATATTCCGCGCCAGGCGCGCGCGCTCTATCGCGAGACACCGCTGCGCTACGCACCCAGTCTCGATCATTCGGACGTGCCGCTGTTGAGCAAGACACTGGCCCCCGACGCCATCGATATCGGCGTCGCCCATCTGCGCGCCCAGTCGCCGATCCATCGCAACTATCTGAAACGTTTTGATGTAAACGGCTCCATGTCGTTGTCGATCATGGACGAGGAACGGCTGTGGGGGCTGGTGATCTTTCATCATCGCGCGCCGCATCCCGTGACCGCTTATGCGCGGCGGCGGCTGATCGAGCTGGGTGGCTGTCTGTCCGCGCGCCTGGCGCTCATTGAGGAACGCGAGCGCAATCGCGCGAGCGAGCTGGGCATGGCGGAGGTGAATGGAATCGTCGGCGAGATCGACATCGAGCAACCCTTTCCGGAGAGTTTTATCGGCAAGGAGCAACTGCTCCGCGATCTGATCGGCGCCGACATGGTGCAGATCTTTCACCATGGCCAGCCGCTATTCCTGGGGCAGGATTGCAACCTGCCGGCGGACCAGATCCAGTCGCTGCTCGATTTTCTGCGTAGCCGCCCAGGCTCCCTCTGGAGTACCGACTGTCTTTCCTGCGAATTCGAGCCGGCGGCGGTTTGTCCGGATCGGCTCGCCGGGGTCATCGCGCTGTTCATCGACGAGCGACGCGAGGATATCCTGATCTTTGGGCGACGACGGGTCAAATACACCGTCAACTGGGGCGCCGATCCGGCCTCGCTGCCGTTCGCCACCATGGATGGCGAGCGTCCCCTCGGTTGGTCGAACCGCACCTTCCAGGTCTGGAAGGAAGAGCGGACCCATCATGCGCGGCCCTGGTCGGCGGTCGCGCTGGCGACCGGGCTGGCGCTGAAAAATCTGATCCAGCAGGTGCTCGTCGCCAATGCCGCGCATTTCGAGCGCCTCGCCCAGTCGCTGGCGCGACAGCGCGATCAATTACGCGATTCGCGCGAGGAAATGCGCCATCGCGCACTGCATGACGCACTCACCGGACTGCCGAATCGGGCGCGTTTCCGCGAGGCGCTCACCGAGGCGATCGAATCCAGCCAACGCGATGGTTCCTGGTTTTCCGTCGCGCTCCTGGATATCGATCATTTCAAGACCATCAACGACACCCTCGGTCACGACAAGGGCGATCTCCTGCTGCGCGCCCTGGCCGAGCGCATCCGCGAATCGCTGCCCGACGAGGGACTGGCCGCGCGGCTCGGCGGCGACGAATTCGTGCTGCTGCTGCCGCAACCGGCGGACGAGGATCCGCTCGCGTGCGTGGAGCAAATGATCGAATCGCTGCGCCAGACCATTCTGATCGAGGGGGACAGCTTCTCCATCACCTGCTCGCTGGGGCTCGCCATCGGCGGCGCCGACTCCGAGCCTGGTGAGTTGCTCAAGCAGGCCGATCTGGCCCTCTATTGGGCCAAGGCGGATGGGCGCAACTGTGCCCGCCCCTTCGATCGCAAGCTGGAAACGCAGGCGCGCAAACACCTGGAAATCGACCGCGCGGTGCTGGGCCGCTCGCCCATGGACGCCATCGAAATCCTGCTTCAGCCGCAGATCGCCATCGCCGCCACCGACCGGCAGCGGCGCTTCGAGGTTCTGGCACGCTGGCGCGACGAGGATGGCGCGATCGTCATGCCGAGCGATTTCATTCCGGCGGCCGAACGCAACGGCTTGATCGGCGCCGTCACCGCCGCCGTGCTGCGCCAGTCCATCCGGCTCCTGCGCGAACAGCTCGAACACGACGGCGAGGGCGTGCGGCTTGGCATCAATGTCTCCGCCGCCGACCTGGAGGCGCGCGGCTTCGCGCGCCGGTTGCTCGAAGACCTGCACGCCGCCGACGTGCCGCCGGATCTGATCGAGATCGAGATCACCGAATCCCTGCTGCTGCGCATGACGCCGAGCGTGAAAACCTCGCTGAATATCCTGGACCGTGGCGGGGTCACGCTGTCGCTCGACGATTTCGGCACCGGCTTCAGCTCCATGGTCTATCTGCGCGAGCTACCGATCTCGAATCTCAAGATCGACCGCGGATTCATTCGCGGCATCGAGGCCCCCCGCGACCGCAGTCTGGTCGCCGGCATGATCGCCATGGCCCATTCCATCGGCAAGGAGGTCATCGCCGAGGGCATCGAAACCCCGCGGCAACTCGAACTGCTCAAGGAACTCGGGTGCGATTGGGGACAGGGTTATCTCTGGTCGCGTCCGGTGCCCCCGGAGGAGGCTTTACGCCTGAAAAGCAGGCAGGCAACGGACCACTAACCACCGAAAAAACCTAATCCCAATCCATCGCCTTCCCCTGAACCGACCTTGGCAGATGCGAACCGAGGGTAATGGAACGGGGCTGTTCGGCGGGCGTCAGGCGTTCGGCAAGCCAGAGTTGCAGGCGCTCAGGCAAGCGCTCGGTCTCAAGACAGGCGGGACCAGGGACGACGAACGCTTTCAACCGCCCTCCCCGCTCGACGCTCGCCAGACGCACCAGCGCGTCCGCGACCTCTGGATGCTCGCACAGACAGTGCCGCACCCGTTGCGGAAAGACATTCACCCCGCCAACCTGCACCGCTCCGTCACGACGTCCAGTGACGTGGAAAGCATGGTCGTCGAGCCATCGGACATGGTCCGGAAGCTCACTCTCCACCGCTTCGTCAGCCGTCCGCCACCGTCGGATCCGATCATGAGAACCGGCAACGCGCGACCAATGCGGCAGAAGTCGGAAAGGGGCGTCCAACGCCTCGCGGATACCAATCCCCGCGATCTCCGAGGCGCCATAGATCTCGATCACCCTGGCAAAACTCGCCGCGCCGAGTCGACGCCAGACCGCTTCTGGACAAGGCGCGGTCGAGGTCAGAGCCATCACGTCGTCCGCCACCGCGACCGGAGTGCGGGTGGCCAGATCGAAAAAGCTCGGATGCCCCAGGATCAGATCGCCCGCGCAAGCGCGCCTGAGTACGCTGCCGGGCAGCGTATCGCGCACGTTTCGTACCGGAATGCCCAAGAGGGCTGGTAGCATGACCGAAAACAGGAAACCGTAGATATGATGGGCAGGCACCGCGCTGAGCACACGCTGTCGGTCACGCAGCAGGTCGGCAAAGTACGCGATCTCCTGCTCCAGGAAAGGCATCGAATGGGTGCAGAGTTTCGGGCGACCGGTAGAGCCGGAGGTCTGAAAGCTGATCGCTTCATCCCAGCGGGCGCGGCTGCGCAAGATAAGATCGGCCCATTCTCCCAGGTGGCGACTGGCCATGAGGTCATCGTCGAGACCCGTTTCGTGAAGATGGAACTGCACCACCACCACCGTGGCCAGATCCAGAAACTCCAACGAGTCGAGTTCAAGCGTCCCGAGATCCCGGCCCAGCCCCGGGCCGATCCGCTCGGCCGCGGCTGCGGCGATCGGCTCCAGGGCGTTGCGCAACCCGAGCAGTCCAGGCCGCAGGCGCGCGACTTCGGCGGCGACCAGATCCGTCAACAGACGAGGAACATGCTCGCGAGTCCACCAGGGTGATAATGATGTCATCGCGGACGTGCAATCAGTGCCAATATTGTTAAGGCACGATATCCGTGATCTTCCAATGACCGTCCACCAGCGAGAGCCGCAGATGGGTCGGACCCTGGCCAAGGTCCCCGATGCGGATCAAAAAGCGCTGGTAGGACTCAAAGAAGGCGAAGCCGATACTGGCCAGCAGATAGGGCGGACTCTGGCCCGTCGCCTGGCTGACCGCGTCGCGCAGCGTTTCATGAACCCAGGGTAGCGTGACCGCCTGATCCAGGGCCGAATCGCCCAGACGCTCAAGGTTCTGACGGATCCAGTGCATGACGCTGTCAGGGTCGCCGGAGGGAAAGATCGCATCGGCACCCGAGCTAACTCGCTTTTTGTAGTTGGCGCGGATGGCGGGCAAATCCACCAACTCGGCAAGCTGACTGTCATCCTGCTGGTTGATGGCGGCGTCGAGTCGATATACCGTGTAATAGGGCCAGAGAGCATAGCCAATCAGCGCAAGTAGAATCAGGTAGCCGAAAAAACGCATCTATTGTATCCCTTGACGAGTGATTCACGTGATGCGCTCATTCTAACCGCAACCTGGCATTGGATATAATCCCAGAACCATCGGAATCCGGAGACGAGCGTGGACGAATCGATTGAAAGCACTGCCAACCCTGGCGACCGACCGCCCGGCTGGCGGCAGCGGTCCACCGTCCCCGTTGGCGGCTGGTAGCACCGCATGAGCGCCACGCAAGGGTTGAATACCTACCTGGTCGGCGGCGCCGTGCGCGACCGCCTGCTGGGACGCGCCGTGACGGAACGCGATTTCGTCGTGATTGGCGCGACCGTGGACGATCTGCTCCAGCGGGGATTTCAGCAAGTCGGGAAGGATTTCCCGGTCTTCCTGCATCCCGAGACGAAGGACGAATACGCGCTGGCACGCACCGAGCGCAAGACGGCGCCCGGCTATCATGGGTTCGCCGTGCATGCCGATCCGGACGTGACGCTGGAACAGGATCTGTTGCGTCGCGATCTGACGATCAATGCCCTGGCGCAACCCGAGTCGGGCGAGATCGTCGATCCCTATGGCGGACTGGCCGATCTGGAGGCGCGGCTGCTGCGGCATGTCTCGCCAGCTTTCGTCGAAGATCCGGTGCGCATCCTGCGGGTTGCCCGCTTTGCCGCGCGCTTTGCCGATCTTGGCTTCCGGGTCGCGGACGAAACCCGTGAGCTGATGCGGGCCATGGTCGATGCCGGCGAGGTGGACGCGCTGGTGCCCGAGCGGGTGTGGCAAGAACTCGCGCGCGCGCTGGGAGAAGACCGCCCCTCGCGCTTCTTCGAGGTACTGCGCGACTGCGGGGCGCTGGCGCGGCTGCTGCCGGAGCTGGATCGTCTGTGGGGCGTGCCCCAGCCCATCCAATGGCATCCCGAGATCGATACCGGCGTTCATGTCATGCTGGTGCTCGACATGGCCGCGCGTCTGTCGGCGGATCTGGAGGTTCGCTTCGCCGCGCTCTGTCATGACTTGGGCAAGGGCACGACGCCGCCGGATATCCTGCCCAGTCACAAAGGTCATGAGGGGCGCGGCGCGGCGCTGGTGGACGTCCTGTGCGACCGTTTCAAGATCCCCAACCGCTGTCGCGAACTGGCGCGTATCACGGCCCGCGATCATGGTCTGGTCCACAAGGTCGATGAACTGCGCGCGGGGACCATTCTGGATCTGCTCGAAGGGGCCGACGCCATCCGCCG
>NZ_CAIPNF010000162.1 GCF_903866365.1 uncultured Thiocystis sp.
GGAGCCAACATCGTGGATCGCTTCGGCGAGACAGAACGGACACTGGGGCAGCGCCAAACCGCTGCGATTGAGGGCGGCAGCACAACTTAAATTCGGGGAAAAACTGTCCTGGACAGGGGGTCCACTTTAGTTCGAACGACCACTTCGATGCCGATAGGTTGCCGTTTTTGGAAGAAGAGACCACCGCAATTTCAAACTGAGAACTTCTGCCCAGAAGACGTTCGAGTGGATAGATATACTGGAACCGCATCGCCAGTGCGCGCGCGCATGGCGCCGGGATGCCTTAGGAACGGTTCACTAACAAGTTACACATCATCCTGAGCGCAACCGCCTGTTCAAGGGGCTTGTGATTGACTTGACGTATAACTTATTTCTCACTCGTTACTTAAAGGTCGACAAACGAATTTGACCTTCAACGGGATAATCATTTTTTCTCATCACTTGATCGAGGTTAAAACGTCATGGCTACACATAAATTCAGTACGATTATCAACCTATCATCGTTCGATTTTGATCCAGCGGCCGATCTCCTTTCATTTGATATTGCGACAATCACTGCCAGTTCCGGTTCGATTACTCAAGCAGGAGCCGATCTACTCTTTGTTTATGCAGGGAAGACCTTTACGCTTCTCAATGTTCGCTTGGAACAACTGGTTTCGACAACCAACGTGCTGTTTGCGGGTGGCAGCCAATTGATAGTTGGCGACAATACGGTGAATATCGTCGCTGACGATAGCGCCAATACCTTAACGGGTGGAGATCAGTCTGATTTGCTCTATGGGATGGGAGGAAACGATATTCTCGATGGCGGCGCTGGCGCCGATGTCATGATTGGCGGTGCTGGCGCCGATCTCTACACGGTCGATGATGCGGGCGATAAAGTTAACGAAAACACGACTTCCACAGCACCGACCGAACTGGATACGGTCAATGCATCGATCAGCTATACGCTCACGACCAATGTCGAAAATCTGATTCTCACCGGTACCGCGAACATCAGCGGGACAGGAAACGCCTCTAGTAATGTGCTCACTGGCAACGCCGGCAACAATAATTTGAGCGGCCTTGCTGGTAACGATACGCTCAACGGCGGTGCCGGAGCTGACCTGCTGGATGGCGGCGCAGGCAATGATTCGATGAATGGCGGCAATGGCAATGACATTTATATTGTCGATTCAACTTTCGACCTCGTCAACGAGACGAACGGGACTGCGCCAGGTGGCATCGACACCGTGCGCTCTATCTTATTAAACTATACGCTGACTGACTACGTTGATCATCTGGAATTGCAGGGTAACTCCAACATCAATGGCACCGGTAACGATCTTAACAATCAACTGACTGGTAATAGCGGCAACAATATCCTGAACGGACTCGCAGGCGCCGATACCATGGCGGGCAACGATGGTGACGATACCTACTATGTTGACAATATCGATGATGTTGTCAGCGAGACCAGTGCTACGGGCGGCACCGACTTGGTCAAATCCAGTCTCAGTTATACCCTGATCGCAAATTTCGAAAATCTGCAATTGATGGAATCCGGGCACATCACTGGGACCGGGAATGCCTCTAATAACATTATTTATGCCAATACTGGAAACAACATCATCGATGGCGGTGGCGGTGTCGATACGCTGTCCTATCAGTTACTGACCGATTCGATTGCGGCTTATGCCGCTGTGACGGTTTCGCTCGCGAGCACAAGCCCTCAAAACACCCGCGGTTCCGGGACGGACACCATCACCAACATCGAAAACCTGACCGGCAGCCAATACAACGACAGGCTGACGGGCAACGCCAATGACAATGTCCTGGATGGATCGCTGGGGGCCGATGCGCTGATCGGTGGAGACGGCAACGACACCTATTATGTCGATGGCGCCGATCTCGTGATCGAAACCAGCAACTCGGGGAGCAACGATGACGTCAAGTCCAGCGTCAACTTTGTGTTACCCGCCTTTGTGGAAAATCTGGAACTGATCGGTACCGGAGCGATTCATGGAACGGGTAATAATCTGGACAATACGATTTTTGGCAATACTGGGGCCAACCTTTTAGATGGCATGGAGGGCACCGACACACTTGAAGGTCGCGCAGGGAACGACACCTATCTTGTCGACAGTTTCGATACAGTGATCGAAGAAAACGGTGGCGGTACGGATCTGGTACAGGCCGACATCAGTTATGTACTTCCAGACTATGTCGAAAATCTCCAGTTGCTGGGCTCGTTTAATCTGAGTGGCACCGGCAATGCGCTTGCGAATATCATCTATGCCAACAGCGGCAACAATGAGTTGGATGGCGTCGTTAGCACCCCACCAAGTACAGCACAAGACACGGTGTCGTACCAGTTTGGGGCGACCAGCGATGTCAACGTCAATCTGATGCTGACCACGGCCCAAGGCACGGGAGGGTCCGGAACCGATACCCTGAAGAATTTCGCCAACCTCACCGGCAGCCTTTACAACGATGTTCTGCAGGGTACGACCGGCGACAATGTCATCAACGGTCTGGCTGGAACCGATACACTGTCCTATGAGGGCAGCGCGACGGCGGGGGTGACTGTCAACCTCAACCTAGCGACTGCTCAGGTGACCGGCGGTTCCGGTAAAGACACGCTATTCAGCATCGAAAACCTCAAGGGCAGTACTTTCAACGATACCTTTATCGCCAGCGTGGGCAATAATCGTCTCGATGGTTTTAGTGGCAGCGATACGGTTTCCTATGTCTCCAGCGGCACTTCTGTCATCGTCAATCTAGGGCTCACTGCCGCGCAGAATACCGGCGGCTCGGGCAAGGATACGCTGATCGGTATCGAAAACCTGACCGGCAGCACGTCGAACGATACCCTGACCGGCAATATATACGCCAACATCCTGGATGGATGGACTGGCGCGGATACGCTGACGGGTGGGAATGGCAACGATATCTATGTCGTCGACAATGCAGGCGATATTGTGAAAGAGACCAATACGTCGCTGTCTCAGATCGATACCGTTCGAGCGAGCATTAGCTTCATCCTGGGCAGCAATTTTGAAAACCTGGAGTTGACGGGCACGGCGGCGATCAATGGCACGGGTAATGCCTTGGCCAATCGACTGACCGGCAATGCAGGCGTCAACACCCTGACGGGCGGGGATGGCAATGACATCTATGTCGTCGACAATGCAGGCGATACTGTGGTCGAAATTAATCCCTCTACCACTCAGATTGACCTCGTTCAAGCGAGCATTAGCTTCATCCTGGGCAGCAATCTTGAAAACCTGGAGTTGACGGGCACGGCGGCGATCAATGGCACAGGTAACGCTCTAGCTAACCAGCTCACCGGCAACGCGGGTAGCAACATTCTGACAGGAGGTGCCGGCAACGACCGGCTCACCAGCAACGGCGGCAACGACACTTTCGACTTCAACGCGCTGAGTGAGATGGGGACGACCAGCTCCACCTGGGACATTATCGCCGACTTCACCCGTGGCCAAGACAAGATCGATCTCTCGACATTGGATGCCGACACGTCGACAGCGATTAACGACGCGTTCACCGGCTTCATTATCAGCACAGCCAATTTCACGGCCGCTGGTCAGCTGAAGTTATCGGGAGGCGTCCTTTACGGCAACGTAGATAGCGATGCTGATGCTGAGTTCGCGATTGCACTCACCGGTATCACAACTTTGAGCCTAACTGACATCGTTGTTTGATTAGGCGTGGATCATCGTCCCGGCCAAAACCCCATGATCCAGTAGGTCTTCGATCTGGCTGAAGGTTGGCAAACGCTCCGCCATGTCCTCTACCCTTGGTGCTGCGAAACAACCGAGGGGTGAAGCGATGAACGAAGCGTCTGCCAAGTCTGACTCTAACCAAGTCGTTGGCGCGGTACCAGCGGCTGGGGTACGTGCGCGGACGCGGCGCACGCGCCTGGAGCAAGCCGAACCGAGGAGCCTGGCGGCGGCGGGGTGGGACGCTGGGCATTCGCAGCGGCAGATGGCGGCCCAGGTGGGGGTGGCGCGCAGCACCACCTTGCAGGATGGCGGCGCGTGCGCGGCGCTGGACGCGGAAGTCCCGGCGGCCTTGTGGGCCTTTACCCTGACCCCGGAGGGTGGTTGCCGCGGCAGGTGTTGGCGGCCCTATTCGTGATCACGCGGTTGGCCGGCGCCAGGGGGCGCGTGGTTTGCCAATAGATCGCCGAGGCGGCGGACTTGCCGCGTCGCGCCCGTGAGCGCCTTGAGAAGGCCCAGCGCGTCACAACCGCGTTGCTGGCGACGATCACCTTTTTCTTCGCCACGTTGCCAGCAATTCCCGCTGAAAAATAACCCTGCCGGGTCGCCGCGTGAGATTGCTCCCCCGCGGCTCCCGCAGATCCGGACGCGCCCAATTCGGGCATCCGGCTCCTCGATCTAACACTCACTACGTGACGTATATGCTCTGCACGACTCGCGCAGGCGGGAGTGGGTAGCGATCGGCAAGACGGGCAAAGGCCGCCCCATTCAGGCGTGTCGCCCGAGAGCGACGGTTGAGCCACTTACGCCAGAGAGACGCCGCACCTCATGCCGGAATCGGGCCAGCGCTCGCGCGTTGCCTGTGATTCCGTAGTACGCACGGACGATGGGCGGCTCGGTTCGCACCCTCGCAACGCCCGTCCTGCCGAACTGGCCCGATGCGCTATGCCGCCTTGGCCAGATCGATGATGCGTGAGGCGGTCTCTTCGGCCGTGTGAACGGGCGTCAGGGCGATGCCGCTCTCGGCCTCTTGAGCGTGCAGCGCGCCGATACGGTCGTAGATCCGCTCCCGCGCCGCTCACAACCTCAACTCCGCATAAAAGCCGAGCCGAAGGGGTTGTAGAACCTCCCGGCCGATTTTACAGGCTGACATGGCAACGATGCGAGAACTGACCCTGCAGGCCCAACGCCTTGCGTCTGGTATCGATATAGCCTTCGCACCTGATATCCTGGCATACCCTGTCGTAGGAGCGGGTTTGAAACCCGCTCCTACGTCCGGTGATCACATGCGACGGCTGTACCGAATCCAGAAACGACAGGATGCCGGACGGAGCCGCCATTGGACGACGGTCGAGGAAGGCGCGGCCGAGCGCCCCTTTCTGCTCGACGATGGGACGGGCCAATGTCTGGTCGAACCGGCGGGCGCCCAACTCAAACTCCATCGCCGCGTCCGTTGGGAAGGCCCCCACAGGGATCCGCGCCAACGTCAGACCAGGTTTACCTGGCTGGGGACGGGCGGGCTTTACCGCTTCACCGAGGAACGCATCCATGAGGGTGATCCCGTCTATCTTCTGGGCCGCTTCGACCGCAACGGCGATGGGCAAATCAGCCTGGAGGCATGGGAACGAGTCCGCCAGGAGGCCGCGCGAATCTCCGCCGATATGGAGGACCGACTCCAGCGGAAATCGATCCTGTCGCGCGTCGCGGAGACTGGCGACCCTGGATCGCCCTTCCTGATTTCAACCTATCCCGTGGAAGATCTCGTTTCCGGTCTGCGCTGGCGGGCCCTGGGTCTGACCGCCGGTTTCGTCGGCGCCGCGACCTTGCTCGGCCTGAGTTTGCTCGGGCGGTTTGGCGGGGACTGAGCAGAGGTTCTTTCCGTCACACTGCCCCGCGGCGTGACGCATCGGGCGGCATGTCGCGCGCTCAGGCTCCCGCATCCAACGCCACAGACAAGGTCCGCGCCGCTGCTATCTTCGACCCCTCAACCCCTTCCTTGGGCGCCTTGTCCTCGGAGACGATGGCGCGGCGGATTCCGTGCTTGACTTTCAATCCCGTCAAGCTTGAAAAATCCGGTGAATTCTGTCTCTTTGAAGCGTTGATTTTGGTAGACACTTTTCCGAAAACCGCCTTATAAGGATGAAATCCAATCACACGCCCCCAGAATACTTGATTCTTGAAAAGGCTCTCCCGCGCGACGCCGAAAGGCTCGGGACGAACAGAGCACCGGCAGCGTCTTTCCCGGACATCGCCTGAGAACCCAGGCCGCCAACGACGGGGTTGGCGGCAACCGAATGCTTGGCGGAGAGAACGCCGGTTCACAACCCATGTATCAACGACTGACGCTTGCAAATCCCCTGCGAATCGGCAGCCGGTTCGCGCTCTTCGCCGGTCTCTGGATGGTGCTGGTCGGATGGGATCCGGCCTCCTGGATCATCGGGTTGCCGGCGGCAATCCTCGCGACCTGGGCCTCGCTCCGGTTGTCGAAGCTGTCGCTGCGAACGCTCGATTTTCGCCAGTTTCTGCGGTTCGTCCCCTTTTTCGTGGTGGGATCGTTGCGTGGCGGGGCCGATGTCGCGGGCCGCGTGCTCCGGCCGCGCATGCGCATCGATCCTGGGGTTCAACACTACCGGACCGGGCTGGCAAGCTCGGCGTCGCGGGTGCTTTTTCTGAATGGCATCAGTCTTCTGCCGGGTACGCTGAGCGCGGATCTGCATCAAGGTCTGATCAGTGTCCATGCTCTCGATGCGTCGCAGGATCTGGCGCCTGAACTGGCCGCGCTGGAACGACGGGTCGCGGCGCTGTTTGGCGAGACATTGCCGGGGGGTGCCGATGACTGAGGTCTTCATGGCCGCGGCCCTGGTCTTGCTGCTCGCGATGGCGGCCGGTCTGGTACGCGTCATTGTCGGACCCTCCGCCGCCGATCGCATGATGGGTGCGCAACTGCTCGGGACCATGGGGATCGGCGTGCTGCTGCTGCTGGCATTCGCCTTTGAACGCGATGCGTTGGCGGATGTCGCCTTGATCTTCGGACTGCTGGCATCGGTTGCCGCGGTGGCCTTTACCCGCAGGCGGATCGGACAGGACCAGGACTGAACCCGATCCCCATCGAACAGGATATCCCGCTATGGACCCCTTGCACATGCCCAGTCCACTCCAATGGATGTCAGTCTCGCTGATCCTGCTCGGTGTCTTTTTCTTTATTGCCGGCACCATCGGTCTGCTGCGGCTCCCGGATCTCTTCAGTCGACTCCACGCCCTGACCAAGGCGGACAATCTCGGGCTTGGCCTGGTCATCCTGGGTCTGCTGCCCTGGGTGCCGGATGTCTTCTATGCGCTGAAACTGCTGCTGATCTGGCTGCTCGTGCTCATGGCGGGCGCGACCGGCGCCCATCTGATCGCCAAGCGCGCGCTGCGCGGCGATGGCGAGGATCTCCATTCGTCATGACGCTGCTTCTTTTTCTGTTCGACCTGGTGCTCTTGAGCACCCTGCTGGTGCTGGCCATCGCCGCGCTCACCAGCCCGGAGCCGCGCCGGGCCGTGATGTTCTTCATCGCCTTCGGACTCTGGCTCGCGCTGGTCTGGGCGCGCCTTGGGGCGCCCGATGTGGCCTTGGCCGAGGCGGCGATCGGCGCCGGACTCGGCGGTGCGCTGATGCTGGCGGCGGCCCGGCGGGCCGCGCGCCGGCAGCGAGAGGGCAAAGCGGATCAGGATGATGATCAAAAAAGCAGTTGAACCGCAAAGAACACGAAGAACGCAAAGGACTTCAATGTCTTGCAAGATGACGACCTTCACCCCTCGGATGAATAGGATGCATATTTCAAACCCTTGTTTTTCTTTGTGTCCTTTGCGCCTTTGCGGTTCAAACTGACGATATTGAGGATGAAGCGACATGAACCGCCCCGCGAAGCTGATGATCGGACTCCTGCTGTGTCTGTTCGCCCTGGTGCTCTTGTGGGTGTTTCACGTCGCCCTGACGCAGCCGCCGGGCGCCCGGCTGGCGGATCTCGCCCTGGCCTCGCTGCCGCTCAGTGGGGTCACGAATCCGGTGACCGCGGTACTCGTGAACTACCGCGCCTACGACACCCTGCTGGAACTGGCGGTGCTGCTTGCGGCCCTGCTGGGCATCTGGTCGCTGGGCGCGGCGACGCCCGGCTTCCAGCCGGCCGGGTCGGCATTGGCCGCGATGGTGAGCTGGGTCGTCCCCCTGCTGATCCTGACCGGCGGTTATCTGCTCTGGGTCGGCGGCTATGCCCCCGGCGGCGCCTTCCAGGCGGGCGCGCTGCTGGGCGCCGCGGGCGTACTTCTGCGCCTTGCCGGTGACGAACGTGCCGGCCTGCCATCGGAACGCGCGCAGCGTCGGCTCGCCGTGGCGGGCATTGCCGTGTTCGCCTTGGTTGGGCTAGGGACCATGGTCGCCGGGACGGGCTTTCTGACCTATCCGCAACGGTGGTCGAAATGGCTCATCCTGCTCGCCGAGACCGCCGCGACGGTCTCGATCGGCGTGATCCTGGCTGCGGCCTATGCCGGCGGAAAACCAAGGTCGCGCGCGTCGGATGGAGCGACGCCATGACCGCGCATCTGCTCTACGGCGGCGCCGGCATCCTGCTCTTTGTCCTGGGGGTCTGGTCTTTTCTCGTGCATGAGGCACTGCTGCGCAAGGTCATCGCGCTGAATGTCATGGGCAGCGGCGTCTTTCATCTGCTGATCGCCATCGCCGAACGCGGCAGCCTGCCGCCCGATCCGGTGCCGCATGCCCTGGTCCTGACCGGCATCGTGGTGGCCGTCAGCGCGACCGCGCTGGCGCTGGCGATGGGGCGCCGTCTGGAAGACGAAGACGATGCTCGATAGTCTCGCGCTCGCGGTCACGGTTCCCCTGCTGGCCGCCCTGCTGGTGACGGCCCTGCCGGGTCGCGTCCAGACGCTCGGAGTCATCGGGGCCATCGCGACCGCGCTCGTGTCGCTGCGGGTCACGGTGCAGGTCTGGCAGCACGGCAGTCTGCGCTCCGATCCGGGCGGATGGGGCGCGCCGCTGGGTTTGGCATTGCAGGCCGACGGACTCTCGGCGGCGCTGCTGGCGATGGCGGCCCTGGTGGCGCTGGCGATCAGCGTCTACGCCACCGGCTACTTTCGCGAGGGCGAGCGGCGCCTGCATTTCTGGCCCTTGTGGTTCCTGCTATGGTCGGCCCTGAACGCACTGCTGCTGGCCGCGGATCTCTTCAACCTCTATGTCACGCTGGAATTATTGGGACTGACGGCCGTCGCGCTCGGCGCGCTGACCGGTCAGCGTGAAGCGGTAGCCGCCAATCTGCGCTATCTGCTGGTGGGTCTGCTCGGCTCCATGACCTATCTGCTCGGCGTGGTCCTGCTCTATGCCGCCTATGGCACGCTTGACATCGGGTTGACCGGCGCGGCCATCCGGCCCGGCCCCGTCGCGAGCGCCGCGCTGGTGCTGATGACTGGCGGACTGGCATTGAAGGCGGCGATCTTCCCGCTGCATTTCTGGTTGCCGCCCGCCCATGCCAACGCGCCGGCGCCGGTCAGCGCGGTGCTGTCGGCCCTGGTGGTGAAGGCGGCCTTCTATCTCATCCTGAGACTCTGGCTGGATGTCTTCGGCGCGATCGTGACGCCGGCCGCGGCCGGACTGCTCGGGCTGCTCGGTGCCGCGGCGGTGATCTGGGGTTCCTGGCGTGCCTTGCGCGCCGAACGACTCAAGCTGCTCGCCGCCTATTCGACCCTGGCCCAGATCGGCTATCTCTGTCTCTTCTTTCCCCTGTTGCAAGCAACGCCCGAGGGTCCGGCGCGCGATGATCTGCTCGCGGCCCTGGTGTTGATGGCGATCAGTCATGGCTTTGCCAAGGCGGGTCTGTTCCTCGCCGCCGGGCTGGTGCAGCACAGCGCGGGACATGACCGGATCGACGAACTTGGCGGCACCGCGCAGCATCTGCCCGCGACCACCTTCACCATCGCGCTGGCCGGGACCACCCTGATCGGCTTGCCGCCGAGCGGCAGCTTCATCGGCAAATGGATTCTGATGACCGGCGCCATCGCGACCGGGCAATGGTGGTGGATCCTGGTGATCCTGATCGGCACCCTGCTGGCGGCGGCCTACGTGTTCCGGGTGCTCAGCCGCGCCTTTAATGAGGCGCCGACACCGCGCCGCTTCGTCACCCAGGCGAGCACGGAAGTGCCGGCCCTGCTGCTGGCGCTGACGTCCGCCGTCGTGCTCGGTCTGGGCGCGCAACTGCTCTGGCGACTCATGGGTTTCGGAGTGGTCGCATGAACTTCGACACGCTGCTGCCGGTCGGTATCGTCCTCACGTCACTCCTGGCGGGCGGCTTCATCTTTCTGGTGAAGGAAGAAAGTCATGTGCTGCGCGGCGTGCTCAACCTGAGCGGGGCCATCGTCAAGCTGCTGCTGGTCGGGGTCATGATCTGGGGCGTCTATCATGGCCATGTCTACGAGGCCCGGTGGACATTAGCCCCTGGGCTCGAACTGGTGCTGCAGGCCGATGCGCTCTCGGTGCTCTTCGTGACCCTGTCGAGCGTGCTCTGGCTGGTCACGACCATTTACGCCATCGGGTATCTGGAGGACTCGCCCAACCGCAGCCGTTTCTTCGGTTTTTTCAGTCTCTGCGTCTCGGCGACGGTGGGGATCGCCCTGGCCGGGAATCTGCTGAGCTTCGTCATCTTCTATGAATTGCTGACGCTGGCGACCTATCCGCTGGTGGCCCATCGCGGCACCGCGGAGGCCACGCGCGGGGCCAAGATCTATCTGGCCTATACCATGGGCGGCGGGGTGCTGCTGCTGATCGGCGCCATCTGGCTGCACGTGCTGACGGGGCCGGTGGATTTCGTCCAGGGGGGCGTGCTGTCCGGATCGGCGCCCGCGCTCGAAGGTCAGTTGATCGCCATCTTCGTCCTGCTGCTCGCCGGTCTTGGGGTCAAGTCGGCGCTCATTCCCCTGCATGGCTGGCTGCCGCAATCCATGGTGGCCCCGGCGCCGGTGAGCGCCCTGCTGCACGCCGTGGCCGTGGTCAAGGCGGGGGCGTTCGGCATCCTGCGGGTGGTCTACGATGTCTACGGCGTCGCCTATGCGAGTTCGCTCGGGCTCTTGACCCTGCTCGGCATCCTCGCCTCGACGACCATCCTTTACGGGTCGATCAAGGCGCTCTCGCAGGACGGGCTCAAGAAGCGGCTGGCCTACTCGACCGTGAGTCAGGTGTCCTATATCGCGCTCGGCGCCTCGATTCTCGGCCCCATTGCCACGGTCGGCGGCATGGTGCATCTGGTGCATCAGGGGATCATGAAGATCACGCTCTTCTTCTGCGCCGGCAACTATGCCGAGACGCTTGGGATTCATCATGTCAGCCAGATGGACGGCGTCGGACGGCGCATGCCCTGGACGACCCTGGCCTTCAGCGTGGGCGCGCTGGGGATGATCGGCATCCCGCCGATCGCCGGTTTCGTGACCAAATGGTATCTGGGCCTGGGCGCGGTCGAGGCCAACGCGCACTGGGTGCTGCTGATCCTGGCGGCGAGCAGTCTGCTCAATGCCGGCTATTTCCTGCCGATCCTCTATCGCGCCTGGTTCCGGCCGCCCCCGGAGGTCTGGCCCGCCGAGCATCTTCACGCCGGCCGCTTCGAGACCCAGGGCACGCTCCTCTGGCCGCCCGTGATCACCGCAGCCCTTTGCCTGATCGCGGGACTCTTTGCCGCGGCGCCCTTCAGCCCGCTCGAATGGGCTCAATTGATCGCGCGCCGGGAGCATGGTCTGTGAGCCCCTGGCTGCTGCTTCTGGTCTGGGTGTGGCCGCTGGCGCTGGCGGCGCTGGTGGGCGCGCGGACGCTGTCAGGGATCTCGCAGCGACCCTTGGCCGCGATCGCCGCGCCGCTCTGGTGGCTACCCGCCATCGGCGCACTGCCGGGACTGGCCGCCGGGCTGCTGGTCCCGCTGGACAGCCGACTGGAACTGCCCTGGCTGTTTCTCGGCACCACCCTGGGGCTCGATGCCACCGGCCGCGTCTATCTGCTCTTCACCGCCATCCTCTGGCTGGCGGCGGGCGTCTATGCCGCCTTCAGCCTGCGCGGGCAGGCGCACGGCGGGCGGTTCGGCACCTTTTTCCTGCTGGCGATGGCCGGCAATCTCTGGCTCATCGTGGGCCAGGATCTGCTGAGTTTCTATGCCGGCTTTGCCATGATGGGACTCGCGTCCTATGGTCTGGTCATCCACAACGGCGATCCGGGCGCCTTGCGCGCTGGCAAGGTCTATCTGGTCATGGCCCTGTTCGGCGAGGTGACCCTCTTTGCCGCGCTGGTCATGATCGCGAGTCACGCGGGCACCCTCGTGCCGACCGCCGCGCAACTGGTCGGCCTCGATGGCCTGGCGATCGGGCTCCTGCTGGTCGGACTGGGCGTCAAGGCAGGCATGGTCCCGCTGCATCTTTGGCTGCCGCTCGCGCACCCGGCCGCGCCGATTCCCGCGAGCGCCGTGCTCAGCGGCACCATGATCAAGGTCGCCATCCTGGGCTGGCTGCGCTTCCTGCCGGTCGGCGCGGTGGCGCTCGCCGACTGGGGCGCCGGACTGAGCGCGACCGGTCTGCTGACCCTGTTCTTCGCCCTGCCGATCGGCATGACGCAGTCGGATCCGAAGGTCATCCTGGCCTATTCGAGTATCAGTAAGATGGGTCTGCTGATGCTGCTGCTGGGCTTGATCCTGAGCGACCCGGCATTGGCCCCGGTTGGCATTGCCGCCATCACCCTGTACGCGGCGCATCATGCGCTGGTCAAGGGCGGTCTCTTTCTCGGCGTGGGTTTGCGTAAGCATGCCGCGATCGCGCAACCGCTGGTGCTTGGCGGACTGGTCATCCTGGCGCTGGCGCTCGCCGGCGCGCCACTGACCAGCGGCGCGGTCACCAAATATGGCATCAAGCCCCTGCTCGATGCCGCCCACTGGACCTGGCTGGCGGCGGCGGTCGCCCTGTCCGCGGTCGCGACCACCCTGTTGATGGCGCGCTTCCTCTGGGTCAGTGTCCGCACCGCACCGCATCCGCAGCCGGGCTATGCCTGGCCCAGCGCCGCCTGGGCGGTGCTGATCACGCTGGTTCTGCTCTTTCCCTTCCTGCTGGGCAACCCGGCGGCCTGGCTCACCAATGCGGCAACCCTGGGGGCCGGGATCGGCATCGCCGTCATCATCGGCGAACTGGCGGTGCGCTATCCGAACTGGTTCAAGCGGCTGATCGGTCCGATTCCACCCGGCGATCTCCTGGTGCTGGCCGCGCCGCTTCTGCGTGTCCTGGTGTGGCTCGGGCGGACCCTCTGGCGTCCCTGGCGCTGGCTCTATGACAGGGTCGAACGCGGCGCGACACAAGCCTACCGTCTGATTTTCGACCAGCCGGTGGGCGACGCCGAGCAGCGTCTGCGCGAGTGGCCGGTGGCCGGCGCGCTCTGGCTGGGGCTGACGGCGATGCTCTTTCTGTTCGTGATCACGGGGACGCCCGGTCCATCGGGATCCCTAAGCCCACCGAGTCTGGCGGCGGAAACGGCCGCTCAAACCGAGTCCGCGGCGCCAGGCGACCCGCTTGCCATACAGGATAAGCCGAGCGCCGACAGTGCGGCGCAACCGGACGCGGCGGGTGACGGCCGCGAATCCCTCGACAGGCCCGATGCGGCCGTGACCGAGTCCGATCCAACGCGCTCCGGCGACCTGCCGCTCGCGGCACGCGACGCGGATGCCGGCGAACCGGACAGCGTCGCCGCCCCGGCCCCGCTCTGCGATCCGGCGGTTCCCTTCGTCTTTGCCAGTCACACCAACCCCGCCGATGCCATCGCCCTGGATCGCTGCATCAAAGACACCGGGACCGGAGCACTGCGTCTGCTGGAGTCGCCGCCGCTCACCAATCGGCTGGTCCGACTGGTGCAGCGGAATCTCAAAGGGCTAGGCTTCGACCCAGGCCCCATCGATGGCATGATCGGCCCCAACACCCGCCGCGCCATTCGCGCCTTCCAGCAAACGGAAGGCATGCGACCGACCGGAGGCATCAGCTTCGAACTGCTCGAACGCCTTAAACCGCGTCCAGACTGATCCGCGCATCGTTGTAGGGGCGAATACATTCGCCCCTTGGCGTTGCGCGCCGGAGATATTTGTTGAGCTTGTCGTCGAAGGTGAAAACCGATTCGCTTTCCACAAGGTGATAGGCCAAAAGCAAGGCATCCACGAAATCAAGTCCGCTTTCGCTGTAGCATTCCAGCCCTTTCAAGAACACCGCCGGGGTAGTCCTGCAATTTGTAGTGAAGCGTGGTCGTCCAGCAGATAACGCAGTACCACATTGGCATCAACGAGGCTCATGTTTTTCGCTCGCTGCCTCTTGCCAGGCGTCTTGCTCTTGGGCCATCAGGTCAGGCTTGGCATAGTGCTTCAGGCAACCACGCAAGCTTCTTTGGGTCGCGACCTGTTGCGAGCCTTCTTGCGACGCGCCCAGCACGATGATTTCCACCGCTTGGCCCCAGAACTGCTCGGGCAACCGGAGATGGACCTCGCCATTCTCCACGGTTTGAATAGTGCGCATGGCTTCCATCGCTTACACCTCTCATTGCCCTTAATTCAGTATCAATCATCAAACGCTTGCCATAGGCGGCGCGGACCTGCCCGCCCTGCTCGTACTCGACGAGATGCTGCCGATCCGCCAATAGGTTTGCACCTGAATGGTATCGACACGGCGTCATTGATCATGCTCGGCGATACAGAGAGTTGGCTTGACGGACGTCAGTCCTTGGCTAGACACCTGTAGAGTATCCCAAATTCACGATGGTCTCATGCACGGATACGCGCCTTGGCGCGGTCGCTGCTGAAGTGGTCTGGCCACATGACGCCTGCTGTTACCCGATGCGGAAAGCGGTTTAAATAACGGACCCGCCGCCGTTGTCGCGCCGACGCGACAGCCGGCTATAGGTCTTGTCCAACTGCTTACGTAACTGGGGGGTTTCTTCGTCGAGAAAGGTCAGAAAGGCGTTGGCGACGACCGAGAGTTCCTTGCCCTTGGCATAGGCGACAGACCATTGGCGCTCCAGCGGAAACCCCTGGACATCGAGGATCGTCAACTGCGAGTGCGCGGTTTCCTGGATCAGGGTGTGGAGCGAGAGAATGGAGATTCCGAGCTGGCCATAGATCGCATGCTTGATGGCCTCGTTGCTGCCGAGTTCCATGCGCACCCGCGGTCTGAGTCCGGCCTCATTGAAGGTCTTGAGGACATAGTCGCGGATGCCCGAGCCCGGCTCGCGCATGATGAAATATTCCTCCGCCAGGCGTTCCAGGGGGATCTGTCGTTCCCGCGCGAGCGGATGGTCGCGATTGGCGATGACATAGAGCGGATTCGGTGCGAATGGTCTGGTGACCAGGTCGATGTCGCGATCCGGGTTCTGGCCCAGAATATAGAGATCGTCCTTGTTGCCGATCAGCCGCTCGATGACACTGTCCCGATTGGTAACCTTGAGCGAGACATCGACGCCGGCGTAACGCTGGCAGAAGCGTCCGAGCACCTCTGGGGCGAAATACTTGGCGGTGGTGATGACGCACAACCGCAGATAGCCCTGTTTCAGACCCTTGATGTCCGCGACCTTCATCTCGAAGCGGTCGAGAACGCCAAAGACCTCCTTGACCGCGGTTTCCAGTTCCCGGCCAGTATCCGTGAGATGCACCTGGCGGCCAATCTGCTCGAACAGGGGCAGGCCGATGACATCCGTCAGCCGTTTGATCTGGGTCGACACCGTGGGCTGCGTCAGATACAGCTCGTCAGCCGCTTTCGTGAAGCTTTTGAGGCGTGCGATGGCCCCGAAGACCTGGAGCTGACGAAGGCTGACATGACGGGTAAGATTCATCATGGGGTCAAACATCGTTGGCTCACTGAGATCGCGATCATAGCAAACCTCAGTCCGGCCAGACCCGCTGCCCGGACTGATAACCCTGATCATAGGGCACGAACGCTGCCGGTTTGGGCATCGGTCGACGCTTGGGTGGGCGTTTCGGACTGCTCTGAGTGAGTGCCGGCCGGGTCTCCGCCGTCGCGGGCGGCGGCGCGACGGACTCGGCAGGCGCTGTCGGCTGCTCGGTTTCGGTCTTCATTAGGGCTGGCCTGGTGTTGGGCGCGCGCTCATCAGTTCTTCGATCCGATCGGCGAGCGCAAGGCGTTCTGGATCGATGTCGGCGGCATCCTGTTCGGCATGGATGGTGATGTTCGCATAGGTCCGCCCGAAGCTGATGTCGGGGTAATAGCCTCCCGGCTCGCAGATCACGGCCACCGCGTCTAAAAAATCCCGCGTCTGTTCGTATTCGTCGAACGCCAGTCGGCGTTCGAGACGTGGCGGGCGCTCGCGTCGTTTCCAGCCTTGCTGAGTGGCAGTCATCCGTTTATCGCTCCGGTGCGCAGTTGTTCGATCCAGGCTTCGAGTTCGCGGACGTGCCCGAACTCCTCGTCATGCAGGGTGCCGAAGAGCGCCCGGTTGTCCATGTCATTGATCAGGGCGCAGTAGTCAGCGGCCTCGCGATAGAGCGTCACCGCGCGCCGTTCCAGTTCCAGATCGGCAGCGAGCAGATCGATGAGCGACGGGCCGGCCCTGACCGGCGTGATCTGCGACGCGTTCGGCATGGCGCCCAAGCGTAGCATCCGCGCCGTCAGGCGTTCCGCATGCTCCTGTTCCTCCAGCGCTTCCTTGCGAAAATGGTCGGCGACCTCCGCCAGTCCCCACAAATGGGCGAGCCCGGCGTGGGTGAGATACTGTTGAACGGCGCTGAACTCGTGGCTCAAGGCGCGGCCCAGATAGCCCAGCACTCTCGGGTTTGCCATCATGTTTCTTGACCCTTGGTTCCAGGCGCGGAGAGACCATGGCGGTCGCTGTGGCGACGCATCGTCTCAACCGCGCGAGCCTGCACCATCCGTCAGGACCGACCGTGTCCGCCGTCCGTGTCGCCGGGCTTTTCGGGCAGGACCGGCTCCACCTCGCGGTGCGGGCGGGCGATGATGTGGGCGGCAACCAGACCGTCGCCCACCCGTTCGCAGGCGTCGGCGCCGGCCCGCACCGCGGCGTTAACCGCGCCGGTCTCGCCGCGCACCAGCACCGTGACGTAGCCGCCGCCCACGAATTCACGTCCGATCAGCCGCACTTCGGCGGCCTTGGTCATGGCATCCGCTGCCTCGATGGCGGGCACCAGGCCGCGCGTCTCAATCATTCCTAATGCGATTCCGTAGCTGTCAGAGGCCATGGTGAAATACTCCGAGTGTCGATCTGAAAACAATGTCGATTGCGTTCTTTGCGGTTCAACTGCGCTGGTTAAGTCAACCGGCCTGCTTGTCGCCGAGGCCGCCGAGCGGCAGAATCGGCTCCACCTCGCGGTGCGGGCGGGCGATGATGTGGGCGGCGACCAAGCCGTCGCCCACTCGCTCGCAGGCATCGGCGCCGGCCCGTACCGCGGCGTTGACCGCGCCGGTCTCGCCGCGCACCAGCACCGTGACATAGCCGCCGCCCACGAACTCGCGTCCCACCAGACGCACTTCGGCGGCTTTGGTCATGGCGTCGGCCGCTTCGATGGCGGGCACCAGGCCGCGGGTCTCGATCATCCCCAGGGCAATTCCGTAATGTTCGTCGGCCATTTCATGTACTCCTCTGTTTCAAAAAAGCAGGTTGTGTTTAAAAA
>NZ_CAIPNF010000163.1 GCF_903866365.1 uncultured Thiocystis sp.
AGGACATTGATCGGATGGCACAAGCCTTCGTCGATCCGTTCATCGCCAGCGATTCCGAGGCACCTGAGGTGATCGTGATTGACCTGGACCATTCCGAAGATCCCACCCACGGCCAGCAGGCGTTCAGCTTTGACAACCATGACGATCGGAGCCACTGCGATCTGCCACTGTTTCTCTTCGAGGGGCTCTCGGGGACGTTCATCACCGCGGCGTTGCGCCCCGGCAAGCGTCCCACCGGCGCCGAGAACGCCAGGATCGTCAAACGCGTGCTGCAGCGGCTGCGCGCGGCTTGGCCCGAAACCCGCGTGATCCTGCGCGGGGATGGGCCTGTCGCCAACCCGGAACGCATGGCCCTCGCCCTCGCCGATGGCCAAACCGATTTCATCTTCGGCCTCACCGGCAACCGGATCCTGTCGCCACTGGCCACCCCCGTTCTGAACATCAACCGTCAACGTCATGCGGTGCGCGGTGAGAATGCCCGCCGCCTCAACCAGCCTCCACCGACCAGTACCCGCTCCTACCATGAACTGGAATACGCGGCCGGGACTTGGCCTCAGGCGTTTCGCGTCATCCTCAAAGCCGAGGTGATGGACTTCGACGACAACCCCCGCTTTGTCGTGACCTCGCTGGATCGGCCCTCGCCCGAGTGTCTCTCTCGCGATCTCGACAGCGCCCGCGGCCAGGACGAAAATTTCATCAAGATGCTCAAGAACGACCTGGCCAGCGAGCGCACCTCCGACCATCGCTTTCTAGCCAACCACCTGCGCCTGTTCTTCGCCTGCGGGGCCTACGTCCTACACCACGCGCTGCGCACCCAGGTACTCATCCACACCGAATTGGCTCAGGCGCAACCCGCGACGGTCATCTTGAAGCAGTTCAAAATCGCCGTGCGTGTGCTGCAGTACAAGGATCGCGTCAAGCGGCAACGGCCGTCGAACGGCCCGGTGAAGGCACGGCTGCACCGGGTCACCGAGATCGTCTTCCTGACCCGTCCGCCGGATCCGCTCATCACCTGACCCCGTCGCTCAACCCCCGGCCTTGACCATCCAGCCTGTTCGGGCAGGATCGCTCGCGCCTGTCTGATGGCAACGCCACCCTTCCGGGACGCTCAGGCGGGCCGGTTCCGACCGTCAAGGGTCACATCCTCACGTGTCGCAAGCGTCGGCAACCCCTCCTGCCGGCTGCATCGCCCTTGAAACCGACCATGATCATCGGTTTCTGGGCCTGCCCACAGGTTTATGAAACATCCGGGTTAGTTGGTACTGATACCGGAGAACCCCAGGAACGCCAGTGCCAGAAGGCTGGCGACGATGAATCCGATCGGCGGACCGGCGAACAGAGGCGGTACCTCGGCCAGTGCCAGACGCTCGCGCAGCCCGGCGAAGATGACCATGACCAGGCTGTAGCCGAGCGAGGAGGCAAAGGCGAACAGGGTCGCCGCGATGAAGCTCATCTTGCCCTCGACCAGCAGCAGCGCCACGCCCAGCACGGCGCAGTTGGTGGTGATGAGCGGCAGATAGATGCCCAACATCTGGAACAACGGCGGCGAGACCTTGCGTACCGTCATCTCGGTGAACTGCACGGCACCCGCGATCACCAGGATGAAGGTCACGGTACGCAGATAGCCCAGGCCGTAAGGGACCAATAAATAGTGTTCGACCGCCCAGTTCGCCATCGACGAGACAGTGATCACGAAGGTCGTCGCCAGCCCCATGCCGATGGCGGTGTCGATCCGGGTCGTCACGCCCATGAAGGAGCAGAGACCCAGAAAACGGGCCAGGATGACATTGTTGACCAACGCCGCGCCGACCATGAGAAGAATGTATTCCTGCATGCGCAAAAACCTTGGGTCATCAAGAACCCGGCAGATGTCGCCGGGTGGCGAGGACGCTGCGTTGAACGCTTGTTGACGACGACGTGGATCAATCGTCGTCGTTGCCCCCGCGGTCGCGACGCTCGACGGTCTCCGGATCGGCGGTGATGGGCCGGTAGATTTCCACCCGATTACCGTCGCTTAACTGGGTGGTGAGCGGAACAATCTTGCCGAAGATACCGACCTTGTTTTTGTTCAGATCGATCTCTGGAAATTGGTTGAGTAGCCCCGAGCGTTCGATCGCTTCGCGCGCCGTGCTGCCGTCGGGCACGTCGAGCACGTCGAGCACGTCGAGCTTCAGCCAGGTTTGCTTGAATTTGTCCGAATAGGCAACGCCGACGTGCATCAGTCGATCTCCTCTAGGTGGAGTTGGACAGGTCGAACCGCGTTCACTGATGCCTCCGCCTCAACCGTCTTCTTGGCGTCAATCTCGCGCTTGCGCGCGGCCATCGACTCCCGTTTGGCGCGCTGAATCGCCTCGATGCGTGCCGCGCGCTGCTCGATCAGCCGCTTGGTCTCGGCCTGCTTCTGCTTGGCGCGACCGCGCGTGGCCATCTCACCCTTCGCGTAGTTGAAGTACTGCACCAACGGGATATGCGATAGACAGGAATAGGAGCAGGCGCCGCAGCCGATGCAGTCCATCAGACCGATGTTGACCGCTTTCTCCAACTCGCCCACGCGCGCATAGGACGCCATTTCCAGGGGCACCAGGCCGCACGGACAGGCCGTCACGCAGCGACCGCAGCGCACGCAGGCCAAAGGTTCGCCGAGATTGGTCTCCTCGGCGGTCAGCGCCAGCACCCCATTGCTACCCTTGACCATCGGCACGAGGGTGCTCGGCAGGGGTTGACCCATCATGGGACCGCCGCTGATCAAGCGCGCCGGCTCTGCCTTGAAGCCACCGCAGTAATCGAGCAGATCCTGGACCTTGGTCCCGAGCGGTACCCGCAGGTTGCGCGGGTGCGAGATGGCGCGGCCGGTGACCGTCACCACCCGTCGAACCAACGGATAGCCAAAGCGCAGCGCCTCATGCACCGCGAAGGCGGTCGCGGGATTGTGAACGACCACCCCGATGTCCGCGGTCAACCCGCGCGCCGGCGTCTCCTGACCGGTCAGCGCCAGCACCAGATGCTTCTCGGAGCCCATCGGATAACGGGTCGGCAGTCTGGCGAGACGGATGTTGGGATCGGCCGAGGCGGCGACGGTCATGGCGGCCTGGGCCTCGGGCTTATTGTTCTCGATCCCGATGACGATCCGCGCGACCCCGAGCGCATGGGCCATGATGCGGATGCCGTCGATCACCGCCTCGGCCTGCTCGCGCATCAGCCGGTCGTCGCAGGTGAGATAGGGCTCGCACTCGGCGCCGTTGATGACCAGCGTGTGGAGACTGTATTTCTTGCGCAGATTGAGCTTGATCGCCGCCGGGAAGGTGGCGCCACCCAGGCCGACGATGCCTGCCCTCGCCACCCGCTCGGCGATCTCGTCCGGCTCCAGCGCGAAGGGGTCGGCGACCCCCTGAATCTGGTCCGACCAGCGATCCTCGCCATCCGGCTGGAGCGTGATGGTGGGCACCGAAAGCCCGGAGGCGTGGTGGGCCGGATAGCTGCCGACACCCATGATGCGCCCGGAGGTGGGTGCATGAACGGGGGCGGAGACGACGCCTTGACCCTGGGCGAGCAGATCGCCCTTGGCGACCCGTTGGCCGCGTCGCACCGCCGGGCTGGCGGGCGCGCCGATGTGCTGCTGCAAGGGGATGTGCAGCAGGGCCGGCATGGGCAGATCCTCGATGGCCTGGCCGGCCGCGAGCGCCTTGCGGTCCTCCGGGTGGACGCCACCGCGGATCTTGAAAAGTTTCATGACTGATCGTCGTCCTCTATCCGAGTGTGAAAAGCCGCGACTGCGCAAGGCCGGGAACGAGGCAGCGGTTAAGCTAGTACAGCGGCGCCCAAGTCCCTGTAAGGGCTTTGGCGATTAATGGTATCCTATTGACTATCTTGTTCGCACAGTACAGTCAGTATGATCGGCCAACCCCGTTACCGCATTAACCTGCTGGCGTCAGAACGGACCACG
>NZ_CAIPNF010000164.1 GCF_903866365.1 uncultured Thiocystis sp.
CGTGGTCCGTTCTGACGCCAGCAGGTTAATGCGGTAACGGGGTTGGCCGATCATACTGACTGTACTGTGCGAACAAGATAGTCAATAGGATACCATTAATCGCCAAAGCCCTTACAGGGACTTGGGCGCCGCTGTACTAGCCACATATTGTCATCTTGCCAATAGATATACTTGAGCTTTGTCATCACGAACCTCGCTAGCTGAAACGCAGCCAGGGCGGTTAAGTTGCCGCTGTTGGCAACCCATCATTCGGCGCTCGGAAAAGGTGTGCGTCAGCGTTCCTTGTTGGCGAGCGCGGCGTTGATGACCGGCACCAGCGAACCGCCCCATGAAACTCCAAACTACTTTGACGCCGCTTGCTGTCCAGCAACGTACTCACGCAAAACTGCATCCAGGCGCCTCTGCCATCCGGTGCCGCCCGCTTTGAAATACCGGATCACTTCTGGCGAGAGATGAACCGAGACCGCTTCCTCGGTTGATCCCTGTTGCGTCCCGCGTTCGCGGCGACGCTCATCCCACGCAGCCCTGAACGCAGGATACCCTCCTTCCTTGACCACAACGGCATTGGCCCAGGCCGCTTCTTCCTTGGCTACCAGCGCCCGATCCTCGCCAGGCGCCTCGGCGATCAGTGCTTCCCATTCCTCGGGGGTTTCAGGAAAACGTTTGTGCGTAACGTCTGATTTCATGTTTTTCCGCCCGGCGCAGACTGATGACATGCAGATCATTTCCGCGCTCAGTGTAGGTCATGTGTACCAGGATGCCATCGAGCCAGCCAATCAAGCATAAACGCTGCTCGCCGTAAGCTTCGCGCGCATCCTCCCAAGAGACGACTGGATGCTCGAAAACCGCCTCGCTACCGGCGAAATCCAATCCATGTTTGGCCAGGTTGGCACGCCGCTTGGATTCATCCCAAGTCATTATCGTTTAATTGTAGAGACAGAAGGCGGTGACGAGGGAACCACATCAGTTGCGAACTGATACAGTTCGTCCCTCACGGCATCCTACGCAGACCTCCCTCAATCCAGTCCACGTATCGGTTTACGACGACACCGACTTGGCCGCCGCGCGCGCCGTCCCCCGCCTGACCGGCATCCCCTGCCACACCCCGCTAGTCTCGCCCGTCCCCACACCCTCGAAAAAGCCACGCATCGCGACGAACCGCTCCTTGTTCGCCAGTGCCGAATTGATGACCTGCGCCAGCGAACCCGCCCCGGCCGGTCCCATCAGCGGACGCGCCGAGATCAGGTTGGTGAAATAGAGCGCGGGGATCATGCGTTCCTTGGCCGCCTGCACCACCGGCGTGGTGCCGATGGCGAGATCCGGCTCCAGCGATTTGACCGCCGCCAGATCCTGCTCCAGCGAGGCGCGGAACTGGACCGGGACACCGTGCGCGTCGAGCCAGGCGAGATCGGTTTCGTTCCAGGGGGTGCGCGGACAGGCGGTGCCGACATAGGGCACTTCGGCCCCGGACTCGATCAGCAGACGCGCGACCAGCAGCTCGGAGCCTTCGTAGCCGGAGACGATGACGCGCCCCTTGATGGGCATCGCCGCCAGCGCCCCGCCGATGGCCGGGAGGAATTTGTTCTTGGCGGCGTCGACCTTGTCTTGGGCGATCCCGCACGCCTGACCGATGGCGTCCAGCCAGGTCGCGGTGCCGTCGCGTCCCACGGGCGCGGAGCCGACGATGGGCCGACCGGCGGCGGCGAATTCGCGACAGGAGGCGGTGTATTGCGGATGGATGGCGGCGGCGACGGCGCAATCGAGCGCGGCATAGAGTTCGCGCCATTCGCGGGTCGGCACCACGGGGCCGGTCGCCAGACCCAGCGGCTCCAGCATCATGCCGATCCCGACCGGGTCGGCCGGGAACATCTCGCCGAGCAGGGTCACCGTGGGCCGTTCGCTGCGTCCGCCGCGCGGTGCCTGGACCGGCCCCTGTTCCGCCTCGTGACGGGCGTAATGGAGCATGGCGCCCGACAGGACATCCTTGGCCTCGGCATGGGTCGGCACGCCGAAACCGGGCACGTCGATCCCGAGGATACGCACCCCGTTGAGCTGCTTGGGCAGCAGTCGCAGCGGCACGCCCGAGGCGGTCGGCACGCAGAGATTGATGGCGACGATGGTGTCGTAGCGCTCGGGATCGGCGAGTTTATGGACCGCCTCGCGCACGTCCTCGAACAGCCGGCCCGAGACCAGCGATTCGGAATCGAAGGGCACGTAGCCGATGGAACGCCGGGCACCGTAGAAATGCGCGGTAAAACTCAGGCCATAGACGCAACAGCCGGAGCCGACCAGCAGCATGGCCGTGCGGCGCATGCGCAGACCGACCCGCAGGGCGCCAAAGGCCGGGCACATGGTCTGCGGCTGATCGTGGGGGCCAGCCGGATAGTCGGCGGCGAGCCGCTTCAGCAGTTCGGCATTCCCCGCCTTGGCGGCGGCGGATTTCAGCGTCTCGGCGCTGGAGCAGCCGCCGGTCTCAAGATTCGCCGGAGCCTCGGAAGGCTGCCGGGAGGGATCGTTGGCCATCGGGGTATCCCGTCGCGGCTCAGACATCGTCGTAGACCACTTCAAGCGAAGGCTTGACGATTGCGGACGCATTGCACATATCGGCCGCCGTCGCGGGCTCCAGCGTGACATGCCGACCGACCTCGTCGCCCTTGAAGAGATTCAGCAACGCCTCATGCGCGAGCGGTTTCGGCTTCACCGGCGGCGCCAGCCCGACATTGAGGGCGAGTTCCTCGAACAGCGGTCCCCAGGCATCGCCCGGTCGACCGACGATCTCGTAATTCGCGCTCTTGCGCCGGATCTCCTCGTGGGCCGGGATGGTCGCCAGGATCGGGATGCCGACCGCCTCGGCGAAGGCTTTCGCCTCGCCGGTGCCATCGTCCTTGTTGATTACCATGCCGGCCACGCCGACGTTGCCGCCCAGTCCGGTGAAATAGTCCACGGCCGAGCAGACATTGTTGGCCACGTACAGCGATTGCAGATCGTTGGAGCCGACGACGATGACCTTCTGGCACAGGTCGCGGGCGATCGGCAGACCGAAGCCGCCACAGACCACGTCGCCCAGGAAGTCCAGCAGGACATAATCGAAGTCCCATTCATGGAAGCCCAGGCTTTCCAGCAACTCGAAGCCGTGGATGATGCCGCGCCCGCCGCACCCGCGACCGACCTCGGGGCCGCCCAGTTCCATCGCGAAGACGCCGTCGCGCTTGAAACAGACCTCGCCGATGGTGACCGCCTCCCCGGCACGTTTTTTTTCGCTGGAGGTGCCCAAAATGGTCGGACAGGAGCGCCCGCCAAAGAGCAGGCTGGCCGTATCGCTCTTGGGATCGCAGCCGATCAGCAACACCTTTTTGCCCTGCTGCGCCATCATGTAGGACAGGTTGGCGAGGGTGAAGCTCTTGCCGATGCCGCCCTTGCCATAGATGGCGATGATCTGGGTCTCCTTGATCGCCGGCGACGCGCTGGACGCGGGACCGTTGAGGGGTACATTCACGATAGGTTTCTCCAATCAAGAATCATCTTCAGGCAGGAAGGATCGCCAAAGGCGGTGCGATAGGCCGCGTCGGCCTCGGTCGCGGGCAGGCGATGGGTAATGAGTCCGTCGAGCGACAGACGCCCGGAATCCAGCAGCGCGCGCACCGCCGCCAGATCGGCCGGTTGAAATTCGGCCGCGATGCGAAACCGCGCCTCGCGCATGAAGGCGGGCGGAAAGGTGAAGGCGACCGGCTGACTGTAGAAGCCGCCGAGGATGATCTCGCCGCCGCGCGCCAGGCGGGCGATCAGGCTGTCGAGGATGGCGGAATCGCCGCTCATGTCGCAGATGGAGCGATAGTCCCGACGCGGGTCGTCGTCCGGCGCCAGCACCTCGTACCCGTAGCCCTCGGCGCCCGGCCTGCGCTCGGGGTTGGTCTCCCAGACCACTGGCCGGCTGCCATCCCCCAGCGCCGCGATGCGCGCCAGCAAACGCCCGAGGACGCCATGTCCGACGATCAATTCGACATGGGGCGAGGCGGGGCCGGCGATGGCATGATAGGCAGTCGCCGCCAGCGCCATCAGCACCGACTGTTCGCCGAATCGTTCGTCGACCGGCACCATCCGACTGCCCGGCGCGACCACGCGCGAGGCCGCGCCGCCGAACAGACCGCGCACCTCGCCATAACAGCGCGCGCCCGGCAC
>NZ_CAIPNF010000165.1 GCF_903866365.1 uncultured Thiocystis sp.
CGTGGTCCGTTCTGACGCAAGCAGGTTAATGCGGTAACGGGGTTGGCCGATCATACTGACTGTACTGTGCGAACAAGATAGTCAATAGGGTACCATTAATCGCCAAAGCCCTTACAGGGACTTGGGCGCCGCTGTACTAGGGCGTAATTGGCGTCCGGGTGGTTGGGCTGGACTTGCAGAATGGCGCGGTACAGGGCATCGGCCGCTGGCAGATGGCCAGCAAGGTGATGGTCGAGTGCCTGCTGGAGGCGTTTATCGAGAGGGAGTTTGACCATGCAGTCGGTGGTCGGCTTTCAGAGGATGCGTCACAGTCGTCTTGTCAGCCGCCTGAGTTTTTCAGGCAGCGTCAATCCGCACGAGTAAGATTGATCGGCTATTTGCAATCTGAGGTTGGAAAGTCCTGATTTCCTAGTCAAGATCACCGGCTTCGGCCATCTCGATCAAGGTTGGAATATGCGGTCCGTACTCAACTGTTTCGGAGGCGCCCTTGGTTGGAAATGGGGTTTCGGATGGGGCTGTTAGGCGCACTCCACTACCCACCTTGCGCGCATGTTTGGCATACAGGGTTTTAGCCCGGATGATCTCGTAGCTGTACCCGCGCCCCATTCTGTTCGAAAGCTTAATCAGGCCGTTCAGGCACTCTGTATAGGCATTGGTGATCTGGGCGGGCGAGTCCCAATAGGCAAAGATACTGTCGTAATGGTTATGCACGGTCTTGACGAGGCCACGGAATTTCTCAAGTTCGTTCTCTGGCAGCGTGTTTTCCCATGCCTCAAAGGCACGCATTGCAGACGCTTTGTCCGGCTCGTCGTAAATCTGGAAGAAAGCTTCTTTGAAATCGTAGGCTTGGGCCAGTTCTGGAATCTTCTGACGAACCACTTCCAGCGCTTTCTGCTCGGCGGTGCTGAGGTTGCTTGGCCGCTTCAGGATGAGCCAGCGAATCGACTTTTTCACATGGATCCGCTCCTCCTTGGTCAGCGTCGACTGATACTTCTTCCGCTCTTCTTCCAAGGCTTCGGAGGCCATTTTCACGACATGGAACTTGTCGATGACCAGCTTGGCATTCGGTAGGTATTGGCTGAATGATTGTTTGAACGGTCGCCACATATCCGTGCAAACCCACTCAACCCGTTCCCTGTCTCGCAAATTCTTGAAGAACGGTTTCAGATGCTCCTGGGTGCGAAACTCCAGCATCTGAAAGACATTATTCGTGGCTAGGTTCGTAATCACGCAACGATAGTCACCCGCCAGGCTGACTTCGTCGATGCCCATGATGACCGGCGTCTCGTAATGAACGGTGCGTTCCAGCTCTTCAATCAGGTCACGGGCAATGTTCTTGATCGTATTGACCGCCAGGCCGGTCTGCTCCGCGAGGGCATGGAAGGTCATGCCAAGACAGCGTTGGCGGATCGCGCCCACCAGCCGCTTAGTGGCCCGGCGCTTCTCATCCAGAAAAACCAGTTCAGGTGTGACGGTCTTACCGCAGGTCTCGCACCGATAGCGTGGGCGGGTGATTTCCAGCCGAACGGGCTGCATCTGCATGGGGGTGTCGGCAAAGACATTCGACCGTCGACCATGCCGATAGAGTGGCTTTGCGCAATCCGGGCAGTGAGGCAATTCACCCTCCACCACGTCGGCAAGGATGGTGATGCCTCGATGGCTCGTGTGCAAATCGACCGGCTTCACGCCGGGCAGGTTGAGCAGATCAAACACCCAGGTCGTCCAGGTCAATGTCCTGCTGGTCGCGGATCAGTTCATAGACCACATCGGTCAGCGCCGCCATTGCCTGGCGATCCGACTTCAGAACCAGGGTGGCGAGTTGCTGGTGTGAGGTCAGTGCGCGAACAACGCCCTGTTGCACCGCACCGGGCAGATTGCCCTTCAGTGCCTGCTCTCGCGGATTGTTTTCGACTTGGGCCATGACCACATCGTTCTCGCGGGTAATCGCGACGATGTGATTGACGAAGGTCGCCTGGTCGCGCAATGGCGTGGTATCGCCAAACAGGTGGTTGAGTCTGGCGATGATCTCGTGAAGGAAGTGCGGGTTGTCGCCGGCAGAATCGCCGCCGCCCGATCCGACCGGCTTCAAGACCGGCGCATCGTCATCGCCAGACGGATCGTCTTCTTTTCGCTTGATGTCGAATCCTGTGAGCACCAGGCCCTTCAGGTCGACATTCTCCGGCGTCTCGCCGCTGAGGCGTTTCTGGAGCAGCTTGGCAAAGGCGGCAAAGTTCTCCAACTCCGGGTCACCGAAGTCGATCAACTGGGCCACATAGGCATAGGTTCGGCAGAAGCGCCCGAGCCCGGTTTTGAAGGCCATCAACGTCTTGATCTGGTCGGCGTGTTCTTTCCGATGATGATCCGCCGATTTCATGCCCGCCTCGTCGCCCAGGCTGTGCGCCCTATTGAAGGTAGCTTCCCAGGTCACAATCGCTTCGCGCAGCATCTTCAGTCGCTGGTTAAACAGTCGCGTCGGCCCTTCTGTGGCGGCATACAGCGCCTTGTGCTGCGGCTCATGGGCATGAGTGATGTCGCGGATCGTCTTGAAGCGCGCGTCCTTGAAGCGATCTAGGTCATCGGCCTCGTACAGACCTTGAGCATCAAGCTGTTCCTTGATCTCATAAACCACATTGAGGTCTTGCACGTCATCGATCTGTGCCCCGTCGTCATACAGGGCGAACGCACGCCGAACATTGGCCGGGTCATTCACGAAGTCGATAATGAAGACATCATCCTTGCCCGGAGCCATCCGGTTGAGGCGGCAAAAGGTCTGGACGATTTCCACGTCATTGGCAACTTTCTTGTCGACATACATGGCCATCAGTTTCGGCTGATCGAATCCGGTCTGGAACTTGTCGGCCACCAGCATCACCCGGTATTCCGGGCGATCAAAGGCATAGCGCAAATCCTGTCCGGCAATGTCCGGATTCATGTTTTCCTCCGTGAATTCCTCGCTCTCATCGACGCGGAACGTCTCGTCAGCCAATCGCTCGTCATCCGGGTGCATCACCTGCTTGCCCGTCATTTTTCCGGAGAAGGCGATCAGGGAGCGAATGCCGACATATTCCGAGTGTTTAGCAATGTAGGCATCGAAGCCTTTCTTGTAGCGAATTGCCGCCGCCCGCGAACTGGTGACGACCATGGCCTTGGCCTTGCCATCGAGCCGATGGGCGACGTTCTTGCTGAAGTGCTCGATGATGAATTGCACCTTCTGCGTGACGTTGGTCGGGTGCAAGGACATCCATTGCGCCAACGCCCGTTTGGCCGCCTTGCCGCTCACCCGCTTGGTGTCCTCGATCTGCTTGGCGAGGTTGAACGCCGTTTGGTAGGGCACGTAGCCCCGCAGAACATCCAGGATGAACCCTTCTTCAATGGCCTGCCGCATGGGGTAGCGATGGAACGCTCGGGGCAGATTGTCCTTCGATGGCGGTTGTGTCGGGTTGGTCGGTCGGCCAAAGAGCATGAGGGTCGAATGCTTCGGCGTGCCGGTGAAGGCGAAGTAGCTGATGTTGTCCGGACGCGCCCGCGACTTCTGAACCTGTTCTAGCAGTTCCTCCACCGTCAGCGTGGACATCTTGCCCTTACCAATCATGGCAAGCGCCGTCTGGAGCTTGGCGGCCGTCGATCCGGTTTGCGAGTGATGTGCCTCATCAATGATGACGGCAAAATTTTTGCCCTTTAGGGCCTTGTCCGTCACGAGAGCTTCCATCGCATAGGGAAAGGTCTGAATGGTGACGACAATGATGGGCGTGCCAGCCAGCAAGGCATCGGTGAGTTGCTGACTCTTCGACTTCGAGGACTTCTGGCGATCAATGGCCGCAATCACGCCGAACTGATGGTCAATCTGCTTCACCGCATCCCGAAGCTGCCCATCCAGGACCGTGCGATCCGTCACGATGATGACACTGCTGAAAATGCCCTCGCCGTTGTCCCGCCGCAGCTTGATCAGATCGTGAGCCGTCCAGGCAATGGTGCTGGTCTTGCCGGAACCCGCGCTATGGTCGGCCAGATACGACCTGCCGGAACCATTCTTCTTGGCGTCGTCGATCATTTCATTGACCGCTGACCATTGATGAAAACGCGGGAAGATCAAGGTTTCCTTCTTCGACCAGTTACCTTTCAAGTCGACCACATCCTTTTTTTCGACATAGACGAAGCTGTGGAAGATGCGCAGCCAGGCATCCGGTTGGCAGACCTGCTCCCAGAAGTAGGCGACGGGGTATTCCTGATCCTTGCGTTCGGGGTTGCCGGCATGGCCTGCGTTGCCCTGGTTGAAGGGCAGGAAGAAGGTGTTCTCGCCATCGAGCTTGGTGGCCATCTGGATGTCGGAATCCGACATCGCAAAATGCACGACCGCCCCGCGCTTAAAGGTCAGCAGCGGCTCACGGCGCTTGGTCTTGGGGTCATACGGCAGGCGGTCGGTACGGTACTGATCCATCGCCGCGTCAGCCGACTGGGTGAAGTCGGTCTTCAGTTCCACCGTGGCGACCGGGATCCCGTTGATGAACAGCACCAAATCAATCGCCAGGTTACGCGACGGGTGGTAGTGGAGTTGCGGCACCACGCGCAGGCGATTGGCCGCATAGCGCTTCAGGACGTCGGCGTTGCGCTGGTCTTCCGGTGCGCCTTCAGAAAGATCGAGGTGCCCACACCCAGCAATGGAGAAGCCTTGGCGCAGCACTTGGACGGTGCCGCGTGTCTCCAGTGCCTTGGCCAACCGATCCATTAACACCTCGCGGGCACGTTCACCGTTGTCCTTGCAGAGCTTCGCCCATTTCTCGGGTTGCGTGGCTTCCAACCAGGCAATGAGGTCATCCGCGTACAAGGCACGCTCGGTGTCGTAATGGAGCGTACTGCCAACCGTCCAGCCCTGTGCTTCCAGCTTGGAAACGACGTAGCTCTCGAAATGCTTTTCCTGGTGGGCGGTGGAATTCATCGCTGCGGCTCCTTTGATTGCGAAGCAGCCTGCTTCGCGGCCGTGAAGTTCTCGTACCAACCGCCCAGCCGACGTTTCACGAGCGATGGAAGCGCCTTGTCCAGCTTGTCCTTGAAGGCGTTATCCTGGGTTTGCTCATAGGTCACTTCCTTGAACACTAGATTGACCTTTGGCGACTCGCTTTCGGCGCGACCGAGGCTTGTGTGCAACCCTTCCGCGATCATCTCTAGGTCATCTTCCTGTAGCGGCTTGGCTACAACAGAGCGCGCCATTCGCTCAGCGATCAAATTCACCGCATCATTGATGATGGCGCCCGCTTCTTCGGCCAAAGTCTTGCGCATGCCTTCGGAGTGGGCGAACAGACGCACCTTGTAAGCATCCACCCGCTTTTCGAACTCCAGGCGGCGGGCGCGCTCAATCATTCGGCCGAAACCCTGCACGTCGTAAAGGTAATCGGCCTCGATGGCATGACGTTCGCGGTTCAGGCCCGCTTCGCTGATCGGCTCCTCTAGCAGCCTGTCGGACTTTCCGGGCGCTGAGCAGTGTGTCCCTGTACAATAGGGCCATCAACACTAAGGGCCTGTGCCGATGAGCCACTTTCGAACGATCGACCGCGACATCGATTTCCTGCTGCCGCCTTCGGTGCA
>NZ_CAIPNF010000166.1 GCF_903866365.1 uncultured Thiocystis sp.
AGATCCCCTCAACTACCTGATTTCTTGGTTTTTCTTTCCAAATTGAACTGAACCAGTGCCTTAGTGAGGATCCATTCCTTAATGTGACTGATGTTACGCAGGGACCGTTGAGGCTGGTATGTTGCGAGGATGAACCAAGACCTTCTCGAACTCTAGGAGTCTGTCGGACTTACCGCTCGATATCCAGGGTAAGATGGTTCCGTCTACCCGAAGCGTCTTGCCATGAGCAATCAATTCATCCCTATCGAGCGAGAGCAACCGTTCGTGATCCCGGTGCAGGACTGGCTGGACCCAGATCACTTGGCGCGCTTCATCGTGAGCATCGTGGATAGCTTGGATGTCAGCGCCCTGGAAAGTGCCGATCGTGGCGGGGGTTCCGCGCCCGATCCGCCCAAGAGGATGCTGGCGTTGCTGTTTTACGGGTATGCGACGGGCGTGTTCACCAGTCGCAAGCTGGAACAGGGAACCGATGAATTGATCCCCATGCTCTACATCACGGGCAATCCCCATCCGGATCACGACAGTATTAACACGTTTCGCAAGCGGTTTTGGGTCGAGATGGAGGATCTGTTGACTCAGCTCTTGGTCCGGGCGTCTGCCGTTGGGGTTCTGCGCTTAGCCGATGTGAGCCTGGACGGGACCAAGCCTGTCCTTGCTTCGGCTTCGCTCAGCACGGGGAGCGAAGCCGAAGGGAGGCACGCCAACGCCAGCAAGCACACAGCGATGCGTTGGGGCGACGCCAATCGCCGGGAAGAACCATGGCGCGCCGAAGTGCAAGCCTTGCTGAAGAAAGCCGAGACGGCGGGCGATCAGGAGCCGGTCGCGGGGAGGCGCGTGGGAGAGGAAATCGCACGGCGCCAAGCGCCGCTGCCGTTGATCGGCGACGTGAAAACGGAGTTGGAAGCCCGCGCGAAAGCCCGCGATGACGCCGAGAAGGCGGCCGATGACGAGACAATGGCGCCGCGCCAAGCACGTGAAAAACAGCGGGGGCGCAAGCGCGGTGGACGTGCGCCGAAGCCGCCGGAGCCTGGAGCGCGCGAGCGCGATCACGTGAACGTCACCGACCCGGAGTCCCGGATCATGCCGGTCTCCGGTGGTGGTTTCGAGCCATGCGATAACGCCCAGGCGCGTGTGGAGCACGCCAGTCGCCTGATCGTGGAACAGCATGTCACGCAACACCCCAACGATCGGCAAGAGATGACGCCCACGCTGGCGCATCTGGGCGCCTTGCCGCAGACGCTTGGGCACGTCAAGACGCTGGTGGGTGAGACGGGGTATTGCCGTGCCGCCAATGCCGAGGCGTGTGAGCAGGTGAACATCATCCCGCTCTTGGCCGGCGCTCGCGGAACCCACCCTCCCAGCCCGGAAGCCCGCTTCGCCGAGGCCGGCGTCGCTCCGCCCGCGACGGCCAGTCCCATGGCCAGGATGCAGCATCGGCTCAAGACCGTGGACGGCAAGGCCCTCGATGCCAAGCGCAAGTCGACGGTGGAGCCCGTGTTTGGAATCCTCAAGGAGGTCATGGGGTTCCGGCAGTTCCTGTTGCGCGGCCTGACGGCGGTGTCTGGAGAGTGGACATTGGTCTGCCTGGCCTACACTGTGAAGCGACTCCATGTGCTGGCGGGATCGGTCTGCCCAAAAAGCCGAGACGGGCATAAAAACCGTGAACAACACCAAGCCAACGGCTGATTGGGGGGCGCGTGAAGCGTTTTGAGCCTCCACGAGAGGCAAAAGAGGATCGCCAACCTTAAGTCCGACAGGCTCCTAGAGATGAGAAAACGACCGTGATTTTCAGCCTCCAGAGCGGCTTCGCCGCCACGTCCGACCTAAGTCGGACAGGCTCCTAGTACAGCGGCGCCCAAGTCCCTGTAAGGGCTTTGGCGATTAATGGTACCCTATTGACTATCTTGTTCGCACAGTACAGTCAGTATGATCGGCCAACCCCGTTACCGCATTAACCTGCTTGCGTCAGAACGGACCACG
>NZ_CAIPNF010000167.1 GCF_903866365.1 uncultured Thiocystis sp.
CGTGGTCCGTTCTGACGCAAGCAGGTTAATGCGGTAACGGGGTTGGCCGATCATACTGACTGTACTGTGCGAACAAGATAGTCAATAGGGTACCATTAATCGCCAAAGCCCTTACAGGGACTTGGGCGCCGCTGTACTAGCGGCATGGGGATCGCCCGCCGCACATTCGGTCAAGACCAGTTCCGAAAGAAACAGATCGTAGTCGTCTCGTTGATCCCAAAAGAGGTAAGTGCTGTGCTGATGGCCGGCCTCGATGATGTTTTTGCTGGGGCGAGCCGTCAGATAGCTGATGACGGAGGTTTCAAGGTAGACCTTGCGTTTCATCGCCAGACCCCATGTGTCTCGTTGAGAACCGCCAATCCCGATACCCACGCTGCTGCCGCCGTTTCGCGATGTGTTCAATGCGCTCCACGCCCGCTGCGTAGGAAGGCACGTAGACAATACGCACTTGACCCCGCCGCGAGCCTAACCCGCCCCACACCTGGGTCAAAGTCCAGTCGCCAAACAGATCCTGGACCAGATCGACCTGGTAATAACGTCCCTTGTCGGGGTTGATCCAGCGATTCACCGCTCGCCCGCTCCAGGCTACGCCATGGTTGATTTCTCGCCAGCGCGATAACCGCTTGACCGCCAAGGCGCGAAGACGGTTATCCACCGATCCATCCATCCCCGGTTTTTGGGGATAACAAACCCGCTCCCCCCATCCACTCCGTTTTCCTCCTGCCATCCAACCACGCCAAGACCGGATCGTTCCAAACCGTGCGGTTCCGCACAAACCGCCTGGGCTTCGTTCGGTAACCTCGCTCGCGATCCTTGAACGAAACCCCCTTGGAGTACGCCGCATGAACGAGAACGCCGGTTTCCAGAGTATCCAAGAGATGACGGCCTCGGAGCGTCTCCACTTCTGCGCGCAGTGAAGTGCAACGCTTGACACCCCCCCAAAAATCATCGCGAACGGGTGCTGGTCAACGTCTATCGTCACCTATTGCACACCGATCTGACACGCGAAGGCGTCGCTCTGGAGGCCATACCCGACCGGAACGTCATCGAAGCCGCGCTCTTCGTGGCAGTCGAGCATGAGGTTTCTCCCGTGAACGCTTGGTCCTATCGCGGGTATGTCATCCGCCAACTGCGTTTGCTGTGGCCGTTTGCCATGGGCCACCGCCCGCACCACGCCGCCCATTCGCACCAATGGTGCCTAGCCCGGCTCGGGTCTATCCATCAACAGGCCATCCGATTTTGACCACGCTAGCGCCTTCTCCGACTGTACCGATCGGATCAAGCGAGGCACGTCGATGACCGTGCAGAAGCGTGGTTGCATGTGTGCATGAAAGGCAACAGGTCTCGCGCCATGCGCGTCCGCCCATACGTCCGGTTGGCGAGCAAACCGCACGGGGCGTAGGTCAGGCGCCTTAGCCTTGGCTCGGTCGCTCCCGATACCCGCGTTGCCGCCGCCGTTTCGCAAAACTTTCGAGGCGCTCCAAGCCCGCCGCATCGGATGGCACATAGATCACGCGCACTTGAACTTGACATCGCCGCGAGCCTAACCCGCTCCACACCAGATTCACGTCCCGTCGCCAAACAGATCCTGCACCGACTCCGCTTGGGCATCGCGCCCCTTCTCCGAATGGATCCCGCGATTCAGGCAGCGTTATCAATGGATCCGACGCCAGGAACGAACGCTTCCCCTGTCATCCAACCGCTTGGTGACGGTTTCGGATTGAAAGGGGGAAAGCTCCGCCTATTCCGACGGGGGAATGGCAAACTCGGCGCGGTTTTTCCCTTTGATCCAATCCGGCGCACGGCCATGACCGGTCCAAGTTTTGCCTGTTTCCGGGTCTCGATACGTCGGAGTCGACGTCTCTTTGGCTTTCCTTTGACTGCGTTTCTTGTTGGCCGCGTAAATATCCTCTGCCGTGAGCGCGTGTTTCTCGACGAGTGCGCGAATCTCCGTGAGGACAGCGGCCCGTTCGCGGTTTCGGAGGTCTTCGATTTGCTGAGCCAGCGCGGTTTGTTGCGCCAGCAGTTCGTCAAGAGTGGGTATCGTCATTCGTCAGTGCTGAATCGTCGGATTAAAAAAGATGATAAAGGATTGCCGATCTGAAATCATCCGGTTTCCGGTTCCGTCAATGGATTCACACGTTCCCGCAGTGCCTTTCCAGGCTTAAAATGCGGGACAGACTTTCCCGAGGTCCGAATGCTTTCCCCGGTTTTCGGGTTACGTGCGAAACGGGGTGGCCGATAATGCAACGAGGGCGTCGATCATCGCTCCGGCCAAAACCCTGTAACGAGTAAGTCATCGGCGCTGCGGAAGGTGTCGGCAAACGCTCCGCCCTTCTTTACTTCTACTTTGTTACCTTTAAATACCGTGTAATAAACTGAATTTTATATTATTTTTTATTGAATGCGA
>NZ_CAIPNF010000168.1 GCF_903866365.1 uncultured Thiocystis sp.
CAGAAAGTCCCTGTTGAATTGCATATGTTTTTTCAAGCATGGGAGCACAAACTGGACGGAAATCGGCTTTTGCCTAAATTTCATGTGTAAGTCAAACTGCAACAATCTAATTTCATTAGATAAACTTTCTGAACAGACTCTCATGCGCATGAATCTCGCTGACGACACCCCCATCCAGGTGCTGCAGAGTCTTGCGCGCGGATTCGACAGCCACGACGCCCGAGGTAATAACGGCACCGTCGAGCGGGGCGAGAAGCGCCCAGAAACCAAAGCCACCCAACGCCACAAGCAAGATCAGTAACCCAATGATCCGCTCCGGCTTGTCGCTGGTCTGAACGTGGGCGGCTTCATTTGTCTCGATGAGTCGATGGGGTCTGATTGTCATGTCCATCTAGACTGATTCCCTGCGTTCAGTGGATGTATCAGATGATGGTGACGAGGCCGCTAACCCGCCGCCTGGGATTGCAGCGTCGCTGGGCGGCCGGTGGAAGTCGGTCGCATGAATTGGTTCAGCACCTGGTCGCGGGGACCGAAGACTTCGAGCAAACCATCCCGCAACACGAGAATCTTGTCCACGGAATTCAGCACACTGGCACGATGCGTAATGATCAACACGGTCGCCCCCTCCAACTTAAGCTGCGCAATGGCCATGACCAGCGCGGCTTCTCCCTGATCATCAAGATTGGAATTGGGTTCGTCGAGCACGACGAGAACAGGCTTGCCATACATGGCACGGGCAAGACCGATGCGCTGCCGCTGGCCGCCGGAGAGCACCGCGCCACCGACTCCGATGGGAGTATCGTATCCTTTCGGGAGACGCAGGATCATCTCGTGGACTTGAGCGCGCTGCGCGGCGGCAACCACTTGCTCGGGGTCCACCTCGCCGAAGCGGGCGATGTTGTCGCTCACGGTACCATCGAGCAACTCGATATCCTGGGGCAGATAGCCGATGTAAGGACCGAGTTCCTCGCGATTCCAGTGACCGATGTCGGCCCCACTCAGCCGCATTTTGCCAGCAGCCACGGGCCAAACACCCAGCACGACACGCGCCAGGGTTGATTTACCGGCTGCGCTTGGCCCGATAATCGCCACGCTCTCGCCAGCGGCGATCTCGCAGCAAATCCCCCGCAGCACAGTCACGGTTGAACCAGGTGGTACGGCAACCACGCCATCGAGAATGAGAGCACCATCCGGGGCGGGCAACCTCATGAAACTCTGTCGCACAGTGATCATGTCCAGCAGATCATGCAGACGTTGATAAGCCAAACGTGCGGACAGGAAGCCTTTCCAGCTCCCGATCAGCTGGTCGACTGGCGCCAAGGCTCGCCCCAGAATAATCGAGCCGGCGATCATGATGCCTGGCGTAAACTCCTGCTTGATCACCAGATAGGCACCAATGCCCAGGATCAACGATTGCATGGTCACACGTAACACTTTGCTAGTACAGCGGCGCCCAAGTCCCTGTAAGGGCTTTGGCGATTAATGGTACCCTATTGACTATCTTGTTCGCACAGTACAGTCAGTATGATCGGCCAACCCCGTTACCGCATTAACCTGCTTGCGTCAGAACGGACCACG
>NZ_CAIPNF010000169.1 GCF_903866365.1 uncultured Thiocystis sp.
ACGACGAAATCGGCGCGCTCACGGATGACGCCTGCCGGCCGCCGTTGACCGAAGACGAGGCGGATCAGTGCCAGCGGATGGCCGACGTGTACATGCTCGGCCTGCTATGAGAGTTTTTCTCCGTTTGTGCAGAATCACCCACTCCCCTGCAGCACGCCGTCGACGTCAGCCCAGGTCAGCGTCCAGACCGAGAAGCGGCCACTCTTGGCGACCGCCATGCGCTTGGCCAGATCGGTGGGTACGCTGTCCTTGTGGTACTGCCAGCCATCCAGGAAGACCGCCACCGGCAGATCGTCCGCGCCATCGTCGGGCCAGAACACGAAGTCAGGTTTGCAGGGCACTACCACGCCGTCGCTGGGCGTCAGATTGACCTGCAATTCCAGACGCCAGCGGCGCGGGCCGGCCTGCACCTGATACCCTGGTTTGCCCTTGAACAGGGTGTCGCTCAGTTTGAATCGCTCACCACCAACATCACCAGCCATGTCGCGCCGCAAGGCTTCGAGGAAGCGCCTTTCCAGCGCGCTATCCAGCAATGGGTTGCCGGGCTGGACGCCGGCCAGATTCGCGACGGGCTTCAAGGCGTCCTTGAATTGCAAGACGTCGTTCAACAGTTTCTGCGCGACGCGGCGCGAGATGGCTTTGCGGTCGAAGCTGTTGTGGTAACGGTAAACGCAGCGGTAGCAGCCATCGGCCTCGGCGTTCTGGTTGCAGGCGCAGGCGTTCAAGGTCTGCAAGGCTTGGCTGAAGACCTCGAACAGGGGCTCGGGATCGCGCATCAGCTCCTTCAGATAGCCGGTGCCGCCGGGCACGCTGTCGTAGATCACCAGATAGGTCCGTGGGCTGTCCGACCCCGCGGCCATGCGGATGTCGGGTGCAATCCGCAGGTGATCGACCGCGCCTTTGAAGCGTTTCGCCAGCCCCAACTCCAGCGCGGCGACGAAGCTCAGCAGCGACTCATGGGATTCGGCAAAACCCACCTCGGGCAGGAAGAGTCGAATCCCCTCGCTCGTGAATTCACGGTAGAGGAAGATGCATTGCTGGGTGCTGGCGTCCGGGTTCTTGCGCTTCGCGCACCAGGGCGCATGGTTGCGATGCTGCTCCTCGGCCTTGCGCCGGCGCTGCAGGGTGCCGCATTCCGGGCAAATGGCGAAACCGGGACGACTGAGTTCTTCGCCGGCGATCGTCATCGGCGAGGCATCGGGCGCCTGCTCGCCAAAATTCACCTCGCGGAAGGTCACCCGGTCGAGAAACTCGAATCCGAACGGGAACTCGGGTCGATCGATGACAAAGGCCTGGCGCACCGCATGGGGTGGACTGTCCACCAGGGCCTGCCGCACATAGAAGCCGCGCTGGCGCTCGTCTGCGTCGTCGGCGATGCGGCTGTCCCGGTCCAGGGTGCGCGCAAACACGGTGGTCAGCCGCAGCATCTCGCGGACCCGCCCGCTGTCGCGCCAGAGGCTGTCGCCGCAGCGCGGGCACGCGGGGTGCGCGTCGCCCGATGACAGCGGCTCCGTGTAGGCGCACTGGCGGCAGAAACGCCAGGCCTCGGGCTTGATCTTGGAGACATCGACCTGGTTGATCACCGCGCGACGCCCTTCGGCATAGAAGGTGTTATTCGGGGCCAGCTCGGTGATCGCCGAGGCGCCGGGGCGCTCGTATTCGAACGTCAACGGGGGGCGGGCATCCTGCCCGCCAGACAGGTTCGCGACGGTGGAACCCGACGGGCGAGACGCCCGTCCCCCGGAAACTGGCGCCTCGCGCACGATGATCGAGCGCAGCAACACACCTTGCTCGGGGAACGCATAGTTCGGCAGCAGACCCTCGTCGGTCAGCACGTTGAGGGTGGCTTTGCCCTCGATCGCGCCGATCAGGCGGGAGAGCGCGGCGCGCTCCTGGAGCAGACGCGAAAGCTCCGCATCCTGTTCCTCGCCGCGCACGGCCAGTGCCTGTAGCTTGTCCATTTCCTTGACCGTGCGCTCGCGCTGGCGCTTGATCTCGGCAACGTCCTTGGCGATGCCCTGGAGCCGATAGAGGATCTTGAACGGCAGTGAGCTGTCCTCATCCGCGCGGCCGGCGATGAAGCGGGCCAGCCACTGCTGGGTGCCCTCGGTCAGCGCGCAGCGGTTGTCCAGGGTAAAAAGGCGGATGAACCGATCCAGCAAGGTCGCGCGATGCACCTCGACATAGTTCAGCCAGGGGTAGGGAAACCGCGTGGTCGACTGGTTCTCGATGGCGCTGAAGACCGCGCGGATCTCCTTTGGGATCTGCGCCGCCTGGCCCGTCCCGCGGACCCAGCCATCCAGTGTGAAGGCCGTCAACTGGCGTTCGAGCACGGCGGAGGCGTTCAGGAAGATGCCGGGCGCCTGCACGCTGCCGGCGATCATGGTCTTGGGATCGTCCCAGAAGAACAGATCGTGGGGCTTGCTGGTGGCCATGGTCAGCAGCAGCGCGTTGCCGGTACTGCGGCCGGCGCGACCGGCGCGCTGGATGTAGTTGGCTTGACGCGGCGGCACCGAGCACTGCAGCACCGACGACAGATCCCCAATGTCGATGCCCATCTCCAGGGTGGGAGTCGCTGACAGCACGTTGATGCCGCCGGATTTGAATCTGCGCTCGATGTCCTCGCGCGTGTCGCGTGGCAGCAGGCCGGTATGCTCGTGCGCGACCACCCGCTGAATGTCGGCATGTCGATAGAGTTTGCGGTAGTAGTCGCCAAAGTGGGCATCGGCCTGCAACTGACCGTGGCACTCGGCGCGCCGGCAGGGTTGCCCCGCGAGGTGGTCATCCGGCCCGGACAGCACCTCGGCATGGCAGCGGCCACAGCGCCAGCGGCGTCCACCGGGCAGCACTCGGAAGGCGGCGGGCTCCAGCCCCCAGACGCGGATGTCCTGCTTGTCATCGGCCTGCTCGAATCCCGCCAGCCCGGCCTCGAACAGTGCCTCCAGCGCCAATCGGTAGAGCGGCAACAGCAGGTCATCGGCGCCCAGGGCCAGATCATGCAGCGCGGGCACTGTCTTGAAGGCCCAAGCGCGGAAGAGTCGCGCATGCCGGCCAGTGACGCTGACGCAGCGTTGATATTCTGGCAGGGTCAGGAACCGCGGCGGGCGGGGGCCGGACAGCATCTGAAACTGGCTGGGGTTCTTTTTGTACACCCAGGGTCGGCTGCCGACGCGGGCGTAGAACTCCAGCCCTGGAACACGCCAGGCGCCAATCCGTTGCAATTGGGCGAGCAGGCCGCGCAGAAAGGTGGCGGCCTCCTCGTCCGTGGTGTTCGCCAGGGGATCGAGCTGCTCGCGCAGCCGTGGCAGCAGCCAGCCGACGGCCGCGTCCAAGGCGCCGGTCTGTGGCACCACACTGGCGGTGCCGGTGGCGACCAGGGTGCGGCCAATGGCGGCGTCCTGTCCGAATTCGGCGCTGATCACCCAGGGTAGGATGCCCGCGAGCAGGCGCGGCAGATCGCTGTCCTGTGGTAGCACACCCTCGCTCGTCAGCGTCTCGAAGTCGCGCAGCCAATGCAGTTGTGGCGGGAGAAAGTTGACCAGGTAGGGTCCGATGCCCAGCGTCGTTTGCCAGTGCTGGGCGAAGGCCAGCGGCAGTTCGGCCAGGGTGAGCGGTTGGCCGGTGTCAACGGCGGCTGCGATCACCTGCGCCAGGGCCGGACGCAGGTTCAGGCGCCAGGTACGCGCGGCCAGGAATCCGGCGCGGTGGGCGGCGTCCTGCACGGAGTCGGAAAAGGCGATCAGCTTCTTGTCCGCGTTGAAGCGTGTGCCGAACAGTTGGCTGAGCATCACCTCCGCCAGGCTGGCCGCCTGGGAGCCGACGATGCTCAGGGTCTTATGCCCATCGCAGTAGGGGCAGTCGTGGTGCGACTTGGTGAATTTGGCACCGTTACGGATGCCTTGACGCAGATTGGCCGTGATGTCGATGTCCAGCAGCGCGGCGTCCGGGCACAATTGACACTGTGGCTGAGCCAGCGGATAGAGGCTGCCGCATTGGGGACAGACCTTCCTGCGCTCGAAGGTCTTGGGCGCGACGCCATCCCCAGCCGGAAACAGAAAACGGGCGGTCACGTCTTCCGCGAAGAAGGCGTTATAGAATACCCGCAAGTCCTGGGTGAGCTGGGTGGGGCTGGTCTTGGGCAAGGTGCTGCCCCAGCCGGTGGCGTGGCAGTCTCGGCAATGGATGACCGGCAGATAGATCCGCTCGTTCCCGGCCTTGCCGAGATCGTCGTGGTGCAGGAGTCGTGGCTCGGGGTCGAGCAGGGCCACCATGCGGCGCAGCTCACGCAACCAAAGTTCCACTTTGACTTGTAGAAAAAAGTCCTGATGCCCGGGTTTGCGCGCATGGGCCACCAGGGCCAGCAGGCTGGACAGCCACAGCCAGGGGAAGCGTTCATCCTCGCAGGCCGGCAGGCGGCGACGCAGCAGGGCGAGCAGATCCTCCAGCAGAACCGATTTCGCGCCGAGACGCTCCAGGTCACGCAGCAGATTCTGGAAGGCAAAGTGGGACTTCAGCCGCTCGCCAAGCGCGCACCGCCAGGCGACATCCGACATCTGCTCCGGCGAGCTGTCCTGCCCGAACCACAGCGGCACCTGAGCCGCCAGATAGGCGTGCGGATCCTCATACTGCTCCGGCGCCAGCGTCGCGAGATCCGCCGGTTGCGGGCTGTGGGTGAACTCCACCACGGCCTCGGCCAGATAATCGCCCACCGACTCGCGTTCTTCGCCGATGACGGCATCCGTGTTCAGGGTCTCGCCGAACACATCCCCGGCAAAGGCCAGCAAGTCGCCAACGCCCTCATCGCCCAGGGTGGCGGAGGTGCCCACACAGACCAGTTGACCGGGCGGTGAGTCCAGCCGGCCCTTGAGGCGGCGGATCAGGCACGCGAGATCCGTCCCCTGGGCGCCGTCGAAGGTATGGATCTCATCCACCACCAGATACCGCAGGGTATCGGGCTGCTGCCGGACCCAGAGCGGCGTGTCGGCGGCGCGGATCAGCAGGAAGTCCAGCATCTTATAGTTGGTCAGCAGGATGTCTGGCGGATCCTTGCGCAGCGCGTGGCGGTCGGTGATGACCGTGAAGCTGCCGTCCTCCAGTTGTCGCACCCGATCGGATTCCACCGCCGGCGCATCGCCCACATAGAGGCCAGCGCGGAGGCCGGACAGCGCGGTGGCCTTGACGATCTCCTTCGCGACGCGCCCGGCCTGGTCGCTGGCCAGGGCATTCATCGGATAGAGAATGATCGCCTTGATGCCCTGTCGACCCTCGGCCCGCTGCGCGCGGCAATGCTCCAGGATGGGGTAGAGGAAGCACTCGGTCTTGCCCGAGCCGGTGCCGCTGGCCACTAACGTGGATTGCGCGCTGTCGCCGGCCAGTCGGGCAAAGGCGCGGGCCTGATGCGCGTGGGGCACGAAACCGGCGGGGAGCCAGTCGAACGCTCGGCGGCCAGGATTCGGCGCTTGGCGAAACGGCAGGGGCACCGTGAGATACGGCCCCTTGAACAGATTGCCGCGCTCGGCGAGGAACGCCTCCATCAGCCCGGTAAAGCCCGGTGTGGTGGAGGGGAAGGCGGCGCGCAGAAAATCGGCGACGCCCTGGGTGACTTGCTGGGCGACGATCAGCGGTTGCATGTGACGGTCATCTCTGCTTCGGACGGGCGGGAAGCGTGACGCGCAGGTAGTCGTCGGTCAGTTCGAAGGCCGCCTCCTTACCGGTGTAGTCACGGGTCAGCGGCACGATCTTGCGGCGCACCCCCATGCCGCGCATATCGACGTAGCCGTAATCACGCATGATTTCCGCGATGATCTGGTTGCGCGGCGAGCGCTGGCCGGCCAGCATCTTCTCGATCGTCATCGAGTTCTGAAGAGCGCCGGGGCTGATGACTTCTAAACGATCTGAATAGTTGACCACTTCGACCTCGATGGCGCGCGTCCAATCCCGATGCACCAAGGCGTTGAGAATGGTTTCGCGAAGGGCGTCCAGCGGATAGCGATACCCTGTTTCGCGGCGCAGGTTATCGGTGATCTCGCTGCCCTCTTCCGAGATGAAGGGGCGCATCCTGTCGGCCAGATGTTCGATCAGCCCCGGCTCGACCACCTGTCGGCCAGCACCAACACGCCCCTCCCACAGGGCGACCAATGGGAAGTCCAGCAAGGTGTCGTCTTCTGCGTCGTAGTCCTTGATCCCGCCGGCAAACGACATCCAGCGGACACCGGCCTGGCGCAAGCCGCGGCGCGGGCTGCGGCCAAAGAGGACCAGTCCGGCAATGGTGCAGACGGGTGCCCCATCCTCGCGCGCCACCATCAGACCCAAACCCATCAAACGCTGTTCCCAGTCTCCTGGCGACTCGGGCGCCTGCGCGTCGCCAGCGATGTTGACGAGATAATCGGTGAGGCGGGCTTGGTCCAGGTTCTCCAAACGGGTACCGGAGACAGGGAGTGTCTCGGCATGGAGCATTCCGCCGCTCTCGAACAGGCGGGCCTGCTGCTCGCGGGTGGCCAGACGTGAGGTGCTGCCGACACGGATATAAATCTCCTCGCGATTGTTGTTGCGCAGCACATAGGGTTTGGCCGTGCCCTGGGTCAGCGAGACCACCGCGACACGTTTGCCGTCATCGAGTTCGATTTCTTCGTAGAAGGGCAGAATCAACGGATGGACGTAGCGGCCAAAGACCGTGTCCATCACCCAGGTTTCAAGACCGTCACGCTGGATGCCGGTGATGCGGCCGTCATCCTCGACGCCAAGCAGCAGCCTTCCGCCCTGGAAATTGGCCAGGGCCACGATTTCCTTGGCCAATTGCTCGGGGCGCAAGTCATCGCGCTTGAATTCCACGCCCGAGTTCTCGCCATTGGCGATGATCTCCAGCAATTCAGGTTTCAACATCGTGGCTCACCTTCAAAACTCATACTTTTCCTTGCGCTGGACGAAGGCGTCCCGGCCACCTTCAAGAAGGCTGGCGACCTGATCGCGAATCGCCGGCACATCGATCGAACCCTGGGCCTCGAAGCCCAGGCGTCCCTGGCTCTCGGAGGCGGTGAAGACGCCGATCCATTCCGCGTCGCCGAACACCGGGATGTTGGCGTTGTGTGTCGCGAACAGGAACTGTCGATTGGTCTTCGCCTCGCGCAGCTCGGTGACGATACGTTCGGCGATAAAGGCGTTGTCGAGGTTGTCCTCGGGCTGATCCATGATCAGCGGATCGACGTTTTCCAGCAGCAGCAGGTGCAGGATCGCGGTGCATTGCTGGCCCGTCGAGAGCTTGCTCAAGGGGCGGAAGACGGGCACCGAATCGCCGTGGGCAACGTTCAGCGAAAGATCCACCCGATGATCCAACTCCAGGGCTTCCAGTTCCATCAACTGGGACGGTTGCAGCTTGGTCAAGGCATTGGCGACCAGCGGCGTGATGCCCGTCCATTCAGCTTGCAAGACAATCGATCCCTGTCGGATGGCCTGGGCCAACGACAAGGGGCTGATGGTCTCCAAGTCGTCGATCCAGGCGAGCCGCTTCTCGCCAACCCCTTCCAGGTCACAGGACAAGAGGAAACTCTTCAGCACAGAGCGATCCGCTTCGGGAACGATGACGATCTTCAGCTTGCCCTCAAGGCGCTTGCTCAGCTTCTTTGCGGCCGTTTGCAACGCCTGGAGGTGTTGGCTACGCAAATCGGACAGTCCAGCCAGGATGTTGCGCCGTTCCTGTATCAGGCTTCCGTGCAAGCTCTCGAACGTCGCCAGCCGCGCCTTCAAGGGCTTGATGCGCTCGATCTCCTGCATCAAGCGCTGATAAGCCACCCCCACATCCTGACCGCTCTTGCCGGCCATGGCGGGCAAGCTCCGCAGGGCCTTCTCCAGTTCGGCCTCGTTCGCTTGCAGCGCCTGTTCCCACACGGCCAATTGAGCCGCTAACTGATGCTCGCCTTCGGCCAATTCGATCCGCATGGCCTCCAGGTGTCCGGTGAAGCTCTGTTGCAATTTCTCCAGGATCGAACGGATGGGGCTCAGCGGTTCCGCATCGGGCAATCCCTCCAGCGCCTTGTCACTGATGAAGGTCAGGTCAGGCAGGTTGTCGCGAAGTCCGTTCAAGCCGTCATGTAGATGCTGGATCTCTTCTCCCGCGCGTTGGGCGATCTGACGCTCGCGCGCCAGCAGCGGCGTCTTCGCCAACTTCTCCTGAATGCCCAGGGACTCAAAGCCTTGCAACTGCTCTTCCAGCTTGGGCAGCCGATCAATCTGGGCTTTCAGGTCATCGTCATCGCTCAGGGCCTTGACCAATCGGTGCTGATTGTCCTGCAAGCGTTTCCTGAGATCGTCACGTCGTTGCGCGAAATCGCCATCGTGTGGGAGAAAGCGATCCAGCAACTGGATGCGGCTGGTCTCGTCCTGAGCCAGCTCGTAGATCTCATTTTGTCCGTAGATGTCGATACCTGGCAGTAGGTCGATCGGTTGCAAGGTCGACACATTGCCGTCCGGGTCGCGCACAATCGGCGGTTCGCCATAACGGCGCGAAACGAGATACTGCCGGCCGTTCTGCGCCGAAGATATCACCGTCAATTCGATACGTCCCGCTGAGAGACCAAGGTTTGCCTTGATGAGATCCAAATGCAGTTTCTGCGCCTGCTTGCCTTTCGGCGGAATGTTCAGGGCGTAGCGCAGACATTCCAGCAGCGTGGATTTACCGGTTCCTCGCCCTCCGATCACCGTATTCAAATGCTCGGAGAAGGCGACCTCGACGCCGTCGAGATAACCGCCAGCGACGCGCATGCGCAGGATCTTGCCAATCGGGCTCGATGCCTGCCGCGAGTTCAGGCGGACGCGCGAGCCAGGGTCGAGGAAAGCCATCTTGAAGGCCGCGAAGGTCGGTCGGGTCATCTTGATCCAGCAGGTCGCCCCTGGCTGATCGAGATCGTCCGGGTTGGCGACATCCTTGGCATTGATGACCGCCATCGGGCGTTCTCGCCGATAAGCGTCGTTCTTGTTCAACAGGACTTTGCGATAGAAATCGCTCTCGTCGCCCTTCAGGTCATCCACCGTGCCGGGAATTTGCGCCGCGCGCAGTTTGGGCAGTTGCCAGACATGATTCTGCCGGTTCTTGAGCAATCCGTTCTCGTTCGTGCAATGGGCGGCATAGATGAAACCGCCGAGCTGATCCACCTTGTCGATCAGATGCTCCGAGCTGAGCCGGGAGGGACACACTCCATTATCCGGATCGAGAAGTTCCAGTCTCCCGAGATAACGCTCCAATTGTTGACTGGTGGTGTCCTCGGCAAACAGGCAGACGAAATGGGTCTTGTCGTTCGCGGCGATCTCGAACCCAGGAAACACCAGGATGCCCTGTGGCTGGAGCACATCGCGCAGCTTATCGACGCGATCAACGCTTCCATGATCGGCCAACCCCACTACCTTGATGTCGAGTTCCAGGCATTTCTCTAGCAGCGCTTGGTTGTAGACGCTCTCACTCAAACCATGCCCGGCACCGCGATAAGTTCCGCTGTAGTCAACCGGATTGACTTGCAGGGCGCAGCGCCAGAATCGCGCGAAGGTGTAGGTATCGCTCATCGGAGAATGATTGTTCATGTCTGACCCACCGGTTGCAATGCTTCGATGCGGCTGAGCCAGGCATCGAAGCCCTGGCATTGCGCGCGGATCATCGACGTGGTCTCCCGCCGAGAATGTTTTTCTCCCACAACTCGCCGACGGAGTAGTCCTCCAGCCAGCGTTGCAGTTCAATCTCATCCAGATGTCTGAAGATCGTCGCCCCCTGCTCGCGTTCGGCGATGATCAGATCCGCGATGGAAAATTCGTCGACCAAGGGAACCGATTGGGTAGAGACGATGACCTGCATGCGGGTCGATGCCGATCGCAGCAGCGAACCGAGCAAGGTAATCGCAGAGGGGTGCAGGCCCAGCTCCGGCTCGTCGATGATGATGGTCGAGGGCGGATCCGGCTGAAGCAGGGCAGTGACCAGGCAGATGAAGCGGATCGAGCCATCCGACAACTGACTGGGCCACAACCTGTAGTCGCTTCCCTGCTGCTGCCACAGCAGGGCGATCTGTTCCTCTCCCGTTGGCAGTGCGCGGGGGTTGAGCACGAAATCATCGAAAAAAGGGATCGCGAGCCGAATGGTCTTGCGAATCTGGGCATAGACCTCGGGCGCTTCCGCCGTCAGCCGGTACAGGAAGGCCGCCAGATTCGAGGCATCAGGGCGCAGAGACGCATTGTCCTGCAACGCGCCGAGACGCTTGACGCCGGCGGTATCGCTGGTGTCGTGGAAATGAAAGACTTTCCAGTTGGCGATGGATTCGTAGCAATCGGCGACGACTTCGTTCTTGTCTCTGGCATCGAACGGCTGGGATCGATAGGCATCCTTGAGCCGGGTGGTGCCTTTCGATAATGTATCCTAACAGGGCCGAGCACCAAACTGATCGATCTTGTCCCAGAACTGCGTCCAGCGCCCCGTGGATTGCACGAGCGCGCGCAGGCTCAAGACGATCTTGGCACCCTGGTGCTTCCAGCGCATGCCCGCGCCGCACAGGCGTTGCTTGACCAAGGTCTTGCAGGCAGCTTCGATGACGCCGGAGCCGATCGGAAGGTTCTCGGCGACCTGCTGTGCGTAGTCCATGCGCGCCCGTTGGTTGGCGAAATAGGTCAGGGCCGCCTGGAGATTGTCTTGGACGCTTTTGCCAAGCGAGGTCT
>NZ_CAIPNF010000170.1 GCF_903866365.1 uncultured Thiocystis sp.
CAATCCGGCAGTCAGGCCCGCCCATCACGAATTCGCGACACACCAGCGGTCGCCAAGCATAGATACGGCACCGCAGACTGTCGCGGTCCAGCGCCGCGCACCAGCCGTCGTCCAGTCGATCCATGACCGTGCCACCCCAGGCGTCCCGTCTGGTGAAGCATTGCGGGACGCCGGTCTCGGTTAGGCACAAAACCTCCAAGCGGCAGCAGGCCGCGTCGCAGGTTTCGCAGGTGATCCCGTGGTCAGGTTCCCGAGGCATGGCGATTGATTGGCGAATTGGGCGCGGACGCGGTTCAATCCGGCCAGAAATCGAAGTTCAACAGATCTTCCAGACGGTAGGGGCAGTCGTCGGGAAAGGTCGATTCAGGCAGATTGGTCTCGTTTGCGGCGTTGAAACGAGCATTCGGGTATTTACTGACGACAAGAGGGGCGAGTTGGTTGCGCAAACTTGGACTTTCTTCCAACAGATCCTGAATGGAACTCCGTGCATTCTGGATCGATCCACGCCAACTGCTGCTGCGGTGGCTCGACTGGAACTGCCACTTGAGCAGGTGTGACACCAGTACGCTGATGTGGCTGGCAAGGGCGCGCCGCTCGCTCCGTCCCATCTCCTCCAATTCCTCGGCGATCCTGTCGAGATCTGCCTCCGAGACGCGCCCAGTGCGCAACAGGTTCGCATTTTCGATCAGCCAGAGATAATAATCGCTCTCATAAAAAGCGACGACCGCTGGCGTAACGACTGTTTTGAAGGCAAGCGCCATGGCGTCAACCCTCGCGCCGACAATGAAGATGGCGAAATGATAGCCGTTTTTTCGGCAACCAGCCGCGCTAATCGCTCCCCTGATAATGCTTGGCCAGATCCGTTTCCTTCAACCGGGTCAGCGCGTCCCTCGGGAAACTGCTCATCAGCTCCCAGGCCAGATTCAGCGTGGCCTCGATCGAACGATCCTCGGACTCGCCCTGACCGACAAACCGCTGATCGAAGGCGTCGGCAAAGCTCAGATAGCGGCGGTCGCGCTCGGAGAGTTCGTCCGCGCCGATGATAGAGGCGAGATTGCGCGTTTCTTGGGCGCGCGCATACAGCGCATAGAGCTGGGCGGCGACCCGCGGGTGATCCTCGCGGGTGTCGTCCTTGCCGATGCCGTCCTTCATCAAGCGGGACAGACTGGGCGAGATATGCACCGGCGGGTAGATGCCCTGATTGTGCAACTCGCGCGACAGCACGATCTGACCCTCGGTGATATAGCCGGTCAGGTCCGGGATCGGGTGCGTGATGTCGTCCGAGGGCATCGAGACCACCGGCATCATGGTGATCGAGCCATGCCGCTCGTGGATACGTCCGCAGCGCTCGTAGAGTTCGGCCAGATCCGAATAGAGATAGCCCGGATAGCCCTTGCGCGCCGGCACGTCGCCCTTGGCGGTGGCGACCTCGCGCAGCGCCTCGGCATAGTTCGTCATGTCGGTCAGCACCACCAGGACGTGGCGGTCCAGGTCATAGGCCAGATATTCGGCGGCGGTCAGCGCGGTGCGGGGCAGGGTGAGCCGTTCCACCGGCGGATCGTCGGCCAGATTGACGAACATCACCACGTTGCGCAGCACGCCCGAGTTGGCGAATTCGTCGCGGAAGAATTTGGCGTCCGCGTAGGACACGCCCATGGCGGCGAAGACGATCGAGAAACTGCTGTCCTGATCCTTCAGCTTGGCCTGACGCACAATCTGCGCGGCGAGACGGTTATGCGGCAGACCGGAACCCGAGAAGATCGGCAATTTCTGACCGCGCACCAGACTGTTCAGCCCGTCGATGGTCGAGATACCGGTCTGGATGAATTCGCGCGGATAGGTGCGCGCGGCCGGATTGATGGCCGACCCGCTGACCGGACGGCGCAGACTGGACAGCACCGGCGGGCGCCCGTCGCGGGGCACGCCGAGTCCGTTGAATTCGCGCCCGAGGATCTCGGGGGAGAGCGCGATCTCGATCGGTTCATCCAGGAAGCGAATCCAGGTGTTTTCCAGATCCAGATCGTCGGTGCCCTCGAAGATCAGGATCAGCACCTCGTTATCCGCCGCGCGGATGACCTGACCGTTGCGGATCTGACCGCTGTGATCCTCGATCTGGACCCGGTCGCCGAACGCCACGGCGGGGGTATTCTTGACCACCAGCAGTCCGCCACGGGCCTCGACTGCGGTGCGATATTCTTTGATGCTCATAAGTGTCGTCGTTCAGTGGTCAATGGTTTTATCTGGCTCCACGCCTGTGACGTAGGAGCAGGTTTTGAAATTTCAGCGTGACGTCGGCATTCGGGTCGCCTCCGGGATCGCCGATGGCCGGAACGAGGATCAAGACCGGCGCGCAATCAGTGGAAACTGTTCCGGGTAGCGTATCGAGTCCGCATGTAAGTTTTTAGGTCGCTGTTAATTCCCTTGTTGGGCCAATGCTTGCGCCATGTTGACAATCTCTACATTCAATCGCGCACGCACGGGATGTTGCCTCTTCAGCAATGCATCGAGTTTATCCAAAGTCGTGGCGTGAAAATATCTTTCACCGCATTCCATGCACACTTCGGCTTCTACGTCCTCAACGATGTACAGTTGTTGCTGAAACCAGTGAGACCGTTTGACCTTCTTGGGTCGGGTTTCCCCGTCGCAGAATTCACACTGCATAATTGCACCTAGATTGCGTATACGGTAATGATGATTAGGCTCGCTTCCTCTCGGAAGCGGCAAACGACGTGCATGCTGCGACCTGAAAGAGATGGACCTTCAATACGATACCGAGTCCCCCGTGTGTCGTGCGTCATTTTCTTTTCGAGAAAACCTTTCAAAATGGCGTTCTCGATATCAGCTCGCTCGAATCCGTCATCCATCATCTCTTCTTCTGCGTGCGAGGATAGATAATAGTCACGGTCTACGATTCGTTGTTGAGTTGTGCTAAGAACGCTCACGGTGCTTTGAGATTGAAATCAAGTTGCTGCGATTGCTGCTCTCTATGGCCTAGCGGCCCCGCTGGTATGACTTTGCAGGATGATCGCTGTGCTGTCTGCGGGGTCTGCTTTTGAACCGCTTGTTAGGTCAATGATTGACAAGATTTAACCGATGGCGTTTTCTGTTATTTGGCATTCCTTTCGATTTTTCGGACAGCCATGATGTCAACAAAATAGATATATAGAATCCGAAAATACCCCAAATCAAGGCAAAGCCATCTTGATCTAACAAGAAAAGCATAAGAGTCACACCGGGCCATAATGCAAGGAGAATAACTTTCTGAACTCCTGTCATTATCCCTATCAAGGCGGCCTCAGTACAGTACAAAACTAATCAAGCGCCACCATTAGGGCCAGGCGCGCCTCACGTCACACGCCACCGAGAAGGGTCGCCCGTCGAGCATGAATCCCAGCACACAGAGGAATTCGGCACTGCATTCGGCCAGTTTGGC
>NZ_CAIPNF010000171.1 GCF_903866365.1 uncultured Thiocystis sp.
GCCATCATCGCCAGATAGATCACGACGCCGATGATCCACAACAACTCGCGGGGCTTGCGATACGACCCCCAGAGCAGCGCGCGGAACATGTGCAGATAGATCACGATGAAGAAGGCCGAGGCGCCCGTGGAGTGCATGTAGCGGATCAGCCAGCCCCAGTCGACATCGCGCATGATGTATTCGACCGAGGCAAACGCCAGGGTGGCGTCCGGCTTGTAGCTCATGGCCAGCCAGATGCCGGTGACAATCTGGATGACCAGCGTCAGGATCGCCAGCGAGCCGAAGAAGGACCAGAAATTGAGGTTCTTCGGGGCATAGTATTCGGAGAGATGGGCACGCCAAGTCTCCGTCAGCGGGAATCGCTTGTCGATCCAACTGACATTTTCGGTTTTTTCCGCGCTCATCAGGCCGCTCCTCCCCGATCTTCACCGACCAGGATGGTGGTGGCGTTGAGATAGGTGTGCTTCGGGATCACCAGGTTGGTAGGCGCCGGGACGTTCTTGAACACGCGCGCCGCCAGGTCGAATCGCGAGCCGTGGCAGGGACAGAAAAAACCGCCCTTCCAGTCGGCACCCAAATCGTCGGGCGCGAATTCCGGGCGGTAGGTCGGCGAGCAGCCCAGATGGGTGCAGATCCCGATCGCGATCAGATACTGCGGCTTGATGGAGCGTGTGGCGTTCTGACAGTAACTCGGCTGCTGCGTCGCGACCGCGGACTGCGGGTCGACCAGCTTCGGGTCGTTGCTGGCCAGCGCCGCGAGCATTTCGGGCGTGCGATGCACCACCCACACCGGCTTGCCGCGCCATTTCACGCGCAGCAAGGCGCCGGGTTCCAGCTTGCTGACATCCGCCTCGACCGGCGCACCGGCGGCCCGGGCGCGAGCGCTCGGGTTCATCGATGCGACGAACGGGACAAGTGCGTAACCAGCGCCCACGGCACCGACCACGCTGGTTGCGGCAACGAGTACTCGTCGCCTCATTTTGTTCACGCCTTCCGCGCTCATAGGCCAATATCCCCCGGCTGCCGCAAGCACCACCGACGCATTCCCGGCGGGCGCCCCATACAGCTTGGATGAAACGTTCAGGTGGAAAATAAGAATATGACGATTGTCTGCAAAATCGACCGCGCATTTTCTTCGATTACTGCCAGGCAGGTCAAGGAAAATGCGAGAAAATACCGATCACATCGGATATTCGGTGACATAACGTCTACGCCGGATTATCAATTTCAACGAACTCATGCAACAGCTTGAAACGCTCGGCCAGATGCGATCCGAGGGCCTGCACGCCATAGCGTTCGGTGGCATGATGGCCCGCGGCCAGATAGCAGAGACCGACTTCGCGCGCCTGATGGGTGGTTTGCTCCGACAGCTCGCCACTCAAAAAGGCGTCGACCCCTAACGCGGCGGCCTGTTCGAGATAGCCCTGCCCTCCGCCAGTACACCAGGCGATTCGTTCGATGGATCGCCGATCCGGTCCCACGCGCGTCGCCTGTCGTCCAAGTCGCCGCGATACCGCGTCGGCGAGCGCCGGGGGCGACAAGGGTACCGGCAGCCGACCGACCCACACTAGACCGTTCGCAATCGCGGTTGGTTCCGTCTCCACGAATCCCAGCCAGTCGCCGAGAGTGGCGTTATTACCCACCTCGGGATGCGCGTCGAGCGGCAGATGATACGCGATGAGACTGACGCCCGCGCTGAGCAATGTCCTGGCGCGTCGGCCTTTGATCCCGGTCAGGCAGGGGTTTTCGTTTTTCCAGAACCAGCCATGGTGAACCAGCAGCGCGTCGGCGTCCCGATCGAGCGCCGCGTCGATCAGCGCCGCGCAGGCGGTGACACCGCTGACCAGCCGCCTGATCGGTCGGTCGCCCTCCACCTGCAAGCCGTTCGGGGTATAGTCGGCGAAGCGCGAGGCATCGAGAAAACCATCGCAGTAGGCAACGAGAGCGAGCGGTTCGATCGTCATGTCGGATTCCCCGGATTCAATCATGTGGAAAGAGTCGTCAGCCATACGTGGCTCAGTGACCGCTGACATCCGCCATTCCGCTATAATCAGCCGCATTGACCATTTGGAACGAGTTGCACATGTATCTTGCCATGAATCGTTTTCGCATCGTGCGCGGCCAGGAAGAGACCTTCGTCGCGCATTGGCGCAATCGCGAGAGCTATCTGGACCGCGTGCCCGGTTTCGTGCGCTTTCATCTGCTCAAGGGCTCCGAGACCGACGAATACACCCTGTTCGCTTCCTTCACCGAATGGGCGGACGAGGACGCCTTCGTGGCATGGACCCATTCCGAAGCCTTTCGCGCGGCCCACGTCAACGCGGGTCAAACCACGCGGGATCTGTATCTTGGCCCGCCTCAACTGGAACTCTTCAGCGCGGTGCTGTAGGCGGTCGCCGGCCATCGCGCGCGGCCTCCTGGTACGTCCGCGCGCTCCTGCCGTTCCCGCGCTGAACGGCGAACTCAACCCCCACGCCCGGGATAGATCTCTCATGTCTGCCATACCCACCGCTTCCGGCCTTGAATCCTTGACCGCGCGCGCGATTCTGCTCGGTCGCTATCTGGATCCGCGGCGTCTCGCACCCTTCGAGCCGCTGGCGACCAACCCGCTCGTGGTCGCCGTTCCGGGCGGCGGTCGCGCGGTTCTGCTGCGCTCCGGCGCGGTCGTGCTCTTCGGCGTCGAGCAAAAAGACGAAGCCGCCTTTATCGAGCAACTCCGGCCGCTGGTCAAAGAGCCACTGGAGCGGACCGAGTACGAAAACCTGGTGCTGGCCGTCGACCCGGGCCGCAGCGAAGGCGTCGAGCGAGACCGCGTGGTCCTGACCGACACGGAGACGGCAAGGCTCCAGGTGGTGGCCGACATCCTCGGCAAGAGCGTGCTGCTCGCCGAGCAGGAATCGCGCGTCGCGCGCGCTTTCGACCGCATCGAACCGCTCGCGGACCGCCTCCAGCGTCATGGACGCGGTGGAAGCAACGCGCGCACCCTGATTCGCCATATCGGCGAGGCACTCGCGATCCAGCAGGACATGGTCGGGCGCGGCGAGGTCGGCGATAAACCGGAAGTGATCTGGGAGCGGCACGATCTGGAACGTCTGTTCCTGAATCTGGAGGCCGAGTATGAAATCCGCGAGCGCCAGCTCGCGCTGGAACGCAAGCTCACGCTGATCAACGACACCGCCGGCACGCTCCTCGATCTGCTCCAAAGCAAGCGCAGCCTGCGGGTGGAGTGGTACATCGTGGTCCTGATCGTGGTCGAAATCGTGCTCACCGTCTACGAACTCTTCTTTCACGGCGCGCCGACTCACTGAGCGCGCCATGCATGGCCCCGGATCGCCCGCCTCAGCGGCGCGCATCGATCGCGGCTTGAGACAACCAGAGCAAGGCCGGTTCATCCTTTTTGCCCAGCTCGCCGGCGCGGACGACGAGTGCGCCATCGCCGACGGGCTCGGCCATCACGTCCTGCCGCTGCATCACGGCTGGATTGACGCTGTCGTCCCGGAGCGCGAGACGCTGGCGCGCCCACTCCCGCACCGTTCGATGATACGACCGCCGGTAGACCACCTTGGCGGCGCGCAACTGCTCGCCAAGAAAGAACAGGGTCACCGACGAGGCCGGAATCTGGTTGAACGAGCCGATGGCGGCACCGCACAGCCGATCGCCGAATGGATTGGCGCCTGTGGCACAGTGCAACCGCAGCGTGGGAAACCGCTCGCGCAGCCGGGCCTCCGTCAAACCGCTGTGGAAGGCGTCGAGCGCCGCATTGAACTCGGGTTTCCCGAGCGCGAACAGCAGGGCGAGATCCGTGCGCCGCTGCCCGTCCTCGGTGAAGGCCAGCCAGCAGAAAGGCCCGAACACCAGGGCCAGTATCAACAGGGTCTTATAGGTCTTGGGGAGTTTCAGAGCGTTGTTCATGGGCGAAAGCGCCTTAACGCGCGACCATTTCCACGCGACGGTTACGGGTACGTCCCTCCTCGCTGGCATTGGAGGCGACCGGCGCCAGGCCCGCGACCCCCATCGGCGTCAAGCGATCGCCCAAGATGCCATAGTTGGAGATCAACGCGCGCACCACCTCTGCCGCGCGGCGTTGGGAGAGATCCATGTTGTATTCCAGGCTGCCCTGGTTATCGGTATGGCCGACGATAAACACCGGCAGCTCGGGCTGCTCGTTCAGCATCCTCGCCATCTGTTCGAGTTGCGGGCGCGACTCGGGCCGCAGACTGGCCTGATCGAAATCGAAGTGGATGCCATAGAGCGCCACCCGTCCCTCCGCGCCGATCCCGCGCGCCAGTTCGGCGGCATCCAGCAGCACCATGCGTTCCTGCATCGATCTGGCGACGACCTCCTCGACAAACACGGCCACCCGCTTGCCCGCCTCGGAGTCGGCATAATTATCCTGAAAGGCCGCGAAGACAAAGAGGTAGGACTCGGCGTCGGGCTTGCTCAGATGCGCGACATAGATTTGGGGCTCCTGCACGGAATTGCCGGAATAGACAGACTTGAGCAGGTGGCTGTCGGTGAATTTCTTGCCATGCGCCTCGTCGGTGTAGAAACGGGCAACGTCTTTTCCGCATTCCTCAAAGCCCGAGCACTGGAAGACGGGCCGATAGTCGAGCTTGTCCAATGCCCGCCGATAGTTTCCGATGACCTCCAGCGAACTGGCATTGGCTGGCGCCAGATAGAGAAGACGGGTGCGTCGCCCTTCGAGCTTGATGGATTGCGCCCAAAAAGCGTTGCCGGGGCGGTCGTCCCATTTCGCGGTGGGGAGCTCGCTCCGATCGAATTCGTTCAGCCGATAGCCGATGATGACCGAATCCGCGAAACGCGGAAGACCTGGAATGTCGCGCGCGCCCGGTTGATCCTGGGTCAGATCGCGAGCCGGCGTCGCCGCGGCGATTGCCGCCAGAA
>NZ_CAIPNF010000172.1 GCF_903866365.1 uncultured Thiocystis sp.
AGTGCCGGCGCCTATCTGCCCTATGTCTGGATCAGCGCCCAGGCCACGCTCGATACCCCGCTCGGCACGGTGCGGCGACGGGACAGCACGTCGGGAATCGGCGACCTGACCCTGATCCCCGCCCTGCTGGCGTGGGAGTCCGGATTCTGGCAGTTCAATGCCTTGCTTCCTGTCTACGCGCCAACGGGCGAATACCAGGCCGGACGGATCGCCAATCCCGGCCTCAATTACTGGACCTTCGACCCCACGCTGGGCGCGTCCTACAACCACGACAAGATCGGTTTCAACGCGGCCCTGCATGGCGGCGTCTCCTTCAATACGGAAAACGGCGAGACCGACTATCGCAGCGGCTCGCTGGTTCATCTGGAGGCCAGCGTGCAGCAGCTTCTGCCGGTCGGGCCGGGATTCCTCGGGATTGGCGCCGAAGCCTTCTCTCTGGAGCAGATCACCGCCGATCGCGGATCCGGCGCCCGTCTGGGCGAGTTCAAGGGACGCACCGCCGGGATCGGCCCGGTGCTGAGCTACATCCTGCCGCGCGGCAAGCAGACCCTGGTCGCCGAGTTGCGCTGGCTGCCGGAGCTGGACGTGAGCCGTCGCCTCAAGGGCGATTACGTCTGGCTCAAGCTCGCGTATCAGTTCTGACAATACCAGACCCTCGACTGAACGATCGGAGACGACGATGAAGACACCCACGCTGAAGATGATGACGGCGGTGCTGACGGCCGCTGTCGTTTGGGCGGTTCCGCTCCAGGCCGAGAAGATCGCCCATCCCAAGGGCGGCGCCCCTGGAGAGTGGCGGCTGATCGGCACGACGCACGCCAACCACACGGCGGACCACGACGTGATCGTCGTCAAGGGGCCAGGCGACAACTTCCGCCGGATCAAATTCAAGGTGACGGACGCGCCCCTGAACATCCAGCGCATGGTCGTCACCTACGACAACGGCGCTCCGGACAAGATCGATGTGCGACAGAACATCCCCAAGGGCGGCGAGAGCCGCGCGATCGACCTGCGGGGCGTCGGCAAGCGCAGTCTCCGCAAGATCGAATTCTGGTATGACACCAAGGGTCTGCTGAACGGCAAGGCAGACGTCACCCTGTTCGGTATGAAGTGATTGAGCGCAGATTTCACTGACATGTTGAACCTCGACCTCGCCCAGATTTGCAGCGCGATCGCTTCTGACCTGGTGGTCAAAACGACCATTCTCGCCGATGCCCATTTAGGTCTCGACGCATTCGCGGACAAACACGGCCAAACCATTCTCGGCGACTTCATCCAAGCCGGCGAGGAGATCGATCTGGCGGAAGCCCGTGCCGCCGCTGCCGCACTGTGGCGGTATCTCCGGCTGATCCGGACCACGACGACCTCCCCACCGCAAGCGCCCGCGACACCATCAATGCAAGACCTGCGCCAGCAAGCCGAGGCCCGACTGGGGATGATGGATGCACCGGGAATGGACGCTGTCGCGCCGGATGCGACCGCGCAACTGGTCCACGACCTGCGCGTCCATCAGATCGAACTGGAGTTGCAGAACGAAGAACTGCGCCGCACCCAGGAGGCATTGGCGGTCTCGCACGCGCGTTATTTCGACCTCTACGACCTCGCCCCCGTCGGCTATGTGACCCTCAGCGAGGCGGGGCTGATCCAGGAGGCCAACCTGGCGGCGGCCACACTCCTGAACACGTCGCGCGGCAACCTGCTCCATCAATCGCTCAACCACTTCATCCTCCCTGATGATCAGGACGTCTTCTACCACTGCCGCCGGCAGCTCTGGGCCACCGGTGAGTCGCAGTCCTGTGAACTGCGTCTGTCAGACGTGAACGGCGAGCCGCGCTGGATCGGTCTGGAGACCAGCCTCATCCCGACGACCGACACGGCCCCCCCGCGCTGGCAGGCCATCCTGAGCGACATCAGCGTGCGCAAACGCAGCGAGCGCCTGATCGAGCACTTGCTGGGCGAGCAGACGGCGCTCCTTGAGAATCACATCGTCGGCATCGTCAAAATCAAAGACGATCGCATCGTTTGGGTAAACCTGACCTTCGCGACGATGTTTGGCTGCACCGTGAGCGATCTGATCGGACAGTCGACTCGTCGCGTTTATCAAAGTGATCAGGCGCTTGATGCCTTCATCCTCGACGCGGCGTCGGCGAAGTACAGCGGACGGATTTACCAAACCGAAATCGCCCAGCGTCGCCCCGACGGCACCCGCGGGTGGTACGAAAGCAGTTGGGGCTGGCTCGCGCCGGGCAGCGAGGAGGCAATCGGGGTGTTCATCGACATCACGCGCCGCAAGCAGATCGAAGCCGACCTCGAAGCGCATCGACGCCAATTGGAAGCGTTGGTCGACGCACGCACCGCCGCGCTCTCCATCGCCAAGGAGGCGGCGGAGGCGGCCAACCGGGCCAAGAGCACCTTCCTCGCCAACATGAGCCACGAGTTGCGCACGCCCATGAACGCCATCCTGGGCATGAATACGCTCGCCCTGCGCCGTGCCAGCGACCCCCGGCAGATCGACCAGTTGAACAAGGTCCGCCAGGCATCCCAGCATCTGCTCGCCGTGATCAACGACGTCCTCGACCTCTCCAAGATCGAGGCCGACCGACTCACCCTGGAACAGACGGCTTTCACGCTGGAGACGGTTTTGACGCACCAGACCGACCTGATCGGCCGGCTCGTCACCGAGAAGGCACTCGACCTGGTCATCGATGTCCCCGACGATCTGGCCTGCCGATCGCTCCAGGGCGATCCTCATCGTCTGGGGCAGATCCTGCTCAATCTAACCGGTAATGCGGTCAAATTTACGCCGCGGGGTTCAGTGACCGTGCGCGCTCGACTCGTCGAAGAGACCCTGACCGACGTGCTGCTGCGCATTGAAGTCCAGGATACGGGGGTCGGCATCGCGACCAAGGATCAGCCGCGACTCTTCACCCCCTTCGAGCAGGTGGACAGCTCGACGACCCGCCAGTATGGCGGCACGGGTCTCGGGCTGGCGCTCAGCCAGCGGCTGGCCCAGCGGATGGGCGGCGCCATGGGGATCGAGAGTCAGCTTGGGGTGGGCAGTACCTTCTGGTTCACCGCCCGGCTGGCCCTAGCCGATCGGCGACTGGCCCCGGCCGTGGCATCTCCCACGGTCACCCCGCTCGCCCAGCTCCGCGCCCATCATGCGGGTGCGCGCATCCTGCTCGCGGATGACGAACCCATCAATCAGATGATCACGCGGGAACTCCTGGAGGAGGCCGGCCTCGCGGTGGAGATTGCCGCCAACGGCGCGGAGGCGTTGGCGTTGGCGACGCGCGCCGACTACGACCTGATCCTGATGGACCTGCAAATGCCGGTGATGGATGGGCTCGAAGCGACGCAACGGATACGCCTGCTACCCAATGGCGCCACCCTTCCGATCCTTGCACTCACCGCCAATGCCTTCGTCGATGTCCAGGCGCGCTGCCTCGCGGCGGGCATGACCGACTTCATTACCAAGCCGGTCGATCCGGATGCCCTGGAGGCGATCGTGTTCAGCTATCTGGCCCAATCCAGCGACCTTGAACATTCCAATGCCCGGTCGTCGCCACCGTTCGAATAGAAACACTGGAACCGAGAAACACGCCCCGCACAAACAACCACCCCGGAGACGACAACCATGCCGATACCTCGATTCCGCGTGCCCACGGGCATCCTCCTGGCCCTGTTCGCCGTGACATCCGCGCAGGCGGCCCCGACCCAGACCGATGCCCCATCCACCGCCGGCTCCAAACCCAACATCGTCGTCATTCTGGCCGACGATCTCGGCAACGCCGACCTCGGCTATCGCGGCAGCGACATCCAAACGCCGAATATCGACGCGCTGGCCCAGGAGGGCGTGCGACTGGAGAACTTCCACGGCGAGCCGGTCTGCACCCCGGCGCGCGCCGCCTTGATGACCGGCCGCTACCCGATGCGCCAGGGTCTCCAAACGCTGGTGATCTTCCCCAATCACCGTTACGGTCTGCCCACCGACGAACGCACCCTGCCGCAGGCGCTCAAGGACGCGGGCTACGCGACCTACATGGTCGGCAAATGGCACCTCGGCCACGCCGACCAGAAATTCTGGCCGCAGAATCGCGGCTTCGATCACTTCTACGGCAATACCGTCGGCGAGGTCGACTACTTCACCCACAAGCGCTCCGGCATCCTCGACTGGCAGCGCAACGGCGAGTTCATCGATGAGGAAGGGTATTACCTGGACCTAATCGGCGACGAGGCGGTCAAGCTGATCGAGCATCAGGACAAGGACCAGCCGTTCCTGCTCTATTTCGCCTCGCTCGCGCCCCATGCGCCCTATCAGGCACCGAAGGCCATGGAGGACCGCTATGCCGCGACCATCGCCGACCCCACGCGCCGCACCTACGCGGCCATGATCACCTCGCTCGATGACCAGGTGGGGCGGATCGTCGACACGCTCGACAAGCGCGGGCTGCGCGAGAACACCCTGATCGTCTTCAGCAGCGACAACGGCGGACCCCGCAGCGCGGTGGTGGCCAGCGGCGCGCATTCCCCGGAGGAGCGTGCCGCCAGCGGGGTCAAGCAGGAGTCGCTGCCGGCCAGCAACGGCGAGCTGCGCGGCGGCAAGGGCAGTCTGCATGAGGGCGGCGTGCGCGTCCCGACCATCGTCAACTGGCCGGGCAAGCTTCAGCCGCGCGTCGTCGACGAGCCGCTGCACATGGTGGATATCATGCCCACCGCCCTGGCCCTGGCCGGCGCTCCGGCCAACCCGACCGACAAGCCGCTCGATGGCGTCGACCTCTGGGCGACGCTCGCTACCGGCCAAGGTTCGACGCACGACGACATCCTGGTGAACGTCGAGGCGTTTCGCGGCGCGGTCATCAAGGGCAAATGGAAGCTGGTCAAGATCGCCCTCCTGCCGGGCAAGACCGAGCTGTTCGACCTCAGCACCGATCCGGGCGAGAAGAACAACGTCGCCGAGCAGAATCCGGAGGTCGTCCGCGACCTGGAGCGCCGCCTGATCGCCTACGCCAGGCAGCAGAAACCGAGCGAGTGGATGAAGGCGCAGCCGGATTATCTGGGCGCGCAGGGGCAGACCCTGTTCGACCCGGACTTCGACATCGACGACGGTGGCATGCCGCACCTGAAACCGGCTCTGCCACAGCCCTGAGCCCCGAGGCGCCCGCCCAACGATCTCGGGCGGGCGCCGTCACCCTAGCCCCCGCCGGTCATTGGACCGGCCCCGCATCCACCGGAGGACGACGCATTGAAGAAGATCACCCTGATGACCATTACACTCGCTGCGGCGATGTGCGCCAATCTGGCCCTGGCCGGGGCGCTCGACCCGGACTGCACCCCGGAGAAGGCCGCCAAGGGCGCAGCCGCCAAGGCGACCGTCGGGGTCGGCGGACGCTGCTCGCCGACCGAGGCGGCCAAGGATTCGGCCAAGCGAGCGGCCGGTATCGAGGACAAGGGACCACGCAGCAAGCACGGCAATGACGAGACTGGCCTGATGAAAAAGGCCGCAAAATAACAACTGACAACTGGTAACTGGCAACTGACTGCCAAGAATAAGGAAACCTCACCATGCCCCTGATGACTCGTGCGCTAGCCGAATTGATCGGCACTTTCTGGTTGGTTCTCGGCGGCTGTGGCGCCGCTGTCTATGCCGCTGGTGTCCCGGAGGTGGGCATCGGTTATCTGGGCGTCGCCTTCGCCTTCGGTCTGACCGTGCTGACCATGGCCTATGCCATCGGTCATATCTCCGGCTGCCACCTGAATCCGGCGGTCTCGCTGGGCCTGGCGGTCGGCGGGCGTTTCCCCTTCGCCGATCTGCCGGTCTACATCATCGCCCAGGTGCTGGGCGCCATCGCCGCCGCTTTCCTGATCTGGTTCGTCGCCGCCGACATGGGACTGCACAAGGAGGGTCAGGCGACCTTTGCCCTGGCCGCTAACAGTCTGGCGGTGAACGGCTATGACCAGCTCTCGCCCCAGGGTTATGGCCTGGTCTCCGCGCTGGTCACCGAGATCGTCATGACCGCCATGTTCCTCTTCATCATCCTGGGCGTGACTGACAAGCGTGGCACCGCGGTCGCGGGCGGTCTGGCCATCGGTCTGGCCCTGACGCTGATCCACCTGATCTCGATTCCGGTCACCAATACCTCGGTCAATCCAGCGCGCAGCACCGGCCCGGCGCTGGCCCTGCTGACCGGCGGACAGGGTCTGGCGACCGCCCAGCTCTGGTTGTTCTGGGTCGGCCCCATGGTCGGCGCTACCCTGGCCGGACTCGTCTATCGCCTTTTCGAGACCAAGAACCCCGCCTGATTCTCCACGCCACCGAAACTGCGGTCGACGCGGTTTCGATCATTGATTCACAGACGAGGACTGAAACAGAATGACACTGCAACCAAAACGACGGATCGCACTGATGCTGGCCGGCCTCGCGCTGTCGGGCGTCGTGCTGGCGGAAGACCTGGAGTCCACGGTAGTCACGCCAACGGAAACGTCGGCCATTGACCCCGCGGCCATGCAGGCGCTCGAACGCATGGGCGCCTACCTGCGCGAACTCCCATCGTTCAACCTGCGCGCGGATGACGCGATCGACGAGGTGCTGGACTCCGGCCAGAAGATTCAGCTCACCAAAACCGTCGAGCTACAAGTCCGCAAACCCGACCGTCTGCACGCCGCCATCACGACCGACCGCAAGGCGCGCGAAATCTTCTTCGACGGCAAGCACTTCACGCTCCTGGCGCCCGAGACCCGCTATTTCGCGACGGTCGAGGCGCCTCCCACCATCGGCGAGATGCTGACCGCGGTCGAAACTCGCTATGGGATCGAATTCCCGCTGGTGGATCTTTTCCGGTGGGGCGAGGATGCGGAAGCGGCGGCGGACATCCAGGAGGCCATGTGGGTCGGCACGAGCAACCTCGCTGGCCAGATGGCGGACCACTACGCCTTCCGCCAGGACGAGATCGACTGGCAGATCTGGATTGCCCAGGGCGAGGCGCCTCTGCCGCTGCGCTATGTCATCACCACCAAGGATGAGCCGGGCGAGCCGCAGTACATGGCGAACCTGGCCTGGGACACCCAGGCCAAGCCCGCTGACGCGGTCTTTACCTTTACGCCAAGCAAGGATGACCACCCCATCGCGATCGTCGTCCAGGACGAAACCCCGGCCATGCAAGAGGGCGCCCCGAAATGAAACATCTGTCAAAGCACTCGGCCGTGTTGGCCACCCTGGCCGTTCTGTTCGTGGGCGTTGCACTGATCCCGCTGGATGCCTCGGCGGTTCGGGGCGGCGGCGGCCATGCCAGAACCTCGGTGCACCGAGGGGGCAGCGCCAATGTCCATCGCGGCGCCAACGTCAACCGCAATGCCAATGTGAACCGCTCTGCGAACGTCAACCGCAGCGCCAACGTGAACCGCAATGCGAACGTCAACGTCAACCGCAACGCCAACGTGAACGTCAATCGCCATGTCGACGTCGATGTCAATCGCCGCTGGAATCATCCCGTCGGTACGGCGGTGGCGATCGGCGCGACGGCGGCGGTGATCGGCTCGATCATCTATTCTCTGCCGCCCTCCTGCACCACGGTCTACTCCGGCGGCGTCACCTACCAGCAATGCGGCTCGACCTGGTACCAGCCGCGCTATTCCGGCAGCAGTGTTCAGTATGTCGTGGTGAATTCGCCGTATTGAAGGAGGCGCGGCGGAAACTCTCCGCCGCGGATGACCGGCTCGGAGCGCCTCGGCAAAGGGTCTAAAAGGCTCCAGCGACCCGGTCGGGTCAACGATCTTCGAGCCGTGCTTCAAACGGGTACGGCCTCCGGCGATACCCGGAGAGATTGGCCCGTCCATGGGATCGGCATCGTCAGTTTTCGAGGTGGTGGGTTGATTCATCGAGACTCGACATACTCGCGCAGCACCTGATCGATGCGTGTCTGCCAGCCTGGGCCGGTGGCCTTGAAATACTCCAAAACTTCGGGAGACAAACGGATGGAGATGGGCTGTTTCGTCACGGCCACCTTGAGGCGTCCCAGCGGGCGGAGCTGGACCATCTCCTCTTCGGAAAGCTCGCGAGTGTCTGGATCCGCGGAGATGCCTTTACGAATTCGTGCTTCTTCTTCTGGGCTCGGCAGGTCGAAGACCCGACCGGATTTAGATGTCACGTGCATAGTCTCGAACCTCTCTCGGGGTGGCCTTGCGCAAGCTGATGATGCGATACATCTCGCCTGCTTCCGTGAATACAAGGCAATAGAGCGCCCGGTCAATGGGAGCGAAGCCAATCCAGCGTTGCTCGCCATAGGATTCGCGGACGTCCTCGCAGGCCAGCATCAGAGCCCATTCCAGTTCAGCCGCCAATGCCAGCGAGATACCGTGATTGGCGATGTTCAGACGGTCCTTGGCGGGATCGAAGGTGATGTCCATGACCGTGACTGTATATACAGCGGTGTTCGGCGGCAAGCCCATTCCTGCGCCGACGCGCGTGAACGGATGAAGCGGGCGCATCGGCCGGGGTGGGTGCGCCTTCGAACACCTGGTCGTTCAGCTAAGAAGCTGTTTGGAAACCCCTGCGTCAAGCCAGTCAGTATGCGGAGAGCGGGGGTTTTGTCGAATGAATCGAGATTTTAGTCGATCCTATTAGCCAATCATGGGCTTAGGCAGAATATCCAAACAGCCTCTAAACACTAAACACGAGACACGAGACACGGAGAACGCGTCATGCGCCGACAGACCCTTACATTACGACTTGCCGTCCTCGGATTCACGCTCGGCCTCTCGGCGACCACGACCATCGCGGACCCTGTCGCCGTGCCCAACGACGGCTCGGTCCTTCCGTTTCCGCCGACGCCATCGGCCAGCGTCGCCGCCCCCACCCTCCAGGAGTCGAAGATGATCCGCCGGGTGGAGAAGAGCCATCTGCCGGCGGATGCACCCAATATCCTCATCATCCTGCTCGACGATGTGGGTTTCGGTCTGCCCGATACCTATGGCGGCCCCATCCACACGCCGACGCTCTCGCGCATCGCCAACGACGGCCTCAGCTACAACGCCTTCCACACCACGGCCATCTGTTCGCCGACCCGTGCCGCGCTGCTGACCGGGCGCAACCATCAGCGCGTGGGCTCGGGCACCATCGCCGAGCGCGCGGTGGACTGGGACGGCTATACCGGGGTGATTCCACGGACCGCCGCGACCTTGCCCAAGGTGCTGGGCGCTTACGGTTACAAGACCGCCGCCTTCGGCAAATGGCACAACACGCCAGCCACCGCGACCACGGCGATGGGACCTTTCACCCTCTGGCCGACCGGCGAGGGGATCGGGTTCGACTATTTTTACGGCTTCCTGGCCGGCGAGACCTCCCAATGGGAGCCGCGCCTGGTCGAGAACCTCAACCCGGTCGAGCCGCCCCATGATCCGACCTACCATCTGAGCGAGGATCTGGCGGACCAGGCCGTCGGCTGGCTGCGCAAGCACCGCGCCTACACCCCGGACAAGCCCTTTTTCCTCTACTGGGCGCCGGGTGCCGGACACGGACCGCACCACATCTTCAAAGAATGGGCGGACAAGTATGCAGGCCAGTTCGACGACGGCTGGGATGCCCTGCGCGAGCGCACCTTCGCGCGCCAGAAGGCGCTCGGTTGGATTCCGCCCGACACCCGGTTGACCCCGCGCGCCGCGTCCATGGCCGCCTGGGACAGCATCCCCGAGGCCGAGCGGCCCTTCCAGCGACGGCTGATGGAGGTCTTCGCCGGCTTTGTCGAGCACGCGGACGTGCAGGCTGGCCGGGTGATCGACGAGCTGGAGCGTCTCGGCATTCGCGACAACACGCTGGTCTTCTACGTCTTCGGCGACAACGGCGCGAGCGCCGAGGGTCAGAGCGGAACCATCAGCGAGCTGCTGGCGCAGAACGGCATCCCCAACACGCTCGATCAGCACTTGGCGGCGCTCGACCAGCTCGGCGGACTGGACGCGCTGGGCGGCCCCCAGATGGACAACATGGTCCACGCCGGCTGGGCCTGGGCGGGCGATACGCCCTTTCAGCACACCAAGCTGATCGCCTCCCACTTCGGCGGCACCCGCAATCCGCTGGCCATCTCCTGGCCGAAGGGCATCCAGCCCGACAAGACCCCGCGCCCCCAGTTCCACCACGTCAACGACATCGCCCCGACCATCTACGAGATCCTCGGGATCGCGCCGCCCCAGGTGGTGGATGGCTTCGCGCAGGATCCCATCGACGGCACCAGCCTCGCCTACAGCTTCGCCGACGCCAAGGCTCCGGGCCGCAAGCACAGCCAGTACTTCGACAACAACGGCAGTCGCGGCCTCTTCCAGGACGGCTGGTTCGCCGGCACCTTCGGACCGCTCACGCCCTGGCTCACGGTCAGTCCGGGGCTGGCGACCTGGGATTCCCGTCAGGATGTCTGGGAGCTGTATGACCTCAGGTCCGACTTCTCCCAGGCCGTGAACCTGGCCGACCGGGAACCCCAGCGTCTCGAAACCATGAAAGCGGACTTCCTCAAGGTCGCGGAAGAGAACAAGGCATTCCCCATCGGCGCCGGCATCTGGCTGCGGCTGCATCCCGAGGACCGCGTCAAGACCCCCTACAACCACTGGGAATTCGACGCCTCGACCACGCGCATGCCCGAGTTCACCGCGCCCGGCCTGGGTCGCGAGAGCACCCATGTGACCATCGATGCCGAGCTGGGCGAGCAGGCATCGGGCGTGCTCTATGCCCTGGGTGGCGCCTCCGGCGGCCTGACGCTCTACCTGGACCGGGGCCACCTGGTCTACGAGTACAACATGATGATCATCGAGCGCTACGGCGTCGCGACCGCCGACAAGCTCGCCCCCGGCAAGCATCGCATCGAAGTGGACACCACCATCGCCAAGCCGGGCGCGCCCGCCGAGGTGGTGATCTCGGTCGACGGCAGCGAAGTGACGCGCACCACCGTCGCGCGCACCGTCCCGGCCGCCTTCACCGCCAGCGAGACCTTCGACGTCGGAGTCGATCTGGGCTCGCCGGTGTCGCGCGACTACTTCGAGCGCCGGCCGTTCCGGTTCGACGGCAAGATCGCGCGGGTACTGGTCGAGGCGAGGTGATCCCATGACCGCCACGCTGCTCCTGCTGCTCAAGCTCGCCGTCGGCGCCATCATCCTCGCGATCGGGATGGACTCCACCCTGAAGGACTTGACCTACCTCTGGCGACGGCCGGCGCTCTTCCTGCGCTCGGTGCTGGCCATGTACCTGCTGGTGCCGCTGGCGGCCCTGGCGCTGGTCAAGATCCTGCCGCTGTCGCCGGGGGTCGAGGTTGGGCTCCTGGTGCTGGCGGTCTCGGCCGGCGCGCCGCTGCTGCCGCGCAAGCTGCTGCGCATCGGCGACGGGGCCTACATCTTCAGCCTGGTGGTGACCTCTTCGCTGCTCGCGATCATTCTGGTCCCCGCCTGGCTGGCGGCGCTCGGCCCGCAGTTCGGCGATCCGATTCAACTGCGGCCGGAGCGGGTGGCGCTGGTATTCGCCAAGTCCTTCTTCCTGCCGCTCGCGCTTGGAATGCTGATCCGCTGGCGCTTTCCAGCCGTGGCCGGGCGGATCGGCGATCACCTGATGCGCATCGGCGGACTGGTGCTGACGGGCTGCGCGGTCGCGCTCCTGATCCTGCACTGGGAGGTGCTGCTCGACGCCCATTGGTTTGGCGTCCTGACCCTGGCGGGCCTGGTGATCATCGCGCTGGCGATCGGCCATCTGCTCGGCGGTCCAGCCGAGGAGGACCGCACCGCGCTGGCGATCGCCTGCTCGACGCGGCACATCGGAATCGCCGTGCTGGTGGCGTCATCCGTTCCTGGCCCGCGCACCTCCGTCATCGTCGCGGTCTATATTCTGACCTCGGCCGCGATCTCGATTCCCTATTTACACTGGCGGCGCCGTGCCGTCGCAACCCTGGAGAAACCGCGAGGTTCACTATGAACAAGATTCTTGCCGCATCCTTACTCGCGATCTTCCTGTTCGTCGGGATGCTTGCCTTGTTGGAAATTGGCCGACGGCTCGGTCATCGGCGGCTGGCGAGCGACCCCGATGGTGCGCGGGCGGGCACTGGCGCAGTCGAGGGGGCGGTCTTTGCCCTGCTGGGACTGCTGATCGCCTTTACCTTCTCCGGCGCGGCCTCGCGCTTCGATACGCGCCGCGACTTGATCGTCCAAGAGACCAACGCCATCGGCACGGCCTACCTGCGGATCGATTTGCTGCCGGTGAACGCACAACCGGCCATGCGGGAGCATTTTCGGCAGTATCTGGATGCCAGGCTGGAGGTCTACCGCAAACTGCCCGATCTGCAGGCCGCGCGCTCGGAGCTGGCAAAGGCGTCGGCGTTACAGGGCGACATCTGGACTCAGGCGATCGCCGCGGGCCACCTGGAGGGAGCACTCCCCGACGCCACGAAATTGCTGCTGCCCGCCCTCAACGAGATGTTCGACATCACTACGACCCGCACCATGGCGGCACAACTGCACCCGCCGATCGTGGTCTATGGGATGCTGCTCGGATTGGCGCTGGCCAGCGCCCTGCTGGCGGGTTACGGCATGGCCGGCGGGCGGTCGCGCAACTGGCTGCACATCGTCAGTTTTCCGGCCGTCATGGCGATTGCGGTCTATGTCATCCTCGACATCGAGTATCCACGGCTCGGGTTGATCCAGGTCGATGCCTTCGACCAAGCCTTGGTGGAATTACGGGCGAACATGAAATGAGGCGACACTCCGTCTGAATACCAGAGTGAACCGCCCCGGTTTCTCACAGACTCCAACCTTGAGTGGATGGAGCCAAGAAGACAGCAACGACCTATTCCCCAGAAGTCCGCGAGCGCGCCGTCCACGGTCGGATACTTCCGCCGGTCCGTGGTCACGGCTACCGGCTGATCGTCGAACCATCCTTGGAGTGATCCGCAAGTGGATCTCTTTCGTCAGCCATGCGTCTAACCACCGACGTCGGACAGCCGGTTAATTCATGCTGTCATCTTTCGAATATTTGGTTCCCTGCACCGTTCCCTGCGCCATGAGACCCGTTTTGGTGAGTTGGTAGACCTTGATTCCCTCGGGCGCCTCCAGTTCGCCGCCGCCGCCCCCTTTGCCACTGGCGCGGGCGACAGCGGCCGTTTCACCGCCGAAGGTCCATCCCTTGTCCAGGAATTGTTTCAGCACATCGCGACGGGTGAAGATCAAGATGGTGCGGACGTCCTTGAAACCGACGCCGAGCCCGGCGCTCACTGAACTGACTTTCATGAAGGTGTCCTTGCCAGTCAGGTTATCGCGGACGATCCCACGCCCACCGCCGCCGCCGAGAAACAGCACCTGAGCGCTGACGACCCCAAAGACGCCGTATCCGGCCGCGGATCGGATCGCCTTGCGGGTTTGCGGAATTTCTCGATAAAGCTGTTCGAGCGTGTTTTGGCGCATCTTGCGCAGTTCAGTCCGCGCGTCCGCCTTGGTGTCCGACGCCATCGCGAGCGGCGCCATGATGGCCGAACAGAGCACAACGACCAGGATCAACAGTCGGTCAAGACGAGACATCCGCTTCCTCCCCCTTTTGCGTGAGACGACGGCCGAAATACTCGGTGAGCATGGGTCCAAGGATCGATGTCAGCACCATGAGCACGATGACGGCGTTCAGGACCGACTCGGTGATCAGTGAATCGCCATCGGCATTGACCGCCTCGAAGGCTGCCAGCGCGGCCGCGAGGGTCGCCGCGACCTGGGGCAACGACAGCGACCACATGGTCATGGCGGCCGGCCAATCATAGCCGAAGGGTCGACGAACCGTCGCAACGGCCAGGAACTTGCCGAGGAACAGGGCCGCCAGGATCGCCAGGACGAAAGACAGGCTATTGAGAAGCGTCGCGGCGAACACCGGCAGGTCAAGTTTGACGCCGATGCTGATGAAGAAGATCGGAATGAACAGCCCCTCGCCGATCAGGATGATCTTGTCCCGCACCGGCGACATGGCGAGCACCCGATTGACGGCGATTCCAGCGAGGAAGGCGCCGACGATGTCTTCGAGATGGATCAGGTGAGCGCCCGCCGCGGCCAGCATCAGGATGAGAAAGGTGAATGAGAAGAGACTGTTTTCGTCGTCGCGATGACGTCGGAAAAAGAGCCGGCCAAGGAGCGGAAGCCCTTGCAGGACGATAACGCTGTAGACCCCCAGGGCGAAGATCTGGGTCGCCAGACCCAACGGCGAGGACGTAAGGACCGAGCAGGATGCCGCCGAGCAGCAACGCAACCGGCGCCGGCAGCCGCAGGCGGTTTGCCAGCGATGGCAGCAGGAAGACCAGGAACATCACCAGCGTGAAGAGTTCGAGCGCGGATGCCTGCCGGAAATAGCCGAGAATGGCTCCGGGCGTCCAGAGACTGATCGCCGTGATCAAGGCGATGCTCAGCGCGGCGAAGAGCAGCCAACGTTTCAGAATCATGCGCATCATAAAAGCTCCACCGGTCGTCGCGATCAATGCGGTCCTGGATGTCAGCGGGGTTGGACCCTCCGCTGGTGACGATGAGTTTACAGGCGGTGCTGTCTAGCGGACAGCGGACACCCGCCGCACCGCTGCAATTCCTCACGTATACTCAAGCCCCACCCACTCACCTTCAGGGAGCGCCCGCCGGAGCCGGAAGAGGGCCAGGAAAGGTCCGTGAATCCGTGCGACACCACCCGCATTCCAACGCGCGACGATCAGATAGGAAATTTGCCATGACGAAGCCTGGTTTCACCCCGACCCTGATGCTGGCAGTGTTACTCATCACGCCCATCGCCGGCTGGACGCAGACCGCCCCGCCGGCCAAGCCGCCCAACATCGTTGTCATTTGGGGCGACGACATCGGCCAATCCGACGTCAGTGCCTACTCGATGGGCGTGATGGGCTTTCACACGCCCAACATCGACCGCGTGGCCAAGGAAGGCATGGTGTTCACCGATTACTACGCCGAGCAGAGTTGCACCGCCGGCCGGGCGTCGTTCATCACCGGCCAATCCGGCTTGCGCACCGGCTTGACCAAGGTCGGTTTGCCGGGCGCGACCGTCGGCTTGCAAAAGGAAGACCCGACGATTGCCGAGCTGCTGAAAGCGCAAGGCTATGCGACTGGCCAATTCGGCAAGAACCATCTGGGCGATCGCAACGAATATCTGCCGACCGTGCATGGTTTCGACGAGTTCTACGGCAACCTCTATCACCTCAACGCCGAAGAAGAGCCGGAGCTGCCGGACTACCCGAAAGATCCGGCATTCCTGGCAAAATTCGGTCCGCGTGGCGTATTGGACTGTAAGGCATCGGCCACCGACGATCAGACGGTGGATCCGCGTTTCGGCAAGGTCGGCAAACAGGTGTGCACGGACACCGGCCCCCTGACCAAGAAGCGGATGGAAACCATCGACGATGACGTCGCCGACCGCGCCGTGGACTTCATCCAGCGGCAAAACAAAGCCGGCAAGCCCGCCTTTGTCTGGGTGAACTTCTCCCACATGCACTTCCGCACCCACACCAAGCCAGAGAGCATTGGTCAGGCGGGGCGTTGGCAGAGCCCCTACCACGACACCATGATCGACCACGACAAGAATGTCGGCACGGTGCTCAAGGCACTGGATGACCTGGGCATCGCGGACAACACCTTCGTGATGTACAGCACCGACAATGGCCCGCATATGAACAGTTGGCCGGACGGCGCGATGACGCCCTTCCGGAACGAGAAGAACAGCAACTGGGAAGGGGCCTATCGGGTGCCGGCCATGGTGCGCTGGCCGGGCAAGATCAAGCCGGGCAGTGTCTCCAACGACATCATTTCCCACCTCGACTGGCTACCGACCTTTGCGGCCATGGCTGGCGACGCGCAGGTGAAGGATGCGCTGCTCCAAGGCGACCCGGTTGGCGACATGACCTATAAGGTGCATCTGGACGGCGACAACCTGGTTCCCTACCTGACTGGCCAGGTCGCGAAGAGTCCGCGAGAATCCTTCCTGTACGTCAACGACGATCAGCAATTGACTGGGCTGCGTTACGACAATTGGAAGTTTGTGTTCATGGAGCAGCGCGCCGAGGGAACCATGCGCGTCTGGTCGGAGCCCTTCACCAGCTTGCGGATTCCCAAGATCTTCAATCTCCGCACGGACCCTTACGAGCGCGCGGACATCACCTCGAACACCTACTACGACTGGCTACTGGATCATGCCTTCATGCTGGTCCCCGCACAGGCGTTTGTGGGCGATTTCCTGATGACCTTCAAGGACTATCCGCAGCGGCAGAAAGCGGCTGCCTTCAACATGGATGAAGTGCTGCAACAGCTCAAGGAAAGCAACGGGTCGAAGTAGCACCCATGCGGCGGGGCACGGCCGTGCGCGTGCCCCGCTTCTGATTCACCTTCAGGAGTCGATTGATGACAGGTTCGCCCGCGACCAGGCTGCTCGCGCTGCTGCTGTTCAGCAACGTCGCCGTTGCCGCCGACCCGCTGCCTTCCTGGAGCGACACCGCACCGAAGCAGGCCATCATCGCCTTCGCAGAGCAGCTACCGCCCGCCACCTACGCCGGCAGTCAATCCTGCGCGACCTGTCATCCGGTCGAGACGGAACGCTGGCGCGGCTCCGACCACGCCCGGGCGATGACGGAGGCGACCGAGGCGACGGTCCGGGGCGATTTCAATGACGTCACCTTCACCGCCCAAGGCGTTACCTCGCGGTTCTTTCGCCAGGACGGCCGGTATCGGGTCCGCACCGATGGCCCCGATGGACAACTGCACGATTACCCCATCCGCTACACCTTCGGCTGGTGGCCGCTCCAGCAATATCTGATCGAGTTCCCCGGCGGGCGTCTGCAAAGCCTCGGCATTGCCTGGGACAGCCGCACGCGGGAGGCCGGCGGTCAACGCTGGTATCACCTCTATCCGCATGAGCGCGTGGACCACAGCCATCGGCTGCACTGGACCGGCCGCGACCAGAATTGGAACTATCAGTGCGCGGAGTGCCATTCCACCAACCTGAAAAAGGGCTATGACCTGGCGACAGACAGTTTTCATTCCACCTGGTCGGACATGAATGTCGCCTGCG
>NZ_CAIPNF010000173.1 GCF_903866365.1 uncultured Thiocystis sp.
CGACGTGCTCAAGGAACGTCCGCGCCGCCGTCGCTTGCAAACCGTTCCGGCCAGGGTCATGCAGATGATGAACTCACAAGTGCGTCAACGGTGCGGTTAAGTTGGCGCTTATGGGGTCAACACCACGGTCGAGACCCTGCGCCGGACGGTGAACGACATCCGCGACATCGTCGAAGCCGCCGCCCAGGGTGATTTCGAGCAACGACTCCAGACCATGGGCCAAGAGGGCGTTTTTCTGCAGATCGTCGAGGGACTCAACAAGCTATCGGGCCTGGTCTCGCTTGGACTTGAGGATGTAGCGCGCGTGCTCCAGGCGATGGCCAACCGCGACCTGACCCAGGGCATCGACGCGCAGCATCAAGGGGTCTTCGGGCACCTGAAGGACGATGCCAATGCCACGATCACCGCCACGCGCACGGTCGTCAATCAGATCAAGGACGCGACCGAATCCATCCACGTCCGCCGCGCAGGAACTCTCGGTTGGCAACACCGACCTCTCGCATCGCACCGAGCAGCAGGCGAGCAACCTGGAGGAGACCGCTTCGCGCATGGAAGAGCTGAGCACGACGGTCAAGCAGACCGCCGCGAATGCCCAGCAGTGTCAAGCCTTGACACGCCGCTCCAACGAGACGGCGCTGCGCTGCGGCGACCTGGTCAAGCAGGCCGTCACCACCATGGGCGAGATCCAGGGCAGCTCCAGCCGGATCGCGGACATCACCGATGTCATCGACGGCATTGCCTTCCAAACCAACATCCTGGCCTTGAACGCCGCCGTCGAGGCGGCACGGGCCGGCGAACAGGGGCGCGGTTTCGCGGTCGTCGCCGCCGAGGTCCGTCACCTGGCGCAACGCAGCGCCACCGCCGCGCGCGAGATCAAGTCGCTGATCGCCGAGTCGGTGGGGCGGATAGGGACGGGAGAGCGACTGGTCCAGCAGGCCGGCACGGCCATGGATGAGGTCGTGTCCAGCTTTCAGCAGGTCACCAGCCTAGTCGTCGAGATCGCCCAGGTCAGCGGCGAACAGACGGCGGAGGTGGAGCAGGTCGCGCAGGCGATCGCCCAGATGGACGCGATCACCCAGCAGAACGCCGCGCTCGTCGAACAGGCTGCCGCCGCCGCAGAGAGTCTGGAGGAACAGGCCGGCGAACTGGAGCGGACGGTGGGGTTGTTCAGGCTGGTGCGGACTGAGGCCCTGGTATCCACGACGCCGAGTATGCGTATGCTCGAATCGCGCTAACTCACTGGCGAGCTTGCGCTCGGTCAGGGCGCGGGCCGCCAGACCGCGGCGATGTCCGTCTGTGAAAAATCCTCCCCCTTGAACAGTAGCGGCAGTCCGCGCACCTTGGCCGAGGCGTAGCTAAAAACATCCCCGAAGTTCAAGCCGGCTGGATGCCCGCTGCCTTTGCCATAGGAGACAAAGGCCGCGAACGCGGCATTCAATTCGTTTTCCCCCGGCGCCACCAGCTCGAACATCGGTAGTTGTAGCAGATTGTCCACGAGCACAACCGCACGCTCGCCCCGGCGTCCATGCACCACCATGCGGGTTTCAAGCGCGGTCGGGGTGCTGATCAGTACCCGCCGCGCTTGCTGGATGAGGCCGACGAAGACCTCGCGCTCGGGTTCCCCGAAGGCGATTGCCACCAGCGCAGAGGTATCAATGACAATCACCTGGGGAGTCCTAGGTCGTCCCAGGTCAGGGGATCACCGGCGTCTTTCCGATCAGGGATACGGTCGAGCTGGTCGAGCAGCGCGCTCAGGCGCTCTGCTGGTTGACCATGGGCTTCCAGCTCGTGCAGGAGTTGATCGACCGCGCGCTCAACGGCGGCGGTCTTGCTCAAGCCGGTGGCTCTGGCGAGCCGTTCCACCTTGCCGACAACGGCCGGATTGGCGATCTGTAGGGACATGCGTCAGTCCTTCGGGAGTGAAATCAATTCCGTCAATATAGACGCGGATGCCGCTCCGGACCAACCCAGGTTGTCTGAGCGTCTGCCAGAACCGACCTCAACGTGCGTTACCTTTTGGTAACGAGCAAGCTGAATCTGTTACCTTCGTATTAAGTCTCTAAATAATCGAGATAAAGACGGCAACGACCGATTTCAGCGTTACGTTTTGGTAACGCAAACCCCGCTAAATTCCTCGCCATCGCCCCGACAGAATCCAGCCTAGTCGAAAAATCACCAATCCAATCAATCGCCTGATTTCCATATTGAAACCCTCAGGTATGCAATCTGCTTTCTCCATCCAGGGATAAGCGGCCGCGACGACGGCCCACGTTCACCGCCCACATCGGGCTCACCTGGGGAGGAGAAGCATCATGCCAGTCGGGTTACAAGCCCCACCATCGCTCGGCGTGCCGGGCAAGAAACGCTGGGCGATGGTCATCGACCTGCGCCGCTGCATCGGTTGCATGGCCTGCGTCTGCGCGGACAAGGCCGAGTACGACGTGCCATTGGGGGTCTGGCGCACCATCGTCAAGGTCAAGGACACCGGGAGCTATCCCAACACCAAGCGCCATTTCATGCCGCGCCTGTGCAACCACTGCGACAACCCGCCGTGCGTGCGCAACTGTCCGACCGAGGCCACCTACAAGCACGAGGAAGGCTTCGTGCTGCAACGCTACGAGCGCTGCATCGCCTGTCGCACCTGCATCGCGGCCTGTCCCTACAACGCCCGTCATGTCCTGCCCAAGAATCGCGATCGGGTCCAGGTCGGCGGGGTGGTGGATAAATGCACCTTCTGCCACCACCGGGTTGCGGCCGACATGGTGCCGGCCTGCGTGCAGACCTGTCTGGGCCGTTCGCGCATCTTCGGCGACCTGAACGATCCCAACAGCGAGGTCGCGCGGCTGGTGGCCCGCCACAGCATGGTGACCCTCAAGCCCGAGAAGGGCACCGCGCCGCAGGTCTATTACATTCAGCCGGACCGCATCAACACCCAGCAGGTCCATAGTCAGCCGGTGTCCTACGCCGCGCGCGCGGATGCGGCGGCTTTCTACCGCCACAACCGTGGCAGCCAATTCTTTTCCGGCGTGCTTTGAGGGGGAGAGCCAGACATGTTCGAGTATTCGGAATTCAATATCGCCCCCTGGGGTTGGGAGATTACGGTTTACTTCTTTCTCATCGGCACGGCGGCCATGACCTTCGTCTATGCCGCCGCGCCGGCGGTCTTTGGCAACGTCTTCGGTGGCGTGGCGCGTTCCATGGAGCCCTTTCAGAAGATCGGCATGCTGGCGGCGCTGGTGCTGCTGATGATTTCGGGTCCGCTGCTGATCATCGATCTGGGGGTGCCGGAGCGCTTCCTCTATCCCATCCTGTATTTCCACTGGACCTCGCCGCTGTCCTGGGGCGCGCTCTTCCTGCCGCTGTTCGGGTTGTGCATCGTCGGTTTTCTCGCCGCCCTCTGGACCAACCGTCCGGGGCTGCTCAAGCCGATCGGCATCCTCGGCATGCTGCTCAGTCTCTCCATGCCGCTCTATACCGGGCTGGATCTGATGGTGCATCAGACCCGCGAGCTGTGGAACAACCCGACCATCCCGGTGCTGTTCGTGATCCTCTCGGTCAACTCAGGCACGGCCCTGGTGAGCCTGGTGCAGCTCGTGCGCGGTCAGTTCGATGCGCGCACCCATGAGTTTCTGCATTGGTTCCTCTTTGTCGCCCTGGGCACCACGCTGGCCCTCTTCCTCGGTGAATTGGTGACGCTGATGTACGGCAGCGAGGAGTTGCAGCAGGCCTGGACGATCATCAATAGTCAGTTCGCCGTGCAGTTCTGGCTCCTGACCTTTCTGCTCGGCATCCTGTTGCCCATGCTGCTCATGATCCTGACCCACTTCAGACCGAACCCGGTGTTATTCACCCTGGCCGCCGTACTCGCTGCCGTGGGAGCTTATTTCTTCCGCACCGTGCTGATCGTCGTCGGTCAGTTGACCCAGATCTATTTCTGATTCAGGAGCATCATTCACATGAGCAATCGCGCAACGAGCGATCTCGGACGCATCAGCCGCCGCGACTTCATCAAGCTGGGGGCCGCCGTGGGTGGCGCCGCCGGCGCCTTGTCACTGGGCAGCCGGCGTCTGATGGCGATGGAGCAGGAACTCGGCGGTGATGATTTTTCAGCCATCACCGGCGCCAAGCGTCAGGCCGTGCCCTACACCTGCCTGGTTTGCAACATTGAGGACGGCGGCGTGGCCTTCGTGGAGAACGGGCGCATCGTCAAGCTGGAAGGCAACATGGACCACCCCAACACCCGCGGCAAGCTGTGCGCCAAGGGCAATTCGGGGTTCCTGCATGTCTACGACCCGGACCGGATCATGACCCCGCTGCTGCGCACCGGGAAACGCGGCGAGGGGAAGTGGAAACGCATCTCCTATGACGAAGCCACCAGCCTGCTGGCCAAGAAGCTGCGCGACGTGATCGACCGCGCCCAGTCCGAGGGGGACGAGGCCATCCTCAACGAGATCGCCTTCAAGTGGGGACGCAATCGCACCGGTGGGGGCATCCACCGCTTCATGCATGCGCTTGGCTCCAACACTATGATCAACCACACCAACATCTGCGAGTCCTCGAAGAAGGTGGGGCTGGAGCCCTCCTGGGGGCCGGACATCGAGTCCTGCGACTGGGCCAACACCAAGTACATCCTCAACTTCGGCTCCAATGTCCTGGAGACCGCCTATTTCATGAACCCCAACGCCCAGCGTCTGGTCGACGGCGTGGTGGGCAACAAGGCCAAGCTGGTGTCCTTCGACGTGCGGTTGTCCAACACCTCGGGCTTCGCCGACGAGGCCTACTATCCCTATCCGGGGACGGACAGCGCCATCGCGCTCGCGATGGCCCATGTGATTATGAACGAGGGTCTCTACGATGCCGCCTTCATTCGCGACTGGACCAATGTCACCGCCGAGCAGCTCATCGAGCATCTGAAACCTTACACTCCGGAGTTCGCCGAGCAGGAATCCACCGTGCCGGCCCGCGACATCCGCCGCATCGCCCGCGAGTTCGCCACCACCAAACCCGCGACCACCTTTTCCTATCGCGGCCCGGCCAAGCATGTCTACGGCGCCTATCAGGAAGCGGCCATCCACATGCTCAATGTCATCACCGGCAATGTGGAGAAGAAGGGCGGCTACTGTCTGCCGCGCGGCATGGATTGGCCCCAGCCCCAACCAGAACCGCCCAAGGGCAAGACGGCCAGCCTGCTGGCCGCTCCGCCGCTCTATCCGCTCGCCTCGCACCACGTCTCCACCCACGCCCCCTACATGGTCATGAAGGGCGAGGCCAAGGTTGCGGTGTGGATGGCCTTCTATGACAACCCGGTCTACACCTATCCATCCAGCCACGTCTGGAAGAGCTTTCTCACCAACGAGAAGCTGGTTCCTTTCTTCACCTCCTTCAGCCCTTACATGTCGGAAACGGCGGAACTGGCCGACCTCATCATCCCCGACGTCACCTACCTGGAACGTCACGATCCCGAGTCGATGCCCAGTGGACTCTATCCCTGTCTGTCCATTCGTCAGCCGGTCATCAAGCCCCTGGGCGGCACCCAAGAATTCCGTCAGACCCTGATCGACGTCATCCAAAAAGTGGATCCGGATGGCTCGCTCGGCATCAAGCAATACTTCGCCTTCAACACGGTCGAGGACTGGATGCGCGCCCACTTCGACGCCATCCCCGGACTGAAGGATGAGGGCGGTTGGGATCTCATGAAGCGCAAGGGCGTGTGGCCCATCTACGGCAAGGTGGACAAGGAGACCGCCAAGATCGTCGACAAAAATGGCAATGAGGTCGAGCCAGAATACGGCCTGCATAAGAAGCCAGTGTCCGCCGCCGACATGGAGGGCGCGACGATCGCCGCGGATGGCACCATCAGTAAGGACGGCAAGGCGATCGGGGTCATGCAAGGCGAACAAAGTGCCGTAGGCTTCGGCACCCCATCGCGCCGCATCGAGCTGTTCAAGCAGAGCTACAAGGACTACGGCTTCAATCCCTTGCCGGTCTACAAACGTTTACCGTCCCGCGAGAAGCGTTCCGATGAGCTGGTACTCACGACCTTCAAGGTGAATGTGCATACCCAGAGCCGAACCGCCTCGCTCAAATACCTAGCCGAGCTCTATCACAAGAACCCCGCCTGGATAAACCCCAAGACCGCCGTGGCGCGCGGTATCGCCGATGGCGACCTGATCCGGGTGACGTCCGGGGTGGGCCATATCGTCACCCGTGCCCATGTCACCGAGGGCATCCACCCGGAAGTGGTCGCCATCTCCACCGCCTGCGGCCACTCGGCTTACGGGCGTCTGGCCCAGCTCAAGCAACAGGAGGCGGCGGCCGAATGGGCGCAGGGCGGCGATCCCGACATCACCCACAACGTCTGGTGGAACGACAAGGGTGTGCATCCCAATCCTATCATCCGACTCTCGGTGGACCCCATCGGCGGTTCGCAAGGATGGTTCGACACCTTGGTAACGGTCAGCAAGGCCGAGCCTGGCGACACCTATGGTGACGTGGAGGCCAGCGTGGACGCCTCGGTCAAGGACTACGAGCAGAGCCTACAACGGGGACTTGCACCGGGCCAATCACAGGGAAGTGGACATCGATTGGGATCACCTGCCCGAGCCGGGCGAGCATGGAGGTGGGCATTGAGGGGGAAGTGGACAGTTGTCAGTTGTCAGTTGTCAGTGAGCAGCTCGTTATCCGAGCTGCGAGGCGCATAGAGATCAGGATGGGCAGGCGGCATCCTGCCCGTCCTACCCAACCGAGGAGTTGAACGAATGCAGACCAGCCAACAGGCCGCGCTCCGGGAATCCGTGCCGGTCGTCTCCGATGAATTGATCGCCGAGCGCGCGGCGCTGGCGGGGCTCTACCGCCTGGTCGCACGCTGTCTTGAGGAAGAGCCGGATCGGGAACTGCTGCGCCTGCTGCGCGGGGAACTGCGCGAACCCCTCGCCGCCGCAGGCTGGCCATTGAGCGCTGAATTTCTGGAGGATCCCGAGGACGTGCTATTGGAGGCATTGGCCGTGGAATACACCGGCCTCTTCGTCGCCCCCGGCGGCGTCAGTCCCTACGCCTCGGTGTTCGAGACCGGCGCCCTGTTCCGGGCACCCTGCGACCGCGTCATGACGGCCTACCGCGAGGCTGGCTTCGACTATCAACGGCGGCTAAGCGGGGAGTTTCCCGATCATGTCGGAACCATGCTGGGCTTTCTCGGACACCTGTCCGAGGCCGAGGCGCGCGCGTGGCAAGCGGATGATACGGTGGCGGCCGATCAGGCAAGGCAGCGCCACGACCGCTTTCTCCGGGAACAGCTCGGTCCCTGGGCGCCCGGCTGGTGCCAGCGCGCGGCTCGGGCCGCGCTGCAACCCTTCTACCGGCAGGTTCTCCAGTTCACCGAACAGCTTCTGTGGCAGACCCTGGGCGAGGTCACCGACCGGCGCGGGCTCAAGGAACTCATGGCCCAGAACCAGCGCGAGCCGAAAAAGCTCGACTACAACGCGGACTTCCGCAAGGCATCGGGACTCTGAGAGGACAACGGCATGCGTCTCCTGATCGTCGAGGGCTCGGGTCGCGGCTTCCTGTGCCAGTACAGTCACGCCCTGGCCATGGGTCTGCACCAGGCCGGGGAAGAGGTCAGGCTCTTGACCGGCGCCCGCGATGAATTGGCCGACTGGACGGTGCCGTTCGACAAGCGATCCTGTCTCGCCGACGGGCTGGCCGGCTGGTCCTGTCTGCGTCGGCAGGTACGGGAGTATGCGCCCGCCGTGGTGCATCTCCAGTGGATCAATCGCCCGTTGGCGGCCCTGTTGTTCATTCACTGGGCCAGATCCCGCGGGATCGCGGTGGTCTATACGCCCCACAACATCTTGCCCCATGAGCGCCGCTGGTTGAGTCTGCCGCTGTTTCGCGCGCTTTACCGACGGGTCGATCGGGTGGTGGCGCGCGATCAGCATCTGGGCTGGGCGCTGGAGGAACTGCTCGACACCCCCCAGGAGCGCCTTGCCTATCTGCCCGGCAGCCCCAATCCACTGGCGCTCGATGTCTTTCCTCCTGCGGTTTGTCCGGAACTGAGCGCGCGCGCGTCCGGCCAGCTCCGGATCCTTTTTTTCGGGCATGGCTCGGCCCGCAAGGGATTGGATGGCTTTCTCCAAGTTATCGCCGCCCGCGACTGGCCGGATTACTTGCAGCTGGTGGTGGCGGGAGAGGGCGTGTTGACGGGGATCGAGGATCGCCTGCTCGCCGCCGCCCGCGCCCGGCTGCGGATCACGGTGATCGACCGCTACCTGCGTCCACCGGAGGTCAAGCAGCTTTTTTCCACTGGCGATCTCCTGGTCATGCCCTACCGCAAACGCTGCAAGAGCCCGCTGACCGACCTGGCGGCGGCCTTTGGCGTCCCGGTGCTGCGCTCCGACCGGGTGCAGGGAACCGGGTTTCGCGAGGGCTGGCAGGGCCTGACCTATCCCCATGATTGCCCCGAGCGGCTCGCCGAGATTCTGATGGATCTGATCCACGACCCGGCGGCGCTGACCGCCTTGCGTGGACTCTGCGAGCCGGTGCAGGTCGCGATGGCGCGGTTGGCCGAGGGGCACCGGCTGCTGTATCGCGAGGTGCACGCCGAGGCTGGATCAATCCCGATCACGGCGGCGCGCAACCCGCTCGCCGGAGGTCTCTGATGTCCGGTGCCGGCAAGACCCTGATCCTGATCGCCCACAGCCAACGCCTGCCGGAGCTGGTGAAGCTGATCCGTAAACGCCAGGTCGTGTTCGCGGACTATCGGCTGCTGGCGACCCTGGAGACCGGCGCGGCCATCGAGGCCGAGACCGGGCTGGAGGTCACCTCCCTGTTCTCCGGGCGCACGGGCGGCGAGATCCAGCTCTGCGGACTGATCTGCACCAACAGCATCCGCGCCGTCTATTTCATCCGCGACCTGGAGAACGTCCGGCTGGACGAGCCCGACATCACGCCCTTCTATCGTGCCTGCGATCTCAACAACGTCCCGCTCGCGACCAACCTGGTCGGCGCGGTCGCCCTGACCCATTGGTTGGGGCGTCATCTCGAACGGGTCGGCGCGGCGCCCGGTTTGGATCTGGCGGAGGCCGAATGAGCGGGGGTGTGCACCATCAAGAGAGTCTCGCGGCGGCGGTTGGGTTGCTGGACAAGCGTGCGCTGCTGGAGGAGGAGGCGCTGTGTCTCAATGTGCGCGGACGGGCCGAACACTGTCGCCGCTGCGCCAACGCCTGCCATGCCGACGCCCTCGCCTTGTCCCCCGATGCCCTGGACGTCGACCGGGAACGCTGCACCGGCTGCGGCGGCTGTGTCCCCGCCTGTCCGGCGGGTGCCTTACGTCTGAGCGGCTTCTCGCCCGTGCGGTTTCTCGCGGCCTTGGGGGGCGAAACCCATAAGCGCCAACATAGCCGACAAGCCCTTGAAAATCAGTGGAGAGGTGCGATGTGTTAGCTTTTTGCTGCCATGCTCCACGCCCCTCAGCCCGTCGATCTTGCGTTTGAAGCGTTTCTGAAGGAATTGCCACCCG
>NZ_CAIPNF010000174.1 GCF_903866365.1 uncultured Thiocystis sp.
AGCCAGCACGGATCGGCCGGTGGTCCGCGCAGCGGACCCTTCGTAGGGGCCGCTGCGCGGACCGAACAACGGTGTCCGGGCGATGATCGAAGCCAAACCGCGCGGATCGCGCAGGACGCGGTTTAGTCGAAGAGTCGCGCTGGATCATCCACCCGTGCGGCGGCCAGTAGCCAACGTTTCAGTTGTGTCCGGTCCCGACACCCGAGAATGCGCTCCCGACTGGCGGCGTCGATGCAGAGCCCACGGTCGGCGAGCAAGTCGAGGATCGACTCGGAGACGCCTCGATCGATCCCTTCGGTCATGCCACTTTCGCGAATGGCGTCGATACTCTCGTAGCCCGCGCGTTGCAGCAGATTGCGCAGCATCGCGCGATGGCTGGCATCGCGATCATAGAGCGCCTCGACGGGCACTGGATTGCGCAGGATGCCGGGGGCGGTGAGGATCTCGCCGGGTCCGAGCACCCGCACCGGCTGTTTGGGGCAACGTACCTCGACACGCCGCGGCCCCACCAGACGCACCACCCACACCTGTTGGGTGCCGTGATCGAGCAACTCGGCGATCTTGTTTTCCAGTTCCTGTTCGTCTTGCCCCGGCCCGCAATATTCGACGGCGAGCGGCGGCACGCCGGGGATCCAGCCCCGTTCGTCGCCTGCGGCAGCCACGGCGATATCCGGCGCGCGCAGGGTGCCGGTCGTCGGCGTGAAACCGGCATCGACGCCCGCCCACTCCACGTCCGGGTCGGTTTCCAGCGCCCCGCCGCCGGACAGATTGCGCCCCGAATGGTCGCGCCCGGACGGGGCGCAATAAATCGGGTGGCCATTGCTCAGTTCATAACGATCACCCTCGCGCAACTGATCGACGCGAAAGGGGCCATGCGGGATCGAACCTGTCTTCGTTGTCATCTCGGATCTCTCTTGAAGCCGTTTACTCGCTCGCGTTCTGCGCTGCGGGGTAATCCTCCAGTTGGAGCAACTGCTCCAGTGAGTGCGGGCAATCGGTCGGAAATGTCGCCTCGTCGAGGTCGGTTTCCTTGACCGCCAGCAAGAGCGCCATGGGATAAGTCGGCAGTCATCGTCACTCCCGGCCACACGGGCCCGCGCTGGATAGATTCTCCATGGGGAATCATTATAGTCCCCGCACCGTCCCAGACTGCATTTGGCCCTCGACCCCGGTTCCAGGCACAATGCAGCCCTTTGCGACCGCGACCGATGCCATGCCCGCTCCGCCAATTCGTCTCGTGACATTCGACCTGGACGATACGCTCTGGCCCTGCCTGCCGGTCATTCAGGCGGCGGAGGAGGCGCTTCACGCCTGGCTTTTCAGCCATGCGCCGTCGCTCGCGGAAGCCCATGACATCGCAAGCCTGCGCCAGCACCGCCGCCGGATCATGGAAGCGACGCCCGAGATCGCGCACGACCTGGGACAGGTCCGGCACCGCTCGCTGAGTGCGCTGCTGAACGACTTCGGCTACCCGCCCCAACTCGCGGACGCAGCCATGAACCTCTTTTTGGCGCATCGCAACCGGGTCGAACCCTACGCGGATGTCATCCCCGCACTGCGGGCACTCGCCCGGCGCTATTGCCTGGTGTCGATCACCAACGGCAACTCCCAGATTGCGTCCACCCCGCTACGGGGACTCTTCAAGCACAGCATTACCGCCGCCGAGGCCGGCGCGGCCCGACCGGATCCGGCGCTGTTCCGCCGCGCGCTGGAACTTGCCGACTGCACGTCGTCCGAGTGTCTGCACCTGGGCGACGATCCCTGGCTGGATGTCGAGGCCGCGCGCGCCTTCGGTTTGACGGCGGTTTGGATCAACCGCACCGCTCGCGCCTGGCCGCACGAACTGGCGCCGCCGCTCCTGACGGTGACGAACCTGCATCAATTGAGTATCTGGCTGGATGAGCAACTTGACGGAGACGGATGATGGAATTTGAATTGCTTGGCCGAGACAGTCGCGCACGCCGCGGCCGTCTGACCTTCGCGCGCGGCACGGTCGAGACCCCGACCTTCATGCCCGTGGGCACCTACGGCACGGTCAAGGCGATGACCCCGGAAGAACTGCTGGAAGTCGGCGCCGAGATCGTCCTGGGCAACACCTTCCATCTGATGCTGCGTCCCGGCACCGAGATCGTCCGCCGCTGCGGCGATCTGCATCGCTTCATGCACTGGGAGCGCCCCATCCTCACCGACTCCGGCGGTTTCCAGGTCTTCAGCCTGGGCGAGCTGCGCAAGATCACGGAGGAGGGCGTGTACTTCCAATCGCCGGTCGACGGCAGCCCGGTCTTCTTAAGCCCCGAGGTCTCGATGCGGGTCCAGCGCGAGCTGGGATCCGACATCGTCATGATCTTCGACGAATGCACCCCCTATCCCGCCGACGAGGACCAGGCGCGCGCCTCGATGGAACTTTCGCTGCGCTGGGCGGCACGCTCGCGCGCGGCCCATGGCGACAATCAGGCAGCACTGTTCGGGATCGTCCAGGGCGGGATGCACGAGCGCCCGCGCGCCGAGTCGCTGGACGGGCTGCAAGCGATCGGCTTCGACGGCTATGCGATCGGCGGTCTCTCGGTGGGCGAGCCGGAAGCGGATCGGCTGCGGGTGCTGGACTTTCTCGCCGACAAGCTCCCGGCTGATCGTCCGCGCTATCTGATGGGCGTCGGCACCCCGGAGGACATCGTCGCCGCCGTGCGGCGCGGCATCGACATGGTCGATTGCGTCATGCCGACCCCTCATGCCCGCAACGGCTATCTCTTCACCCACCAGGGGACGGTCAAGATCCGCAACGCCGTCAATCGCACCGACGAGGGGCCGCTGGATCCGTTGTGCGACTGTTACACTTGTCGTCATTACAGCCGCGCCTATCTCCATCATCTCGACAAATGCAAGGAGATCCTGGGCGCGCGACTGGCCACCATCCACAACCTGCGCTATTACCAGACCTTGATGCGCGGACTGCGGGAGGCGATCGCCGCCGGCCGGCTCGCTGCCTTTATTGCCGAGTTTGAAGGGTTGCGCGCCGATTAGATCTGGAGAAACCGGCGGTCGATTCCCAGACGCTGAGTCGACGATGCGTAAAAGTGACAACCCGGTTCAGAGGTTATGGTTTGATCGAATGAAAACTGACATGATCGGATCCAGGGGCCATGTTGAACACCTCGCCACTCCCTGTCGCCACGGCGCTTCGTATGGACCAATAATTGTATTCCTCGCTTGGAATCGCGATCGTTTTTTGATGACGCCCAGTAGCGTCGAACACGAAAACGTCAATGGCAATAGAGTCGTCCTGGTCGGCTTCCGTCTTCACGTAGAAGCTCCCGCCCTGATCTTCTCCGAGAAACTCCGCCCCAATGACACCGCTCTTTGGAAGAGACACCGTAACAGAGCGGCCGTCCGGGTAATCGATCCGAACGTTACCGACCTTGTTCCGCCAATCGACCGCGGGAACGAATCGCTGTCCGTCAGCACCAAGGAAACCCTTCGCCACGCCCTCTCCGAGTTGGGCCTCGGTCGGCTGGGCCAATGCCCCGGAGGCGATTGTGGCGATTGCTGTATCGCCTGCCCCATTTCCGCGTATGTAGATGTTACCGTCGACCACCCGCATCGGTCCCCGACTCTTCCATCGAGATGAATCGACTTTGATGGTTGTCAGCACATTGCCGTTTGCATCCAGTTGGCTCAGGGTGTCATCCGTCCCGTAGACGTAAATCAACCCGTCTTTGTCAAACACCACATCCTCGGGAACGATCTCTCCGAGAGCAATGCTTCGCAAATGTCGACCGTCCGGATCGTAAACCTGCAACCGATGATTGACCGTATCGCAAACGAAAAGGTTGCCATGCTGGTCCACCGCAAAAGAAGCCGGTCCCTCGCTCGCGCCTTCAACGCCATCGACCGCGCCAAGTTGATCGTCGCCCGGCCCGTAGGCAACTGAAAAACCGCGTTCTTGACTCGTCGTCCGCTCGACTCCACGCCCGAGTACGATCACCTTCTCCAATTTCCGACCTTCCTCGGTCTGCCGGTAGACGAGCACATTGCTGGAACCGGCGAGCGCCTGGATCGCCTCATCCAGAGAAACCTCGTTAAAAATCCGGATGATCGGAGAGTTTGCCAAACTCGCGCTTTCGATCGTGAAGTCGATGCCGGTCTGACTGCCGAGCCGTTCCAGTGTGGCCGCCAGCGAGGCGCCATCCACGCGGCCCGTGACCAAGCGATCCTTGACCGATAACTCCAGGACAGGATCGGCGGAAGCGGCCGCAATGCCTGGAAGGCAAAAACAGGTTACGAGAAGAATGCGTAATTTTGGGAGGATCATCGGATTAATCCTTGACGATCAGAGTGGTGTCTCGGGCATGACGTCTCATTTCATCCTCCCGCGCATCATTGATTTCTCTCAGGATGCTGTCGAGATCGACCTTTTTATGCTGACCTTTGAAGTGACCGGTGAGTTTCATGTCAGGCGACAGATTGCCGCTCTCGTACAGGTGCCAGATCTCCTTGCCGTAACTGGTGGTCAGCAGTTCGGGCGCGAACTGACCGAAGTAGGCAGCCAGATTGTCGACATCCCGCTCCAGCATCCGGGCGGCGTGATTGTTTGCCGCCGCGTCAATCGCCTGGGGCAGATCGATAATCACCGGACCTTGCGCGTCAATGAGCACATTGAATTCGGAGAGATCGCCATGCACTAATCCTCCGCAGAGCATTTTCACGACCTCCCCAATCAGTAAGCGATGGTACTCCAGGGCCTGTTCCCCGTTCAATTCAAGGTCATTCAGGCGGGGTGCCGCGACACCCTGTTCATCCATGATCAACTCCATGATCAAGACGCCTTCGAGAAAGTGATAGGGTTGCGGTACCCGCACGCCCGCGGCGGCCAGTCGATACAGGGCATCGACCTCGGTATTTTGCCAGACGTCTTCCTGTTCCCGGCGCCCATAGCGGGTGCCTTTTTCCATCGCGCGGGCCTGCCGGCTATTGCGCACTTTGCGGCCTTCGCGATACAGCGACTGCTTATGAAAGCCACGTTTATTGGCCTCTTTATAGACTTTGGCGCAGCGCACCACACCCTCGGAGAGCACCACGTAGACCGCGGCCTCCTTGCCACTTTTGAGCGGCCGAATGACTTCATCGATCAGACCGTCCTGCAATAGCGGTTCAAGACTTTTTGGAACTTTCATCGTCGCCCTTGTGAGCGATGCACGCTTGGCGCTCCCGGATCGGGCTGGGGCGGATTGGCATCGCGAATGATCGTTGCTGGTAAAACGCACGGAACCGACTCGTCCGATCCGCGTCCGTGGGTCCGACCTTCGCCAGACCGGCATCCCGGAAGGCGCGGTCAAACGAGGCGTCGCAGGCTGGAAACGGAAGGTTGCTGACACAATGTGCGTTATATTGACAGCATCGACACGGTATCGCCAATGAGGGTTTGCGCCATGGCCAAAGCGGTTTGGAAGAATCAGACGATCGCCGAAAGCGACACGGTCGTGGAAGTGGAGGGCAACCTCTACTTTCCCCTGGACGCGGTCCGCCGCGAGTTCCTGGAGCCGAGCGAGCGGACGACCCGGTGCCCCTGGAAGGGCGAGGCGCGGTATTACCACATCGTGGTGGGGAACGATTGTAACGTGGATGCGGCCTGGTTCTATCCCAACCCCAAGCCCGCGGCCTCGAACATCAAGGATCATGTGGCATTCTGGCGCGGCGTCGCCGTGGAACGCTAAGGCGTCAGGCGAATTGTGGAAAAGCGCAGACTCGGATTGCATCCGTTCGTGGTTGTCCTGCGTCGTCCGCACCCACTTTGCCAAGCAACCAGTGCATCGCTATAGTCCTGGAATTCAAGTGCGAGGATGGAAGACGGGATGCCCGAGGATCGAACGCCAGACGCGGAAGCGTCGCTGTGGGACCGCTTCGAGGCGTTGTTCCTCGACCGTTTGCAGGGTTGTCTGGAACGTCACGACTTCACCGAATACAGCAGCCATCGTCAGGCCGCCGAGACGCGGATCCTGGCCCGTTCCCGCATCTACCAGGGCGAGAAGCTCGATCGGGCGATGATTCATCAGTACACCCTGAAACCGGGTCGGGGCGGTCTGGTGATCTTCGCCTACCCGCGCCTGGAGTACGCGATTCCCTCCTTTCTGCTGCACATTGGCGGCATGCCGCCGGCGCGGACGCTGCTTATCCTGGATCTCGCGCCCTGCGCCGCGTCGCTGGACATGGCCCCTTTCGGCGCGGTGGCGCGGGCGCAGCGAGCGGCGCTGGAACTCCCCGACGCCGAGGTCGAGTGGTTGCGCCCGGTCACCTCGCCTCACCTCCTGTACTGCCCACTCAAGCCGCTGGAACCCGAGCGTTTTCTTCCGGCCTTCGCGGCCGTCGTCGAGACCTGGCGCGCGGCCTATCTCGAACCCGCCGCGCGCGACGAGGACGCGGCATCCATGAAGGCGCGTGGCGACGCGGTGCTGGCGTTGAAAAAGGTACTCTTTCGCAACGATCCGGCCTTTCCGGTCTTTACCCGCGCCTTCGGTCAGGGGATGTCCGACGTGTTCGCCGAGGCCGCGTTCGGGGGCGATCCGGGGCTGTCGATCGCCGACGCCATCGAGCCGCTGCCCACGCCGGGGAGTTGGGTCAACAAGAAGCTCGGGGTGAGCTGGCGCGCGGACGCCCAGGAACGGGTGCACGAGGCGCCGGCCTTCCTGCGGCCGATCATCCGACGCATCATCGAAAAAGAGGCGGTCAAGGAAGGGACGCCCGTCGTCACGCTGGAACTCGTCCTGCGCTGCGAAAAGAAATATCGCGGAAATATGGAGCTGTGAAGCGAGCGAATCGCATCCAGAGGCAAAGCCTTAAAAGCCGCCGAGTTTCGTGTGGCCCGGTCCAGCCTTGAGAAACCATGACCGTCAGTCCGGTCAACAACTTTTTCAGGGTCAAAGCAAACGCAGCGGCGCCTGCACGGGTTCGTCCTCCGCCGTCGGATTGCCACGCTCGCCCCGCAGATCGAAGTCCCACGGCAGATCCTCGCCCATCCGATACAACCGGTAAGGCGGACGCCGACACGTCTTCACGGTCGGCGACGGCGGCAGACTGATCCCAGAGCGCCCGGACCCGATGAGCACGGGCGCGGTCGCAATCTGCAGACGGTCGAGCTTGCCCGCCATCCTCCAGCGCGACACGGTCACGCCGCCGCCTTCGATGAAGAGGACATGCGGGCCGCGTGCGCGCAGCGCCGACAGCGCATGTTCCAGCGAGTGACCGTCGACGTCCGTGGAGAGGCCGATCATGCGCTCCTCCCAGTCCTCCGCGCGCAACCGCGCAACCGCGTGGACTCGCAGACGATCAGGGTCGGCGCCTCGCAGATCGCCTCGGCATCGACCGCGTCGTTCTGGTTGGATTTCACGAACGGCTTGACGAACGCGGGGCGATGCCGGCCAGGGTGGCGGCGCGAATGCCGTCCGCCTGGCTGCCCTGACTGGCTGCGTGGACGAGGCAAAAGGCCAGCTCGTCCAGCAGGATCAACGCGGAAAGGTTCTTGAAATGATGGACATCGTCGTAAAAGGTGTTGGCCTCGCTGGTGTCGCCCTCCAGGCCATGGACGGCGAGATTCCTCTTGGCCAGCCGGATCCTGGTTCCGGTCTGCTTCCGACCGTGGAAAGTCGACCTGATCCGGGCACGGGCTCGGTGCCCCCGCAGGGGCGGCGTGCCGTCCCTGCACAAGATCTCAAAGGGGTACGTTATTCAGGATGTGGGAGGCCACTTCATCCCCTCCAATCCGCTGCCCCGGTTCACCGCCTGTCAGGCGGTGTGTGACGCAGGCGGACAGCACGGCCTGGATATCCTCTGGAATCGTATAGTCACGATCCGCAAGCAGAGCCCAGGCTTTGGCCGCGCGCAGGATCCCCAGCCCCGCGCGGGGCGAAAGTCCATAGGCGAAGCGCTCGGAGCCGCGGGTGAACTGGAGAATGGCGTGTACGTAGTCGATGATGGGCCGCGCCGCATGGATGTCGGCGACCCGCTGCTGAAGCTCCAGAAGTTGAACATTGCTGAGCACTGGCGCCTGGCGCGCGACCATGGCGCGGCGATCCTCGCCGGCGAGCAGCCGCTTTTCCTGCTCGGCGTTCGGATAGCCCAGGTGGATACGCATCAGGAAGCGGTCCAACTGGGACTCGGGCAGCGGAAAGGTGCCGACCTGAAAGAGCGGATTCTGGGTGCCGATGACGAAGAAGGGTTCCGGCAGGGGGCGGGTCTCGCCCTCGACCGTCACCTGGCGTTCCTCCATCGCCTCCAGCAGCGCGCTTTGGGCCTTGGGCGTGGCCCGGTTGATTTCGTCGGCCAGCACCAGTTGCGAGAAGATCGGGCCGGGATGGAAGCGGAAACCCTCGGCGGCGCGGTCATAGACCGAGACCCCGATAACATCGGCGGGCAACAGATCGCTGGTGAACTGGATGCGCGCATAGTCCAGACCCAGCAGGCGCGCGAGCAGGTGGGCAAGGGTAGTTTTGCCCACCCCCGGTAGATCCTCGATCAGCAGGTGGCCGCGCGCCAGCAGGCAGGCGAGCGCGAGTCGCAGTTCGCGATCCTTGCCGAGGATCACGGCGCTGGCGCTGTCCAGGATCGCGTCCGGGAGACTGACGTCGCGTTGCGGTTGCCGCTGCGGCTGGCGGTGCGACAGGCTCATCGGTCGCTCGCTCCGGTGCGGACGCGTTGGCGCCCGGAGGCGAAAAAGTCTCTCTTTTCAATCGGCTCAGTCGTCCCGATTTGGGTTACACTAGCAGGCTTCATTGGCTCAGGCTTCCTGTCATGATGGCGAGCGATCAATACGATGTGGTGGTGGTTGGGGGCGGTCACGCCGGCACCGAGGCGGCGCTGGCGGCGGCTCGCTGCGGGGCGCGCACCCTGCTGCTGACCCAGAATATCGAGACGCTCGGCCAGATGAGCTGCAACCCGGCGATCGGAGGCATCGGCAAGGGGCACCTGGTCAAGGAGATCGATGCACTCGGCGGTCTCATGGCCCGTGCCGCCGATCGCGGAGGCATCCAGTTCCGCATCCTCAACGCCAGCAAGGGGCCGGCGGTGCGCGCCACCCGCGCCCAGGCGGATCGCGCGTTGTACAAGGCCGCCGTGCGGGTCGCGGTCGAGAATCAGCCCGGTCTGTCGCTGTTTCAGCAGACGGTCGATGACCTCCTCGTCGAGCAGGATCGCGTGATCGGCGTCCAGACCCGGATGGGCCTGCGTTTCATGGCCCGCGCGGTCATCCTCACGGTCGGCACCTTTCTCGGCGGGCGCATTCATGTGGGGCTCTCCAACGATGAGGGCGGGCGGGCCGGCGATCCACCCGCCAATGCCCTGGCGCGGCGTCTGCGCGAGCGGCCCTTTCGGGTCGAACGGCTCAAGACCGGGACGCCGCCGCGCATCGACGGGCGCACCATCGATTACAGCCGGCTCGTCGCGCAGCCCGGCGACGAGCCGGTGCCGGTCTTTTCCTACCTGGGGAGCGCCAGCGATCATCCGCGCCAGATCAGTTGTCATCTCACGTCCACCAATGAGCGCACACACGACATCATCCGCTCCGGTCTCTCCCGCTCGCCGCTGTTTACGGGGCTGATCGAAGGTGTCGGCCCGCGTTATTGTCCATCGATCGAAGACAAGATCGTGCGTTTCGCCGACAAGACCTCGCATCAGGTGTTCGTGGAGCCGGAAGGGCTTGAGACCCATGAAGTCTATCCGAACGGCATTTCCACCAGCCTGCCCTATGATATTCAGGAGTCGCTGGTACGTTCCATCCCGGGGTTCGAGCGGGCGCATCTGACGCGCCCCGGTTATGCCATCGAATATGACTTTTTCGATCCGCGCGATCTGTCGCCGACGCTGGAAACGCATCATCTGCGGGGGCTCTTTTTCGCCGGGCAGATCAACGGCACCACCGGCTACGAAGAGGCCGGCGCCCAGGGTCTGCTGGCCGGCGCGAACGCGGCCCTGCGGGTCCAGGAGCGCGAACCCTGGCTGCCGCGCCGCGACGAGTCCTATCTGGGGGTGATGGTCGACGATCTCGTCACCCGCGGAACCAGCGAACCCTACCGGATGTTCACCAGCCGCGCCGAGTATCGGCTCACGTTGCGCGAGGATAATGCCGATCTGCGTCTGACCGAGACCGGCCGCCGGCTCGGTCTGGTGGGCGAGGCGCAGTGGCGGCACTTCGCGTCCAAGCGCGAGGCGATCGAGCGCGAGCGTCAGCGGTTGCGCGAGACCTGGATCCGGCCCGACACCATCGATCAGACCCTCGCGGCCGAGGTGCTCGGCGAGCCCCTGCGCCGCGAGGCGCGGGCGCTGGAACTCCTGGCCCGTCCCAATGTGGGCTACCAGGGTATCCGCCGGTTGATTGGCGAGCCGCCGGAGCCGGTCGCGGCGGCGGTGAGCGAGCAACTGGAGATTCAGTCCCGCTATGACGGGTACATCACGCGCCAGCGCGCCGAGATCGACCGTCAGCGCGAGCAGGAAAGCAAGGTGCTGCCCGAGGGGTTCGATTTCGATCGGGTGCGCGGTCTCTCGAAGGAGGTGTGCGAGAAATTCAAGCGGGTCCGGCCCGTCACCGTGGGGCAGGCCGCGCGCATCCCCGGCGTGACCCCGGCGGCGGTCTCGCTGCTCCTGATCCACCTCAAGCGTCAGTCCGCCTGATGGGAGCGGGCGCGGCCGAACCGTCGGCGATCGAGGAGCGGCTGGTCCTGGGGGCCGCGCGGTTGGGACTGACGCTGACGCCGGACCAGCAATCGCGGCTGCTCCAGTTTCTGGCCCTCCTGGCGCGCTGGAATCAGGTCTACAATCTGACTGCGGTTCGCGATCCTCTTGAGATGGTCGCGAAACATCTGCTCGACAGTCTCGCGATCCAGCCCTTCCTGTTCGGCGACAGCGTGCTCGACATCGGGACCGGCGCCGGTCTGCCGGGGTTGCCGCTGGCGATTCTGGAGCCGGCTCGCCGCTTCGCGCTGCTGGACGGCAACGGGAAAAAGATCCGTTTCGTGCGCCAGGCGGCGATGGAACTCGGGCTCGACAACGTCGCGCCCGTCCAGGCGCGCATCGAGACGTACCGACCGGATCGAAAATTTAGTACCATCGTCAGCCGCGCGGTCGCGGAAGCCGATCTTCTCTGTGTCCTGAAGGCCGATCTGCTCGCGTGTCCTGGCCGGCTGCTCTTGATGAAGGGGCGCCATCCGGACGCATCGCCAGTGAATCGGGGATGGCCGTCTACAGCACTGACTGTCCACCGTCTGAATATTCCTTTCCTCGACGTACCCCGTCATTTGATCGAACTCCGGAGTGACTGAGCCGACCATGGTCAACATCATCGCGATCGCCAATCAGAAAGGCGGTGTCGGCAAGACCACGACGGCGGTCAATCTGGCCGCCTCGCTGGCGTCCATGAAGCATCGCGTGCTGCTCGTGGATCTGGATCCCCAGGGCAATGCCACCATGGGCTGCGGGATCGACAAGCACGCGCTCGACTCCACGGTCTGCGATCTGCTGTTGAGCGACATCTCTCCCGCCGACTGTCTGAAGCGTATTGACGAGCCGTCGCCAGGGTTCGATCTGCTGCCCTCGAATGCCGACCTGACCGCCGCCGAGATCGGCCTGCTCGATTCGCCCGACCGCGAGCGGCGTCTGCTCAAGGTGCTGGCCAGCGTGGCGGGCGCCTACGAGCTGGTCATCATCGACTGTCCGCCGTCCCTGAACATGCTCACGGTCAACGCGCTGGTCGCGGCCCAGGGGGTGCTGATCCCGCTTCAGTGCGAATACTATGCGCTGGAGGGGCTGTCTTCCCTGATCGACACCATCGAGCAGATCCGCGTGAGCCGCAATCCGGAACTGCGGATCGAAGGCATCCTGCGTACCATGCACGATCCGCGCAACAATCTGGCCAATCAGGTCTCGACGCAGCTCATCACCCATTTCAAGGACCAGGTCTACCGTACCGTGATCCCGCGCAATGTGCGTCTGGCCGAGGCGCCGAGCCACGGTCAGTCGGTGCTACTCTACGATCCGTTGTCCAAGGGGTCCATTTCCTACTTGGCGCTCGCCAGCGAAGTCCTGCGGCGCCTGGATAAACGCCTGCATGCCGCCTGACCAGACACGCACCATGGATATCGATCACAAGCAACCGATGAAAAAAAGGGGACTGGGCCGAGGGCTGGATGCGCTGCTGGGCGCCGCGCGCGCGCCCGAGGTGCCGATCGCGTCGTCCGCGGGGACGCTCGTCGAAGACCCTGCGTCTGACGCGCGTCCGCATCTCCCGAACAGCGAGCGCCTCACGCATTTGCCACTGGAGCGGATCCAGCGGGGACGCTATCAACCGCGTCGGGACTTCGATCAGGAGGCGCTGCGTGAACTGGCCGATTCCATCGTCGCCCAGGGCGTGATTCAGCCGATCGTGGTCCGTCCCCTGGCCGGGGCGTCGGCGGGCGAGCAACGCTATGAAATCGTTGCCGGCGAACGTCGCTGGCGCGCCTGCCAGATCGCGGGTCTCGCCGTCATTCCGGCGGTGGTCCGCGAGGTGGACGAGCCGACGGCGCTCGTGATCGGACTGATCGAGAATATTCAGCGTGCCGACCTCAATCCGCTCGAAGAGGCTGCTGCGCTGGATCGGCTCATCACCGAGTTCGGCCTGACCCATCAGCGGGTCGCCGAGGCGGTGGGTAAATCCCGCACGACGGTCACTAATCTGCTGCGGCTACTGGACCTCAATGCCGATGTCAAGACCCATGTGGAGCAGTCGCACCTGGAGATGGGGCACGCCCGCGCGCTGCTTGGTCTGAAGGGCGCCGCGCAGAGCAAGGCCGCCGAGCAGGCGGTCGCCGCCGGTCTGTCGGTGCGCGAAACCGAGCGGCTCGTGCGTCGCCTGCAGCAGAGCGATGACTCCAGCGAACCCGTCGCGCGGCCGTCGGATACCGACCCGAACATTCATCGTCTGCAGACCGATCTGACCGACCGGCTCGGCGCCCAGGTCCAGATTCGCCATGGCAGCCGGGGGGCGGGAAAGCTGGTGATTGCCTATCACAGTCTGGACGAGCTCGACGGCATCCTCGCGCATATCCAATGAGTGCGGCGAAACCGCCCGCGTCACGCGGGGCGTCGTTGCACAGGATCCCGAATCCGGCGATCGGCGCTGTTTAAAACGCATGGGTTGCGTTGACCCTCTATCGGCAACCCCTTATACTGCGCGCTCGGTGAACGGCGTGCTCACCCCACTGAAGACGATCTCATGCAACAGCCGGGGGCTTTCCAGGCCAAAAGGATTCTGAAAATCCAGTTTGCGTTTGGATTGGCGATGACGATTCTCGCCCTGCCGTTCGGCAATTCGGTTGCCATTTCCGTTCTGGTCGGGTCGGGAACCTGTCTGCTTGCAAATAGTTTGCTTGCGGTCTGGGTCTTTCGCGAATATCGGGCAGCCGAGACCGCGCGCCTGGCCATGCGCTTTTATCGCGGCGAAGCCGCTAAGATCGCATTGATTCTCGGCTTGTTTGCCACCGCTTTCGCGGTGATCGATAACCTTAATCTTCCGGTCATGCTTGGGGCCTATGTTGCCGTCCAAGTCATACCAACCCTGATCGCCGCCCAATTCGGCAGTCGAAACATGACGTGAGAGATGATTGATGTCCTCTTCCGAAGCGCTCACCTCCCAGGGATATATCCAGCACCATCTCACGAACCTGACTCTCGGTGTCCATCCGGAGCATGGGTTCGGCTTCGCGCATTCGAGCGCCGAAGCCGCTGACATGGGGTTCTGGGCCATCAATGTCGATACGATGTTCTTCTCGATCCTGCTGGGTGGCCTGTTTATCTGGTTTTTCCGGGGCGTCGCCGAACGCATCACGGCTGGCGTGCCAGGCACGGCACAGAATTTTGTCGAATGGATCGTCGATTTCGTGGAAGAAAACGTGCGTGGTTCATTCAGTGCCCGGAACCCCATGGTCGCGCCGCTGGCGCTGACCATCTTCGCCTGGGTCTTCATGATGAATCTGATGGATCTGCTGCCGGTCGATCTGCTCCCGTATCTCTTCGGGCAGTTCCTGGCGGTCTTTGGCGCCGATCCGCATCACGTTTTCCTCAGAGTCGTCCCGACCACCGACCCGAACGCAACCTTCGGCATGGCGCTGATGGTCTTTTTTCTGGTGCTCTATTACAGCGTCAAAATTAAGGGGGTTGGCGGCTTCCTGGGCGAATTGACCCTGCAACCGTTCGGCAAGTGGGGCATGCCCGCCAATCTGCTGCTCGAAGGCATCAGCCTGCTCTCCAAACCGCTCTCGCTGGCGCTGCGTCTTTTCGGAAACATGTATGCCGGCGAGATGATCTTCATTCTGATCGCGCTGCTCTATGGCGGCGGTGTCGTGCTCAATCTGACCGGCGGCCTGCTGCAGTTCGTCTGGGCCGTCTTCCATATTCTGATCATCACGCTCCAGGCATTTATCTTCATGGTGCTGACCATTGTGTATCTCGACATGGCGCATCAGGAGCACCACTGATCAACGGCGTGCTTGATCGATGCATCGCCGATCAAGGATTCGGCTCGACCGATGTTTTTCAACCGATGACTTTTTCACACTCGGCGATCGTTTCGCAACGGGCGATTCGTCGCAACACTTAAACCTGGGGGAACTCATGGAACTCGAAGTCGCACAAGCATTCGCAATGGCCATCAAATACATCGGCGCTGGTCTCATGCTCGGTCTGGGCGCGGTTGGCGCTGGCGTGGGTATCGGCGTCCTGGGTGGCCGCTTCCTGGAAGGCGCCGCGCGTCAGCCGGAACTCATCCCGATGCTGCGCACCCAGTTCTTCATCGTCATGGGTCTGGTCGACGCGCTGCCCGTCATCGCGATCGCCATGGGTCTGTATCTGATGTTCGCTGCCTAATCGACGTCCCGCTCCCGCCAGGGTCGCGGCGTATCCGCCGGTCACCCTGATTCGGCACGAGGCATAGGCACGAGGCAACGCTATGAATATCAATCTGACTCTGTTTGCCCAGATGATCGCCTTCGCGGTGTTCGTCGGGTTCTGTATGAAGTATGTCTGGCCGCCCATCGTCAATGCATTGGCGGAGCGCAAGACCAAGATCGCCGAGGGCCTTGCCGCTGCCGAGCGTGGCCATCAGTCAAAGGCGTTGGGCGAACAGCGCGCGCTGGAACTGATGAAGGACGCCAAGGCCGCGGCGGCTGAGATCGTCGGTCAGGCCCAGAAACGGGCCACCGAGATCGTCGAGGAAGCCAAGGGCGACGCGCGCGCCGAAGGCGGTCGTCTGGTGGCCTCCGCGCAGGCGGAAATCGATCGCGAGACCAATCGCGCCCGCGAGGAACTGCGTGAGCGGGTCGCGTCGCTTGCCGTTGCGGCGGCGGAAAAGATCCTCCAAAAAGAGATCGATGTCGCGGCGCACCGTTCGCTCGTCGACTCGTTCGCCAAGCAGCTCTAGGGATCACCCATGGCCGGAGACATAACCACCATCGCACGTCCCTATGCCGAAGCGGTGTTCGAGCGCGCCAAGGAGACCGGACAGATCGATGCCTGGTCGCAGGCGCTGGAACTGCTGGCGGCGGTGACCGCGGATGCCAATCTGGCCGCCCAGATCGGCAACCCGAACATCCCTCGGGAGCGCGTGCTCGAAATCATCCTTGAGGTCTGCGGAGAGGGTCTTCATGCGGAGGCCGCGAATTTCCTGCGCCTGCTGTCGCGCAATGCGCGTCTGACCGCAATGCCCGAGATTGCACGCCTCTTCGAGGTCAGCCGCACCGCCGATCAGGGTGTGAGTCATGTGCTGATCCGCAGTGCCTTCGATCTCGGCGACGATGAGCTGGAGTCACTCTCCGCGGCGCTTACCAAGCGCTTCGGCGGTCAGGTCGACCTGACGGTCGAGACTGACAGCGCGCTGATCGGTGGGATCGAGATTCGCGCCGGGGACCTCGTCATCGACGACTCGGTTCGCGGAAAGATCAAGCAACTGGCCCACGCTTTGCAATTCTGAACTGGACACCGCCATGCAATTGAATCCATCCGAGATCAGCGATCTCATCAAGCAGAAGATCGAGAAACTCGACCTTCAGACCGAGGCCCGGACCGAAGGTACCATTGTCAGCCTGACCGACGGTATCGTTCGTATTCACGGCCTGTCGGACGCCAAGTACTACGAAATGCTGGAGTTTCCGGGTGGTGCCAGTGGTCTGGCGCTGAATCTGGAGCGCGACTCGGTCGGCGCGGTCATTCTCGGTGACTACACCCACCTCTCCGAAGGTGACTGGGTTCGTTGTACCGGTCGTGTCCTGGAAGTACCGGTTGGCGAAGGGCTGCTCGGTCGCGTCGTGGACTCGCTCGGCGCCCCCATCGATGGCAAGGGACCGATCAATGCCTCTGGAACCTCGCCGATCGAAAAGGTCGCGCCAGGCGTCATTGCCCGTCAGTCGGTCGATCAACCCGTGCAGACGGGGATCAAGGCGATCGACGCCATGGTTCCGGTGGGCCGCGGTCAGCGCGAGCTGATCATCGGTGACCGCCAGACCGGCAAGACCGCAGTCGCCGTCGACGCCATCATCAACCAGAAAAATACTGGCGTTAAGTGTATTTATGTCGCCGTGGGGCAGAAAAACTCCTCCATCGCGGCCCTGGTGCGCAAGCTCGAAGAGCATGGCGCCATGGATCACACCATCATCGTGGCCGCCGCCGCCGCCGAATCCGCCGCCATGCAGTTCATCGCGCCTTACGCCGGCTGTACCATGGGCGAGTATTTCCGCGACAAGGGCGAGGATGCCTTGATCGTCTATGACGACTTGACCAAGCAAGCCTGGGCCTATCGTCAGGTCTCGCTGCTGCTGCGTCGTCCACCAGGCCGCGAAGCCTATCCGGGTGACGTCTTCTATCTCCACTCCCGTCTGCTGGAACGCGCCGCGCGCGTCAATGCCAACTACGTGGAGAAGGCGACCGGCGGCAAGGTCACCGGCAAGACCGGCTCGCTCACCGCGCTGCCGATCATCGAGACTCAGGCCGGCGACGTGTCCGCCTTCGTGCCGACCAACGTGATCTCGATCACCGACGGCCAGATCTTCCTGGAAACCGACCTCTTCAACTCCGGTATCCGTCCGGCCATCAACGCGGGCCTCTCGGTGTCGCGTGTCGGCGGCGCGGCCCAGACCAAGATCATCAAAAAGCTCGGTGGCGGTATCCGTCTGGCGCTGGCCCAGTATCGCGAGCTGGCGGCCTTCTCGCAGTTCGCCTCCGATCTCGACGAAGCGACCCGCAAGCAGTTGCAGCGTGGCGAGCGCGTCACCGAACTCATGAAGCAGACCCAGTACTCGCCCATGGGCGTGGGTCAGATGGCGGTCTCGCTGTTCGCCGCCAACGAAGGCTATCTGGACGACGTGGATGTCAAGAAGGTCGTGGATTTCGAGCGCGCCCTGCAAAGCTATATGAAGTCGGCCCAGGCCGAGTTGCTCGCGAAGATCGACGACACCGGCGATTACTCCGATGACATCCAGCAAGCGATGCATGCGGCGATCAAGGACTTCAAGGCCAACAATACCTGGTAACGGCCGTCAGCCACCAGCCACCAGCCTCCAGCAAAGAGGTCGGCGGCTGGCAGACTGCGTCTCGACATCCATCGAACCTCTGCGAGCCACCAGCCCACCGGCTGGCGGCTGGAAGCTGGAGGCTGGGAGCTAAGCAATGGCAGGCGCCAAAGAAATCCGTACCAAGATCGCAAGCATCAAGAGTACGCAGAAGATCACCAAGGCCATGCAAATGGTCGCGGCCTCGAAGATGCGCAAGGCTCAGGAGCGCATGTCGGCCTCTCGGCCCTATGCGGAAAAGATGCTTCAGGTGATCAGTCACCTCGCAAAAGCCACGCCCGAATACCGTCATTCCTTCATGGCCACGGAGCGTGAGATTAAGCGTGTCGGCTATATCGTGGTTTCCTCCGATCGCGGTCTCTGCGGCGGTCTGAACAGCAATCTGCTTCGCCGCCTGGTGGCCGATGTCAAGGAACGTCAGGCGGCGGGGGTCGAGCCCGTGTTCTGCGCCATCGGTTCCAAGGCGCTCGGCTTTTTCAAGCGTTTCGGGGGGCAACTCATCAGTCAGGCGACGCATCTGGGCGACAAGCCGCATATCGAGGATCTGATCGGCACGGTCAAGGTCATGCTCGATGCCTACGAGGCCAAAGAGATCGATGCGATCTATATCGTGGGCAATGAGTTCGTGAACACCATGACGCAGCGTCCACTGATCCGCCAACTGGTTCCGATCGCTGGTGAGGCGCGGGATCCGATGCCCTACCACTGGGATTACATCTACGAGCCGGATGCGCGCACGGTCCTGGATGCGTTGCTCACCCGCTATCTCGAATCGCTCGTCTATCAGGCGGTGGTCGAGAATAGCGCCTGCGAGCAGGCCGCCCGGATGGTCGCCATGAAGTCCGCCTCGGACAATGCCGGCAATCTCATCGGCGAGCTTCAGCTCGTTTATAACAAAGCGCGCCAGTCCGCGATCACGCAGGAAATCTCCGAGATCGTGAGCGGCGCCGCCGCGGTCTAACCGCCGGTGGCTGACGCGGATGACCCGCGCCCGATCGACCGATCAGGGCGCGGGTGATCGAGGCGCAGGACCAGATCCAGACAGAATCGCAGACGCCGCAAGGCAGAAGAGGAAAAGACTATGAGTTCCGGTAACGTGGTGGAAATCATCGGTGCCGTCGTGGACGTTCAGTTCCCACGCGGCGAGATGCCCAAGATTTACGAGGCGCTGACCATCGACTCGATGGGCCTGACGCTTGAGGTCCAGCAGCAGCTTGGCGATGGCGTGGTGCGGGCAATCGCCATGGGCTCGACCGATGGCTTGCAGCGCGGACTCGATGTTGTCAAGACGGGCGCGCCCATCCAGGTGCCGGTCGGTCAGGCAACCCTGGGCCGCATCATGGACGTGCTGGGTAATCCCATCGACGAGTTGGGCGAGGTTCCGTGCGAAGAGCGCTGGTCCATCCACCGTGCCGCACCCAAGCTGGAAGACCAGGCCGCCTCCACCGAGATCCTGGAGACCGGCATCAAGGTTATCGACCTCATCATGCCGATCTCCAAAGGCGGCAAGGTCGGTCTGTTCGGCGGCGCCGGCGTCGGCAAGACTGTGACCCTGATGGAGCTGATCCGCAACATCGCCGCCGAGCATTCCGGCTTTTCGGTGTTCGCCGGCGTCGGCGAACGGACCCGCGAGGGCAACGACTTCTATCACGAGATGAAAGAGTCGAACGTGCTCGACAAGGTGGCGCTGGTCTATGGTCAGATGAACGAGCCCCCAGGCAACCGTCTGCGCGTGGCGTTGACTGGCCTGACCATGGCCGAGTTCTTCCGCGACGAGGGTCGCGACGTGCTGCTGTTCATCGACAACATCTATCGTTACACCCTGGCCGGCACCGAGGTGTCCGCGCTGCTCGGTCGCATGCCGTCCGCCGTGGGCTACCAGCCAACCCTGGCCTCCGAGATGGGCGCCCTGCAGGAGCGCATCACCTCCACGCGCACCGGCTCGATCACCTCCTTCCAGGCCGTTTACGTGCCCGCGGACGACTTGACCGATCCGTCCCCAGCCACCACCTTCGCGCATCTGGACGCGACCCTGGTGCTCTCGCGTCAGATCGCCGAGCTGGGCATCTATCCCGCCGTGGATCCGCTGGATTCCACCAGCCGCATCCTCGACCCGAACGTGGTCGGCCCGGAGCACTACGACACCGCCCGCGCGGTTCAGGGGACACTGCAACGCTACAAGGAACTCAAGGATATCATCGCTATCCTCGGCATGGACGAGCTGTCGGACGACGACAAGCTGGCCGTCTCGCGTGCACGCAAGATCCAGCGTTTCCTGTCGCAGCCGTTCTTCGTGGCCGAGGTCTTCACCGGCGCGTCGGGAAAATTCGTTCCCGTCAAGGAGACCATCAAGGACTTCAAGGCCATCGTCAACGGTGAGTACGACCACCTCCCCGAGCAGGCTTTCTACATGGTCGGCGGGATTGCCGAGGCCGTGGCCAAGGCCGAAAAGATGGCGGCCAGCTAAGGGGGATCTCCCATGGCAATGACAGTACGTGTCGATATCGTGAGCGCCGAGGGCGCCATCCACTCCGGCCTCGCCACCATGGTTTACGCGACCGCGGAGATGGGCGAGGTGGGTATCGCCCCCCGTCACACGGCCTTTATCAGCCGGCTCAAACCGGGCGACGTGCGGGTCGAGAACGAGCAGGGCGAGCAGGAACATTTCTATGTCTCCGGCGGCATGTTGGAAGTTCAGCCAAATGTGGTGACGGTCCTGGCCGACACCGCGATCCGCGCCCGCGACCTGGACGAGGCGGCGGCCATGGAAGCGAAACGCCGCGCCGAGGATGCGCTCGCCGGTCAAACCGCCAAGTTCGAGTACGCCAAGGCCCAGGTCGAATTGGCCGAGGCTGTGGCGCAACTGCGGGCGATCGAGAAGCTGCGTAAAATGAAGGGGCGCTGATTCGCTGTCCCCGCCAGCCTAGCCAGCCACGGTTGCTGGCACTCTGACAGACGCCCCCGGTCAAGACGACGGGGGCGTTTGCGTTTTCGCGTGGAGGTACGCATGAGCATGTCGGATCAAACGATTGACGACGGCAAGCTGGTCTCGTTGACCTACCGCATCGTCGATGCGGCGGGTGCCATCCTGGAGCAGACGGATCTGCCCGTCACCTACATTCAGGGCGGTCAGACCGAACTCATCGGCGGGATGGATGCCGCGATCCGCGGAAAATCCGTGGGCGACGAGGTCGAACTGCGGCTTGGTCCCGATCAGGGCTTTGGCCCGCATGATCCAAGCCTGACCTTTACCGACGACCTGGAGAATGTTCCGCCGGAATTCCGCTTCGTCGGCGCCGAAGTCCAGATGCAGAGCGACACCGGCGAGGTTAAATCCTTTTATGTCACCCGCATCGAGGACGGCAAGCTCACGGTCGACGGCAACCACCCGCTGGCCGGTAAGTTGCTCCTGGTCCATGTCCGGATTCATGAGGTGCGCGACCCCACGCACGCGGAGTTGAGCGCCGAGTTGGGCGTCTGCAACCTGCCGGGCGGAAGTCTTCATTGATTCTGAAATTCTTAAGGAATTTCCGAATGTCTGGAAATCGCTTCGAGATCAAACAGAGGACTTGCAACGTATGAAACTAGGCGTCGTGATACTGGCCGCGGGTCTCGGTAAACGGATGCGTTCCAGTCTGCCGAAGGTACTCCATCCGCTCGCCGGTCAGCCACTGCTGGCGCATGTGCTCGACGCCGCGAACCAACTCGGCGCCGCACGGCGGGTCGTGGTCTTCGGTCACGGCGGCGAACAGGTCCAGGCGTCTCTGAGCGGGCACGACTGCCTCTGGGTCGAACAGGCCCGGCAGCAGGGCACCGGCCACGCGGTGCTCCAGGCGATGCCGGCAATGACCGGGATGGATCGGGTACTGGTGCTGTACGGCGATGTGCCGCTGATTACCTCCGAGACCCTCTGCCGCCTGCTCGCCGTGAGCGCGGACACCCGTCTGGGTCTGCTGACGGCCGAGCTGTCCGATCCCACCGGCTATGGCCGCATTCTCCGCGATGCGCAGGGCCGCGTGACCCGCATCGTCGAGGAAAAAGACGCTACGCCGACGGAGCGGGGCATCCGCGAGATCAACACGGGGTTTCTGGTCGCCGAGCGCGCCGGTCTGGACGACTGGCTGAACCGGATCGGTCACGACAACGTGCAGGGCGAATATTATCTGACCGACATTACCGCGCTGGCGGCCCAGGATGGCGTCCAGATCGCGAGCGCCCAGCCGGACACGCTCGCGGAAGTAACTGGCGTGAACGATCGGGTTCAACTCGCCGAGTTGGAGCGCATCCATCAGCGCGCGGCGGCGGAGCGGCTGATGCGCGCGGGCGTGACCCTGGCCGATCCGGCGCGTTTCGATTTGCGCGGAATCCTGCACGCCGAGACCGATGTCAGCCTGGACATCAATGTCATCGTCGAGGGCGAGGTTCGGCTCGCCGCCGGGGTTCGCGTCGGCCCCAACTGTCTGCTGAAAAACTGCATGATCGGTTCCGGGACTGAAATTCTGGCCAATTGCGTCATCGAAGGCGCCGAGGTTGGTGCGAACGCCCGCATTGGACCCTTTGCGCGACTGCGTCCAGAGGCCAAACTTGCCGCGAACACCCATGTCGGAAATTTTGTCGAGATCAAGAAGACGACCCTGGGGCAGGGCAGCAAGGTCAATCACCTGACCTATCTTGGCGACGCAACGGTTGGGGCGGGTGTGAATATCGGCGCCGGCACCATCACGTGCAATTATGATGGCGTCAACAAGTTCATGACGCAGATCGAGGATGGCGCCTTTGTCGGCTCCAATACGGCCTTGGTCGCGCCCGTGACCGTTGGCAGGGGAGCCACGATCGGCGCCGGATCAGTGATTACCCGCGATGCTCCTCCCGATCAACTCACGCTCTCCCGCAGCCGTCAAGCCACCATCTCAAGTTGGGAGCGGCCTCGCAAGAAAACATGATGGTTGAGACTGTTCCGGCTCGACCGCCCGCGAACTGTACGCAGGTTCGATTGCATGCCAGGGCGTGCGTGACGAGAGTTTTCGGCTGGTATAGCCTTCACATCCGCTATCCAGATGTGGCTTTGGCGTAGTGACGGGTTTAAAACGCGCCACTACGCCCGGCTATGACGTTCAACGTCCATAACATCCGCGCGCACGTGATTGGATGACCGAAAGAGTTTTTTATACAGAGCCCAAGGCAATTTATAAAGCTTCCGTCCGAAATCAATTCCATAGAGCGCCGGTATTGGGTCGTCCCAGGCGAAGTCAGGGTAAACTTTTTTACCGGCTAACGATTTACGCCATTCCCGGAAGTTCAGTTTGCCTTCCCTTCTGTATGTCGCAAAAGAATAAAAATCCATATATCGATTAACCCATTTAATCCCAGTTTGAAATGATTCGATCGGAGCGGGGGTTTGGTTCGAGATGTCGAGATAATTCAAGTAAGGGAAATTCATGTTGCAGACGGTGGAAAGGTAATTTTGCTGCCAGTAACGCGGGTTTAATTCGATGAGTTTTAATTTTCCGTCCCGGTTGTCATATTTGAATTCCGCCGAGCCTATCCCTTTGAAGCCAATCCCTGAAAATAATTTTCTTCCCTCTTCGATCAATTCCGCGTTTTGAATGCTTTCCACTGCGGAGCCAACGCCAAAGCGGACCGGATACTGACGAATTTTACGAAGCGTGAACTCGGCGAATATTTTGCCGTCGGACGATGTATAACTGCAATATTTGAGATGGTTGGTGTCGGGGCCCGCGATGACTTCCTGTAAAATCACAGGAACGTCGTTCCGAAGAATCGGAGCGATTTTTTCGCGCAGATCATGATCGTTTTCGACTTGAAATCCCTTGATGGCGCCACCCATGACTCTTCTCCATGAGTTGACATCCTGACCTTTAATGAAGGCGGGGTAAAGCATGGTATCTGGAAGCGTGTCGAGGTCCGCGGCTTTAGTGATCGGCCAAGTTGCCGGTACATTGACTCCCGCTTTCGTCGCAATCTGAAACTGGCAATGTTTATCGGCGATGCACTGAATCAGATCATGCTCGGCGAGGTTGAAAACAAAATGCTTGCTTAACAGGTTTCTGTTCCGGGAAAAAGAAATAAGAAAGTCGTCGGAGGTGAAGAACGCGGCGGGTTTCAGGCTCCAGTCGGAGAAATTTTCCTGGATCCAGTCCAGAAAAGACTGTTCCTGACGAAGCGGGTCAGGGCAGTGTAATGGTTTTGAATAACGCGAATACCAGCCGATGTCTTTCTTGTAATCGATGCCATACACCTTGACACCCTGCTGGCCGAGACTGCGGATGACGCCGAGACCGGTTTCAAAGAGTCCAAAGACGACGGCAGTCGCGTTCTCCTGGTTCGCGCGCCAGGGGAGCATCGCGTTGCCTCGCGACGACCGGGCGGCTTCTCGGTTTCGTTCTTGAGGTTCGGACATCCGATTGCTCCTGTCAGAAAGACGGTTTTTATCTTGATCGATCATTTAGCCAGTCTTGAGGGACGAGGAAACGCTCATAGAGTTCAGCCTCGGGGCTATCTGGTTCAGGCCGGAAGTCGTAGCGCCAGCTCACCTCGGGCGGCATGGAGACGAGGATGGACTCGGTGCGCCCGCCCGACTGGAGTCCGAACAATGTCCCTCGATCATAGAGCAAATTGAACTCGACATAGCGTCCGCGCCGGTATTTCTGAAAGGCGCGCTCGCGCTCGCCATAGGTTTTGGCCCAGCGGCGCTGCACGATAGGGAGATAGCCCGGCAGGTAGCCATCGCCGATCGCGCGCAGGAAGGCGAATCCGCGGTCGAACCCGCCCTGATCGAAGTCATCGAAAAAAAGCCCGCCGACGCCGCGGGGTTCGTTGCGGTGCTTCAGGAAAAAATACTCGTCACACCCGCGTTTCAGACGTGCATAGAGATCCTCGCCAAACGGCTCGCAAATCGCGCGCGCGTTGCGGTGCCAGTGCACGACGTCTTCCTCGAAGCCATAGTAGGGCGTGAGATCGAAGCCGCCGCCGAACCACCAGACCGGCTCGGCCCCGGCCTTTTCGGCGATGAAAAAGCGCACATTGAGATGCGACGTGGGGACATAAGGATTCCAGGGGTGCGCGACCAGCGAGACGCCCATGGCCTCGAAGCGGCGCCCGGCCAGCTCGGGCCGACGGGCGCTGGCGGACGGCGGGAGCCGTTCCCCGAAGACATGCGAGAAATTGAGCCCGCACTGCTCGAAGACCATGCCTTCACACATCACGCGGGTGCGCCCGCCGCCGCCGTCCGGACGCTCCCAGGCATCCTCTCGAAAGCCCGCGCCGCCATCGGTGTCTCGCAGGGCATCGCGGATCTTGTCTTGCAACGCCATCAGATAGCGTTTGACGGACTCGGTATCGGGTTGGTTCGGCATCGCGGGCCTCCTTGGAGAGTTGGCAATCGTGAGAAGATAGGGACGATCCGCACGAATCGTTATTCCGGTTCGCCAACCAAGAGTTCAAACGCCAATGTCGCGACGCATCCTCATCCCGGTCTTGTCCATCCTGCTGATCCTTGCCGTGACCGGCGCCGCGAGTCTGTACTGGCTTGCCCGGCAGGCCGAGCCGGTCTACCGCGGCACGCTGACCCTGCCCGGCTTGACCGGCCCGGTGCGCGTCGGCTTCGGGCCGCATGCGGTGCCGACCATCGCGGCGGACACTCTACCGGATCTGCTGTTCGCCCAGGGTTATGTCGTCGCCTCCGAGCGTCTGTGGCAGATGGACACACTTCGCCGACTGGCCAGCGGTCGTCTGGCCGAGGTGTTTGGCGCGGGCGCGCTTCCGGCGGATCGTTTTTTTCGGACCGTCGGACTCGCCCACGAGGCCCGGCGGACGCTGGAAAGCCTGGATGCGTCCGACCGCGACCTGCTCGCGGCCTATGCGGCCGGGGTGAATGCCTATCGGGACGAGGCACGCGCGCGGCTACCGCTGGAGTATCGGATCGCCGGTTTCGCGCCCGCCCCCTGGCAGCCGGAGGATAGCCTGGTCATCGGCGGTTACATGGCCTGGACCCAGTCGTTTAACCTGCGCGCCGAGCTGACCTTTCTGCGTCTGGCGGCGCGGATCGGCCCCGCGCGGGCGCGTGAATTGTTCCCGACCGACGAGGGGATTCCTGCCCCCGAGGTGTCTCCGGAGCTGGTCCGGTATCTGTCCGCGAATCGCCTGAACCGCCCGTCGCGCATGGGCCTGACGGAGGCGCCTTCGCTGGATGCAGCCTTCCAGTTGCCGGCGCGCTTCGGCCTGCCGATCCCCGGCGCCGCCAGCAACGCCTGGGTCGTCACCGGGGCGCGCACCGCGACCGGGGCGGCCATGCTCGCCAACGATCCCCATCTAGCCCTCTCCATGCCGGCGATCTGGTATGAATTGGAGCTGATCACGCCTGAGCTGCATCTGTCGGGCGTGACCCTGCCGGGCGTGCCCTTGATCCTGATCGGTCATAACGAGCAACTCGCCTGGGGTTTCACGAGTGCGATTGCCGATACGCAGGATCTCTTTGTCGAGCGCGTTACGCCGGATGGCCGGGTGGAACGCGCGGGGAGCGACCCGGAGCCGATCCTGTCGCGCATCGAGCGCATTGCCGTCAAGGACGCGGCGCCGGTCGAACTGGCGGTTCGCCGCACCACGCACGGGGTTATCGTCAACGGGATCCTGGGCGACGCGACCGGCAGCCCTATGGATCTGCCGGGTCTGAACACCGCCGATCTGCTGGCGCTGCGTCAGAACAACGATCTGCCGGATCTGAGCTTCGCGGCCATCCACCGGCTCACACGGTCCCGCACCCTGAGCGAGGCGCGCGCGGCGGCCACCGGATTCCGGCAAGTCGCGCTGAATCTGATGCTGGCCCATCGCGACGGCGGCATTGCCTGGCAGGTCACGGGTCTGCTGCCGCAGCGCGGCAAGGGGTCCGGCGCCTTTCCGTCGCCGGGCTGGCTGCCGGAATACGCCTGGCGGGGGTTCGTCCCGCAAAATCGCAACCCCGCCCAGACCGATCCCGCGGGCGGCGCCTTGATCACCGCCAACAACCGCACCATCCCGGCGGATTATCCGGTCGGGGTCAGCCGCGCCTGGATGGCGCCCTATCGCGCCCAGCGGATCGCCGAACTGCTCGCCGGGGCACCGCCGCTGACGCCTGCGTCCATGGCCGACATCCAGCGCGATCGCCTGAGTCTTCAGGCGCGTTTGATGCAGCGGTCGCTGCGTCGGATCGAGATGGATCTGCGGGCGGTCGACGCGCGCGCCTGGGACATCGCCAGCGACTCGCTGCTCGACTGGAACAGCGTCATGGATGGCGACAGTCCTTCGGCGGCCTTGTTCGTCCTGCTGGAACCGGCGTTGTACGCGGCGCTCTATGGAGACGAACTGGGCGCGGATCTGGCGGCGCTGATGGAGATGGCGATGGTCGCCTACAACCCCTTGCAGGAGACGCTGCGCTCCGGCCAGTCCAGCTTCTGGGACGATGTCACGACACCCGCGCGCGAAACGCCGGCCGACATCTGGGCGCGGGCGATCCTGGCGGCAACGGCGGACCTGAAGTCCCGCTCCGGGGTCTCGGGCAAGGCGCCTCTGGAACGCATCCGCACCCTGACCTTTCCGCACGCCTTCGACAAGCTGCCCATCCTCGGACGCGGGTTCAGCGTCGGTCCCATCGGGGTGGGCGGCGGCACGGATACCGTCAATGTCATGAAAACAACGCCGCTGAAGCCCGAGCAGGCGCTGTTCGCGCCCTCCATGCGCATGATCGCGACCCCCGCGGACTGGACGCAGACCCGCGGCACCCTTCCGCTCGGCCAATCGGGACACCGCTTTTCGCCCTATCGAACCGATCAGCTCGACGACTGGCTGGCGGGAGACAGCCATCCCTGGCCCTGGAACGGCCCGGTCGATGGCGATGTGTTGGGCCAACTCCTGTTGCTGCCGCGCGATTGAATTTGGCCGGCCACGCGCGATCAGGCGACGAACGGTCCAAACCATCCCGACCGAAATGGGTCTATAAAATACTGGGTAATGTTACCCATGTCTCTCTTTCATCCCATTAGGAACTTTGATGACTCTCCATGGCATGCTCGATGTCAGCCTCTGGCAGGCAGTGCTTTTCACCCTCGCGTTCACCCATCTCACCATCGCTGGCGTGACCATTTATCTGCACCGGGCGCAGGCCCATCGCGCACTCGATCTGCATCCCAGCGTGGCGCATTTTTTTCGCTTCTGGCTGTGGCTGACCACCGGCATGGTGACCCGCGAATGGGTGGCGGTGCATCGCCGGCATCACGCCAAGTGCGAAACCGCCGAGGATCCGCATAGCCCGCGAGTGCTGGGGCTGCGTAAGGTTTTGACCGAGGGGGCGGAACTCTACGCCGAGGCCGCCGCCGATCGGCCGACGGTGGAGCGCTATGGCCAGGGCGTCCCCAACGACTGGCTGGAGCGCCAGCTTTACAGCCGCTTCCGCTGGCAGGGATTGGGTCTGATGCTGATCCTGGATCTTGTCTTGTTCGGCCTTTATGGTCCGGTGGTGTGGGCGGTGCAGATGCTGTGGATCCCGGTATGGGCCGCCGGCGTCGTCAATGGCGTCGGGCACTTTTACGGCTATCGCAGCTACGAGTCGCCGGACGCCTCGACCAATTTCCTGCCCTGGGGCATCCTGATCGGCGGCGAGGAACTGCATAACAACCATCACGCCTATCCGAGTTCGGCGCGTCTTTCCTCGCAGTGGTGGGAATTCGACATCGGCTGGCTGTATATCCGGATCCTCGGCGCACTGGGTCTGGCCCACATCCGCCGGGTCGCGCCCCAGCCGCGGGTCATCGCGGGGAAGCGTCAACTGGATATGGAGACCCTGAGTGCCGTCATCGTGAGCCGGATGCATGTGTTTGCCCGCTATGGCAAAGAGGTCATGCGGCCGGTTTCGCGGGCTGAATTGTGCCGTGACGCCGAGCATTGCCGACGCCTGGTCCGTAGCGCCCAGCGTCTGCTGATCAAGGAGGGAAGCCGGCTCGACGCGAGCGCCAGGGAGCGTCTGGAACAACTGCTGGCGCGGCATCGGACCCTGGCCATCGTCTATCAGTTTCGGGAACGTCTTCAGGAGGTCTGGGATCGTCAGGCGTCGTCTCAAGAGGCGCTGCTGGCCGCCCTGGGGGATTGGTGTCAGCAGGCCGAAGCCAGCGGTATCGAGGCGCTGGAACGCTTTTCCCGCAATCTGCGTGGCTATTCGCTACAAGGCGCGTCCGCGGTTTAGGCCGCCCGGCTCTCGCGTGGCGAGTCGCGCGCAACCGCTCGGGATCAAAAACAGAAAACCCGCGTTCAACGGGTTTTCTTGTTGCGGCAAGCTGTCAGGCCAACCACGGTCACGGGAAGGACCAAGCTATTTGATCTTGCCTTCCTTGTACATCACATGCTGGCGGACGACGGGATCGAATTTTTTGATCTCCATCTTGCCCGGCTGATTGCGCTTGTTCTTGGTGGTCGTGTAAAAATGACCGGTGCCGGCGCTGGAGTTGAGGCGGATCTTGTCGCGTGCTGCCTTGGCCATGGATAAATCCTCCGGTTAGACCCGTTCGCCGCGGGCGCGGATCTCACCGAGCACGGTGTCGATCCCTTTTTTGTCGATGGTGCGCATCCCGTTGGCGGAGACGCGCAGCTTCACGAAGCGTTTCTCGGTCGCGACCCAGAAACGGTGATCGTGGAGATTCGGCAGAAAGCGGCGTTTGGTCTTGTTGTTCGCGTGCGAGACGTTGTTGCCGGTGAGGGGACGTTTACCGGTAACCTGGCATACCTTGGACATGGCGGGAATCCCTGCAAGTCGGCGAGTGTGATTCGGTACAGAAAGAAGCGGAATGCTATCAGCGGATTGAGTGCAGCGCAAGCCCTGCCTTCTTTTGTTGATATCCTCTAACCCGGAGTGGCGCGCGCGTCAGGGCGAGCAGGATGACATAATCGATCCGCAAAGGCCCAACGGGAGCGCACCGCAGCCGAGCCGTCTGGACAGACCGACTCATTTTGGAACACTCGACGCATGGGAGCATCGCCGCGCATGGCCAGCACGGACAACTTCAAGCCGCTGTTCAACCGGCGACTCCTGGACGAAGCGCAACGCGGTTTCACGCCCGCCCTCGACACGGAGCAGCGTCAGATCGCCGCGAGCTGGGCCGCAAGCGCCGGCACGGGCGCGCTGCTCGGTCAGAAGGAAAAGCCGCTCCAGGGTCAATTCCTGAGCCAGGTCATCGACCGCCTGCTCGGCTATCGGCAGATCGTCGGCGCCGACGGGCTGCACCATCTCGAACCCGAAACCAGTTCCAAGGCGGTCAAGGGCTATCGTCCGCCGGATGCCCGACTCGGCTGGTACGGCGCCGGTGCGAGCGCGGGCGCGCGCATCGAGCGCACCCGCGCCGTGCTGGAGCTGAAATCCCCCGGCGCCGATCTGGACGCCCGGCAGGCGGCGGGCTATGGTCGGCTCACTCCGGTCGAGCAGGCGTTCGGCTATGCCGCCAGGGTCGACGGCTGCCGCTGGGTGCTGGTCGGCAACTTCATCGAGCTGCGTCTTTATCGCACCGATCGCGGCCAGGGCTATTGCCAGCGTTTCGACCTCGGCGCGCTCGCCGATCCCGAGCATCTGCGCACCTTCCTGTTCCTGCTCGGCCGCGAAAACCTATTCGGAACCACGCCGGACAGCGAGAGCGCGGTCGAGCGTCTGGCCACCCACACCCATGTCGAAGAGGAGCGCATCGGCAAGGCGTTTTATGTCGTCTATCGCGATCTGCGCCTCGATCTCTTCGATCAGTTACGCCGCGACAACCCGCCGCCCGTCGACCGGGAGACGGATGCGCATGGCGTCCGTCTCCTGGAGCTGACCCAAAAGATCCTCGATCGCTGTCTCTTCATCTGCGTCTGCGAGGACACCGGACTCTTGCCGCCCAAGGTGCTCCAGCAGGCGCTCGGCACCAAAAGCGAGGGCTTCGTCCCGGTCTCGCGCTGGCAGCAGTTGTGCGGACTCTTCCGCGCCGTCGACCAGGGTCATCCGCCCCTGCGCATCAACGCCTACAACGGCGGTCTGTTCGCCGCGGATCCCGCGCTCGACGCCCTGCGGGTGGCCGACGCGGGTCTGGATGGCATCGCGGCCCTGGCCGGTTACGACTTCGAGACCGATCTCAACGTCAACATTCTCGGGCATATCTTCGAGCAGTCGATCAGCGACCTGGAGTCGTTGCGCGCCGAGATCCGCGGCGAGAACGTGGACCGGCAGCGCTCGCGGCGCAAGCGCGACGGCATCTTCTACACCCCCGAGCCGATCACCCGCTTCATGGTGTCGCGCACCATCGGCGGCTGGCTCGCCGAGCGTCACGCCGAGATCGAGACCCGTCACCGCACCGGCAAGCCCGGCCCGCTGTCGAACGAGACCCGCCTGAAGGTCTGGATCGATCTGCTTGAAGTACTGGGCCGGATCAAGGTGCTGGATCTGGCGTGCGGCTCCGGGGCCTTCCTGGTCGCCGCCTTCGATTTTCTGATCGGCGAATACGAGCGGGTCAACCGCGCCATCGCCGAACTGCAAGGGACGCCCGCGCAGTTGGGGCTGTTCGACCTGAACCGCCAGATCCTGCAAGACAACCTCTTCGGCGTGGACCTCAACCCCGAATCGGTCGAGATCACCAAACTCAGCCTCTGGCTCAAGACCGCGCGCCAGGACAAGCCGCTCAACAACCTCGACGCCAACATCCGCTGCGGCAATTCGCTGGTGGAGCCGCCGCCGACGGATGCCCCGCCGGCCCTCGTCGACGCCTTCGCCAAGCTGCCGGCGGATACCCGCGCCTTCGACTGGCACGCCGCCTTTCCCAAGGTCATGGCCCAAGGCGGCTTCGACATCGTCGTCGGCAATCCGCCTTACGTGCGCCAGGAATCGCTCGGCCCGCTCAAGCCCTATCTGGCCGCGCGTTACGCCAGCTATCACGGGGTCGCCGACCTCTATGTCTATTTCTACGAGCGCGGCCTGGAACTGCTCGCCCCCCAGGGCAAACTGAGCGACATCGTCACCAACAAATGGCTGCGCGCCGGCTATGGCGAGCCGCTGCGCCGACTGTTCGCCGAACGCGCCGAGATCGAGGAGATCCTGGACTTCGGCCACGCGCCCATCTTCGAGGATGCCGACACCTTTCCCTGCATCCTGATCGCCCGCCACCGCTCCCCCGAGCCCGCGTCGGAGCCATGCGTGGTGCGGGTCTGCCCGGTCCCGCGCGACCGTTCGGCCGAGCTGTCGCTGGACAACTATGTCCACGAGCACGGCTACCCGGTGCCCTGGTCGCGCTACGGCGCCGAACCCTGGAGCCTGGAGCCGCCCGAGGTCGAGACCCTGATGGGCCGGCTGCGCGAGCGCGGGGTGCCGCTGGCCGAGTTCGTTGGAGTCAAACCGTACCGAGGTGTTTTGACCGGATTCAACGAAGCCTTTTTGATCGACGAGGCGACCCGCGCCGAGTTGATCCGCGACGATCCGGGCTGCGCGGAGGTCATCAAACCCTATCTGCGGGGTCAGGACATCGGGCGCTGGGTGCCGGATTGGCAGGGGTTGTGGATGATCTTTGCGCGTCGTGGTTTTGAGATCGATGCCTATCCGTCGATCCGGGCGCATCTGGAACGCTTCCGCGAGCGACTTGAGCCAAGGCCGGGCGATTGGGACGCGGCCAAGGATGGTGACTGGTCTGGAAGGAAGCCGGGCCGCTATGCTTGGTACGAGATTCAGGACAGCGTCGAGTATTGGGAGCAGTTCGAGCGACCGAAGATCGTCCACACCGACATTGCCTGGCGCCCTCAGTTCGCTTACTCAGCAGAGCCGCTTTATTTCCTCAACACCTGCTATATCTGGGGAACATCAGACCTTTACGCTCTCGCCGTCATGAACTCCCCGGTGATGTGGGCCTATATGTGGCGTCACGCTCAACACGGCAAGGATGAAGCGCTGCGTCTGTTCAACTCTTTCACGACGACCCTCCCAATCGCCGACCCGCCCCCCGCGCTTCGCCGCGAGGTCGAGGAGCACGCCGCCGCCGCCCTGGAGCTGACGCGCGTCACCCAGCAGGAATCCCGCGAACTGCTGACCTGGCTGCGTCTGGAACTCGGCGTCGACAAGCCCGGTCAGCGTCTGGAGACCTTCGCCGACCTGACCGGCGAGGCGTTCGCCGCCGAGGTGCGTAAACGCCGCCCGAGGGGTGCGCCCCGCCTTACTCCCAAGACCCTGACCGAGCTGACCGACACCCATCGCCGCTACGCCACCGCCGAACAGGCACGCGCCGCCCGGCTCCGCGCCCTGGAGCGGCGGATGTCCGATCTGATCATCCAGGCGTATCAACTCACCGACGCGGAGATCGACCTGCTGTGGCGCACCGCCCCGCCGCGGATGCCGGGCGCGCGATGAGCGAGGAGCGACAGCCAGAGCGCCAGGCGGCGCGCGCGGCCTTGATCCAGGCGCGCGAGAATCCGCGATGGCCAATCAACAACATGAACCGCAACAAAAAAGAAACCGAGAAACTGCTGACTCTGCTTGATCCTCACCAGCAAGTCCAAGAGGTCGCCGATTTTATACAGCGAGTGCGAAAGGCTCCCGCCAGTGTCGACAGCCGTCAACTACACTATATGAGGAAGCGATATCTTGATGGCGTCGCGTTGCGCGATATGGATGACATGGACGCGCTCTATGGTCGGATTTTGAGCGATCCGGATGCGCAGGTTTATCGTCAAGCGGGCCGGCGGTATCAAGTCCGCTCGCCGCGCGAAGGCTGGATTGCGGTCTATGATCCTGACGGGACGCGGATCAGCCTCTACCATGACCTGGATGACGACTTTGGAGATGCATTATGGACATTAAGCGATCTGATCCGCTAAAGCGCTATGAAGAATACGCCTTTTTTCAGTTCTCAATGGATGGGGAGGGGCGTGGAATGCGTCAGGCGCGCGCGGCGCTTGCCCCGTCGCTCGCGCAGTCCCAGGAAGTGCGAGACCTCGATGAAATTGTCATCGAAGCGGTTCAAGTCAACGACTACATCGATCCAGTGCTCCTGGAAGACGACCCATCGCAGCCGCTCGATCATTGGTGGTGGCACCTCGGCAAGCTGCGCCACCGGACCTATCCCGCCCATCTGCTCCCCGAGCATCTGCGGGCCGTTTATGAGCAGGCGGCGGACGAGGCTGCCTGATTCGCTGGGCAATCCGATCGCGCCACCACGGTCGTCTCGGATTTGAACGAGAGGGCGGACATCCGACAGGCACATGGAAACGATCTTTGACCACGACCCGACACCCGAGGAGCTGCGGTATCTGGCTGAACCAGACGCCGAGGCGTATCGGGCGGACATCACCGAAGATGAGGCTTTGGAGCAGCTTTGCCTGCTGTTTGCCATGCGTGGCGATGCCGAGCGATCAGCAGCCTACAAGCGGCGAATCTCCGACCGGGCTTACGTCTTTTTCAATTTTGACTGGGATGCGTTGATCCCACCGGACCCGGATCAACCGATCTTTCCGCACTTTCCGAAGCGACGGAAGGCCACCAAGCCGACCAAGCGGCCCAAGACCTCCAAGCGGTCGCGCCGATAGAACCCGATAAGGGATGGCGGCGAATCCCTTATCTTCCTCGCCTTCCCGCCTTAAAGCGCGTGGCAATCTCCTGCTTACTCTTCCTCAGCAATGCGATCTCGGATTCTGTCAGCATCCGGGGAGCGCTCAAGGTGCGAGCCTCCGATTGAGTAAGGCAGTCGAAGCCGTCACCGAATCGGTCTCGCCACCAGTCTTCAAGTGCTTGTCCATGTTTCGCCCTCAGTGCCGCGAGCTGTTGCGCGGTTGGCTCCAGAACAGACGAATAGGGTTTGCCGGTCAGAACCGTCGCGCCGATGACCGTTCCGCCGTTCATTTCGATATGGCCTTTCAGATTCGCCAGCGTTCCGCTCTACGATTCCGCCCAAAATACCCTAAACCGTCGCAAGCACCGGTATCCATACTCTCACGCAGACGAAATTTGGAATTGGGACCGGTCGCCGGTACGTATCGCGTACCATTCTCTATACTGTTTCACATCCAGCACACAACAGAGGTGACCGCGATGGTGGGAATCAACAATCAGATGGCGCTGGGCGCGCAGAGCCTCCTCAACCGAAGTCAGGGTACCCTGGAGACGACGCAGGAACGCCTGGCTTCCGGCAAGCGGGTCAACAGCGCCGCCGACGATGCCGCCGGATTGGCGCTCATCTCGCAGTTCGCCGCCCAACTGACCGGAGATACGCAGGGGGTTCGCAATCTCAGCGACGGGATTTCGATGGTGCAGACGGCGGAAGCCGGGGTCAGCCAAATCAGCGACGCCGTGCAGCGGATCCGCGATCTGAGCCTCCAGGGCATGAACGGCACGCTCTCCGACTCGGATCGCGCCGCCCTTCAGACCGAGGCCAGCGCGTTGCAGGAGCAGATCGCCCAGGACATCGAAGGCACCGCGTTCAATGGGGTTCAGTTACTCACGCAGGAAGGTGAGGTGACGCTCCAGGCCAGCGCCAAGGCGAACGATTCCATGACCGTGAACACCCGTGACCTTCAGGGGCAGATGAAGACTTTTGGTCTCGACAGCATCGACCTTTCCACCGCCGCCGGCGCCGCCAGCGCACTCAAGGTGCTGGACCAGAGCAGCGACTATCTCAGCGGGATACAGGGAGAGTTGGGCGCCGCCCAGAACCGCTTCGACGCCAGCATTCGCAATTTGGAGCAGGGCAACGTCAACACGGCGGCGGCCCGGAGCCGCATCCAGGACACCGACTACGCGCGCGCGACGGCGGAGCAGAGCCGCAACCTTATCCTGAGCCAGGCGAACATGGCCATGCTCGGCCAGGCCAACAACATCTCCTCTCAGTTCGTCTCGCAGTTACTGGCTTGATGCCGCTTCGGGCTTTCGCCCGGAGACTCCGTCGACCGGGGCTTGATCTCCCAAACCGACCTGGGTCCAAGCCCAGGTCGATGGTTCTATGCCGCGCCATGAATCCCGCGGAGCGTTGGTGCGGGGGGATCACAACAACCCCCGCTCGGCGAACGAGACGCCGTCGCCATCCCCGACGATGACGTGATCGAGTACCCGTACCTCGAACAGATCGAGCGCAGCCTTGAGCCGTTGCGTGATGCGCAGGTCCGCCTGACTGGGCTCGGCGACACCGGAGGGGTGATTGTGCGCGAAGATCACGGCGGCGGCGTTGGTCTCCAGCACCCGCCGCACGACCTCGCGCGGATGCACGCTCGCGCCGTCGATGGTGCCGCGAAACAGCTCCTCGAAACAGATGATGCGATGGCGGTTGTCGAGAAAAAGGCAGGCGAAGATCTCGTGCGGCGAGCCATAGAGCCGCATCTTCAGATAGTCGCGGGTGGCCTCCGGGCTGGTCAGCACATCCTGGTCGTTGATGCGCGTCATGAGATACCGGCGGCTGAGTTCGAGCACGGCCTGCAATTGGGCGAATTTGGCCGCGCCGAGCCCTTTGCCCTCGCAGAAACGCCGTTGATCGGCGGCCAGCAGCCCGGCGAGGCCGCTGAACTCCTGTAGAAGATCGCGGGCCAGATCCACCGCGCTCTTGCCGGGGATTCCGGTCCGCAGAAAGATCGCCAGCAGTTCGGCGTCGGAGAGTGCCGCGGCGCCCCGTTCCAAGAGTTTTTCCCGCGGCCGCTCGCCTTCCGGCCAGTCCTTGATTGCCATGCATTCTCCTTCGGCTACACTTGCGCCTTTCATGTCAGCCTAGAATACACGAAACGCCAATGGATCAACACCAGGATTCGCGGTTGCTCCTCGGGATCGGCGGCGGCATCTCCGCCTATAAGTCCGTGGATCTCGTGCGCCGTCTGAAGGAGCGCGGTTTCGATGTCCGCGTGGTCATGACGCAGGCGGCGACCGCCCTCGTCACGCCGCTGACGTTTCAGGCCGTCTCCGGCCATCCGGTCCGCACCACGCTGCTCGACCCCACCGCCGAGGCGGGCATGAGTCATATCGAACTGGCGCGTTGGGCGGACTGGCTGCTGATCGCGCCCGCCACCGCCGATCTCATGGCGCGCCTGGCCGCCGGCATCGCCGACGATCTCCTGACGACCCTGGCCCTGGCCACCGAGGCGCCGTTGTGTCTGGCGCCCGCCATGAATCAGCACATGTGGCGCCATCCGGCGACGCGGGAGAATCTGGAGGTTCTGCGCGAGCGCGGGGCGCGCATCCTGGGGCCGGCCGAGGGCGATCAGGCGTGCGGCGACGTGGGGCCGGGGCGCATGCTGGAGCCCATGGAGATTGCCGAGGCGATGCGTCCGTTGGCCGAGCGTCTGCTGGCGGGGACGCGGGTGCTGCTGACCGCCGGACCGACCCGCGAGCCGCTCGATCCGGTGCGCTATCTGGGCAATCGCAGTTCGGGCCGCATGGGTTATGCGCTGGCGTCGGCCCTGAGCCATCTGGGCGCCCAAGTCGTGCTGGTCAGCGGACCGACCGCACTGCCCGCGCCGAACGTCGCCGAGTCGACCCAGGTCGAAACGGCGCTGGAGATGCGGGCGGCGGTCATGGAACAGGTCGCGTCCTGCGATCTCTTCGTGGCAACCGCGGCGGTCGCGGATTATCGGCCCGCCGAGCCGACCGACCGGAAGATCAAGAAGGATGCCGAGGCGTTGACGCTGCGTCTGGTGCGCAATCCGGATATCCTCGCCGAGGTCGCGGCCTTGACGCCGCCGCCCTTCACCGTCGGCTTCGCGGCCGAGACCGACGAGGTCGAGCGGCATGCGCTCGCCAAGCGGACAGCCAAGGGGCTGGATATGATCGCCGCCAATCGGGTCGGCGGCGAGCGGGGCGGATTCGAGCGCGACGAGAACGCGCTGACGGTGTTCTGGGACGGCGGGCGCCGCGAGCTGCCGATGATGAGCAAGACCCGGCTCGCGCGGGAGCTGGCCGCACTGATCGCCGAACGGTATCTGGAGCGCCATGTTGCATCGACTTGAGGTCAGAATTCTCGATCCGCGGCTGGGCCGCGAGTTCCCGCTGCCGCACTACGCGACCGAGGGCTCGGCCGGGCTCGATCTGCGGGCGATGCTGGAGACGCCGCTGGATCTGGCGCCAGGGGGTTGCGAACTGCTGCCGACCGGGTTGGCGGTGCATATCGCCGAACCGGATGTCGCCGGGATGATCCTGCCCCGCTCCGGGCTTGGGCATCGGCATGGCATCGTGCTCGGCAATCTGGTGGGCCTGATCGACTCCGACTATCAGGGGCCGCTGCTGGTGTCCTGCTGGAACCGGAGCGACACGGCCTTTCGGATCGAGATCGGCGAACGGATCGCCCAATTGGTGCTGGTGCCGGTCCTGCGCGCCGATCTCGTGCTGGTCGATGAGTTCCAGTCATCGTCGCGCGGTAGCGGGGGGTTTGGGCATACCGGGAAGCGGTAGTCCTGGGAGCGCGATGCAAAAATCGCCGCAACCGCTTACTATTTCCGCTTTCTCTTCTCCCCACAGGCGAAAACGTCTTTGGGAATGCGGATTTCGTCTTTCAATCAAGAGCCTCATCGCGCGATGACACTTCCTCACGATCACGCCCAGACCATCGCCCATGTCCTCATCGAGGCGCTGCCCTATATCCGGCGCTTTCGCGGCAAGACCATGGTGATCAAGTATGGCGGCAATGCCATGGTGGACGATGTTCTCAAGGAGGGCTTCGCCCGCGACGTGGTGCTGATGAAGATGGTCGGGATTAACCCGGTGATCGTGCATGGCGGCGGACCGCAGATCGGTTCGCTGCTCAAACGGCTTGGCAAGACGAGCGAGTTCGTGCAGGGCATGCGGGTCACGGATGCCGAGACCATGGATGTGGTCGAGATGGTTCTGGGCGGACTGGTCAACAAGGAAATCGTCTATTTCATCAACCGCCACGGCGGTTCCGCCGTCGGCCTGACCGGCAAGGACGGCGACCTGATCCGCGCCCGTAAACTGCTGCTGCGACGCGACGCGCCGGAGCTGAAGGAGCCCGAAATCATTGATATCGGGCATGTCGGCGAGGTCGAGAGCATCGATCCCAGCATCGTCAACCTGCTGGTCAACGGGAACTTCATCCCGGTTATCGCGCCGATCGGGGTGGGCGAGGACGGGCGTTCCTACAACATCAACGCCGATCTGGTCGCGGGCAAGATCGCCCAGGTGCTGAAGGCCGAAAAGCTCCTGCTGCTGACCAATATCGCCGGACTGCTCGACGCCGACGGCACGCTCATCCAGGATCTGGATGTCGGGCGCGTCAAGACGCTGATCGCGGAGGGTGTCATCCACGGCGGCATGCTGCCGAAGATCCAGTGCGCGATCGACGCGGTTCAGTCCGGCGTCAAGACGGCCCATATCATCGACGGTCGGGTGGAGCACGCGGTGATGCTGGATCTCTTCACGGATACCGGCGTGGGAACCTTGATTCGCGGTCGTTAAAAGAGGTTTTGACCATGCTGGCGAACCTGCTTTCAGGTATCGGCAAGTGGCTTCCCCGCAAGTCGGTTCCGCTCGGTCGCCATGATATTGAGTGGGAGAAGATCGGAACCTGCCAAGAGCGCCAGGAATGCCTGGCGCGGGCAGAGTCCGAAATTTCAGCGCAGCGGTCGGTCGAGCGTCATCTCGTGACCGCTAACGACCGGTTCGGCGTGGCGGGAACCTGCTACGTCTGCTCGCGGCAGGTCGATTTCGAGGTGTCGTTCGAGCATGCCTACCCAGTCGATGGCATCCTGACGCCAAACTGGCGAGAGTCGCTCAAATGTCCGTCCTGTGGTTTGAATAACCGGATGCGTGCGGTCATTCATCTGCTCGATCAGCATCTTGGGGGATTAAGTGGTGAAGTCTATATCACCGAGCAAACGACCGACTTGTACAAGACCCTCGCCGGTCGCTATTCCGCGACTTTGATCGGAAGCGAATTCCTGGGACCCGATAGGCTCTGTGGCGAGATCGATGCGCGTGGGCTTCGCCACGAGAACGTCACGCGGCTGTCCTTTGGCGACGCGCGCTTTACCAAGGTACTGAGTTTCGACGTTCTGGAGCATGTGCCTGACTATCGCAAGGCATTACAGGAGTTTCTGAGATGCCTCGCTCCCCGCGGTCATTTGATCATGAGTGTGCCGTTTCGCAGCGATTGCGCGGACAATCTTGTGCGGGCCAGGATGCAAGAGACTGGCGAGGTCTTGCATCTGCTGCCGCCGGAATACCATGGCGATCCAGTCAGGGACGAGGGCTGTCTCGCGTTCTATCATTTCGGCTGGCGTTTGCTGGAGGAGATGCGGGATCTGGGATTCCACCAGGTAGAGGCTTTGTATTACTGGTCACGGGAGTTCGGTTATCTCGGTCGGGAGCAGATGCTGATCGTCGCCCGGAAACCCGGTCGGGCTTTCGGTTTTTGACGTGTCTCACCGCTTTTCATGGCGATGTCCGGAAATCGTCCGACTCGCATCCGCGACGACATGTCTCGTTGCGAGCGATCGGTCGGGTGGCTCCGTCTGAACGGGCGCGGTTTGGAAACGTTGGCACGTTTGTTTTCTCGTTGGCTCTTTGTTACTCTTCGCCGCTTGCGTTCGGGTGCGCCCGAACATTGCGTTATGGTGGCCTGCGTCGGTCCCCTCGCAACGCGAAACCGTGAACCCGGTCAGGCCCGGAAGGGAGCAGCCGCAGCGGTTGAAGCGTGTGCCGGGGTGTGGCTGGCGTCGGCCGCCGCCATTACCTTGAATCCTGACAGATACTCCGTTCGCGGCTTTTCCCGCGAGGCCGGGACGGTGCGCAGACCGCGCGTGCCATGCCCGAGACGGTTTCGACAGGGCGTCATCTGTTACACTGGCGCGCATTCCAAGCGCCCGCTTATCACCAAACCAGCCGATTCGACTCGCGCATGTCCTACCAGGTGCTCGCCCGCAAATGGCGCCCCAAATCGTTCGACGACATGGTCGGACAGCAGCATGTCGTGCGCGCGCTGTCCAATGCGCTCGACCGCGACCAGCTTCATCACGCCTATCTGTTTACCGGGACACGCGGTGTCGGCAAGACTACGCTGGCGCGGATCCTGTCCAAGGCGCTGAATTGCGAGGAGGGCATCAGCTCCCGGCCCTGCGGTGTCTGCTCGGCCTGCCGGGAGATCGATAGCGGACGGTTCGTGGATCTGCTGGAAGTGGACGCGGCCTCCCGCACCAAGGTCGATCAGACCCGCGAACTGCTCGACAATGTCCCTTATGCCCCGGCGCGGGCGCGTTTCAAGGTGTATCTCATCGACGAGGTGCACATGTTTTCCTCCCACAGTTTTAACGCGCTGTTGAAAACGCTGGAGGAGCCGCCGCCGCATGTCAAGTTTCTGCTCGCCACCACGGATCCGCAAATGGTGCCGGTCACGGTGCTCTCGCGCTGTCTGCAATTCAATCTGCGTCGTCTCCTGCCGGGCGAAATCGCGGAGCGTCTGCGTCATGTCCTGAGCACCGAGGGTCTCGACTTCGAGTCGACGGCGCTGCCATTGCTTGCCCGCGCCGCCGATGGCAGTATGCGCGACGGTTTGAGCCTGCTCGATCAGGCGATCGCCTTCGGCGGCGGACGGGTCATCGAAGACGAAGTGCGGGCCATGCTCGGGACCGTCAGCGGCGACCTGGTGCTCGATCTGCTGGATGCGCTGGCCGCGGCCGACGGTGCGCGTCTGCTCGCCGACATCGAACGGGCCGCCGCGCTGACGCCGGACTTCGGTGAATTGTTGCGCGAGACGATCGCCCTGCTGCATCGGATTGCGCTGATCCAGCAGGTGCCGGGAATCCTGGCGGCGGACGATCCGGACCGGGCGCGATTGGCCGCGCTGGCCGCCGCGCTCCCCGCCGAAGATGTCCAGCTCTACTATC
>NZ_CAIPNF010000175.1 GCF_903866365.1 uncultured Thiocystis sp.
CGACGTGCCTTATCTCTCGACCCTGGCGGTGGAGTTTCAGACCCTCGACCAGTGGGAAGGCTCCAATCAGGGCCTGCTCCCGGTCGAGGCGACCATGATGGTCGCGATCCCGGAACTCGACGGCGCGACCGGCTCCATGGTCTACGGCGGTCGCAATGGTGGCGGCTCGAACGATGCCCGCGACATGCAGTCGCATCGCGAGCGCGCCGAGGCGCTGGCCTCGCGCGTGGAGCATCTGGTGCGGCTGCGCCGCAGTCAGCGCGCCGAGCGCAAGGTCGCGATCGTGCTCTTCAATTTTCCGCCTAATGCCGGCAATACCGGGACGGCCGCCTATCTGTCGGTCTTCGCCTCGCTCCATCGCACCCTGCTCGCCATGGACGCGGCGGGTTATCGCGTCGACCTGCCCGAGGATCTGGACGACCTGCGCGAGCGCATCGTCAACGGCAACGCGGCCCGTTTTGGCGCCCATGCCAATGTCCATGTGCGCGTCCCAGCCGACGATCATGTGCGTCGCGAGCCCTGGCTCGACGAGATCGAGAAGCAGTGGGGGCCGGCACCCGGCAAGCAGCAGACCGACGGCGGCTCGCTGTTCGTACTTGGTGCTCAGTTCGGCAATGTCTTCGTCGGTATTCAGCCAGCTTTCGGGTACGAAGGCGATCCCATGCGGTTGCTGTTCGAGAAGGGTTTTACCCCGACCCACGCCTTCACCGCCTTCTATCGCTATATCCGCGAGGATTTCGGCGCCCACGCCGTGCTGCACTTCGGCACCCATGGCGCGCTGGAGTTCATGCCCGGCAAACAGGCCGGTCTGTCCGGCGCCTGCTGGCCGGACCGTCTGATCGGCGATCTGCCGAATATTTATCTCTACGCTTCGAACAACCCCTCCGAGGGCACCATCGCCAAGCGGCGCGCCGCGGCGACCCTCATCAGTTATATGACACCGCCGATCGCCCATGCCGGTCTTTATAAAGGCTTGATCGATCTGAAAGGGTCCATGGAACGCTGGCGCGGTTTGCCGCCCGAGGACGTTGAAGAGCGCACTCAACTCGCCGAGTTGATTCAGGCTCAGGCCGCCGAACTGGAACTGGCCGCACTGGAGCCCGCCTGGGGCGAGTCCGCCGTGTCCGAGGTCGTCACGCTCAACGAAAAGGTGCTGGAACTCGAATACACCCTGATCCCGTATGGACTCCATGTCGTCGGCGAGGCGCCGACCGAGGAGGAACGGCTGGATATGCTGGAGGCGGTCGCCGAGTCGCTGAAAAACATCCGTCCCGGCCGCAAGGCGCTCGAGGCGTTGCTCGCCGGCAAGTCGCCCGAGAAGGCGTTGAAGGCGGGCGGGATGGCGACCAGCGAGGAGAACGTGGCCCTGTTCCGCGAACTCGCCGAGATCGACCGTCTGCTGATCCAGGACAGCGAGATCCCGGCGATGCTGCGGGCGCTCGATGGGCGTTTCATCCGCCCGGCCCCCGGCGGCGATCTGCTGCGCACACCTGCCATTCTGCCGACGGGGCGCAATCTGCACGGCTTCGATCCCTTCCGTCTGCCCAGTACCTATGCAGTCAAGGATGGCGCGCTCCAGGCGACCCGCGTGATCGAGCGTCACATGGCGGAAGGCAACCCCTTCCCCGAGACCATCGCCATCGTGCTCTGGGGCACCGACAACCTCAAGACCGAGGGCGGTCCGATCGGGCAGGCGCTGGCGCTGATCGGAGCGCTTCCCCGCTTCGATAACTATGGCCGCCTGGCCGGCGCCACCCTGATCCCGCTCGAAGAACTGGGCCGTCCGCGCGTCGACGTCGTGATGACGCTGTCGGGCATCTTCCGCGACCTGCTGCCGTTACAGACCAAGCTGCTGGCCGAGGCATCTTTCCAGGCGGCGTCGGCGGAGGAACCGCTGGAGCAAAACTTCATCCGTAAGCATGCGCTCGCCTATCAGGAGGCGCAGGGCTGCGATCTGGAAACGGCTTCGCTGCGTGTCTTCAGTAACGCCGACGGTGCCTATGGCGCGAACGTCAATTATCTGGTCGATAGCAGCAGTTGGGATGAAGGCGACGAACTGGCCGAGACCTACACCCGCCGCAAGAGTTTTGCCTATGGCCGTTCGGGGCAGCCGGTGCAGCAGGCGGCGCTGCTGAAGAGCGTCCTGAGTACGGTCCAGTTGGCCTATCAGAATCTGGATTCGGTCGAGTTGGGCGTCACCACGGTCGACCATTATTTCGATACGCTCGGCGGCATCACCCGCGCGGTCGGTCAGTACAAGGGCGACGAGGTGCCGGTCTATATCGGCGATCAGACGCGCGGCGACGGCGTGGTGCGCACCCTGGCCGAACAGGTCGCGCTCGAAACCCGCACCCGCATGCTCAATCCAAAGTGGTACGAGGGCATGCTCAAGCACGGCTATGAGGGCGTGCGCCAGATCGAGGTTCATGTCACCAATACCATGGGCTGGTCGGCGACGACTGGACAGGTGGCGCCCTGGGTCTACCAGCAGCTCACCGAGACCTTCGTGCTCGACGAGGAGATGCGCAACCGTCTGGCCCAGCTCAATCCGACCGCCTCGGCGAAGGTCGCCAACCGGCTGATCGAGGCCCATGAACGGAACTACTGGTCGCCCGACGCGGCGACCCTTGAGGCGCTGCGTCGCGCGGGAGAAGAATTGGAAGATCGGCTTGAAGGTGTGATCGAGGAGGCGGCCGCGTGACGAAGCAGGAATTTCCCGCCGGCATGTTCGATTCGCCGCTGCATCCGAACGGTCACCTCGATGGCGAGGGCAGCGTGCAGGTGCAGCTCGACCCCGATCTGCGGATCGATACCGCCAAGGTCTTCGCCGTCTATGGCAAGGGTGGCATCGGCAAGAGCACGACCTCGTCGAATCTGTCCGTGGCCTTCTCGAAGCTCGGCAAGCGCGTGCTCCAGATCGGCTGCGATCCCAAGCATGACTCGACCTTTACCCTAACCAAGTGTCTGGTGCCGACCGTCATCGACATCCTGGAGTCGGTGGACTTTCACGCCGAGGAGTTGCGGCCCAGCGATTATGTTTACGAAGGCTACAACGGTGTTATGTGCGTCGAGGCCGGCGGCCCGCCCGCGGGCACCGGCTGCGGCGGTTATGTCGTGGGTCAGACCGTCAAGCTCCTAAAGCAGCATCATTTATTGGAAGACACCGATGTCGTGATCTTCGACGTGCTGGGAGATGTGGTGTGCGGCGGTTTCGCGGCCCCGCTGCAACATGCCGAGCGCGCGTTGATCGTCACCGCCAATGACTTCGACTCGATCTTCGCCATGAACCGCATCGCGGCGGCCATCGTGGCCAAGTCGAAACATTATGGCGTCCGCATCGGCGGCGTCATCGCCAATCGCAGCGTCAATACCGACGAGATCGATCGCTTCAACGCGGCGGTGGGTCTCAAGCGGCTGGCGCATCTGCCGGATCTCGACATCATTCGGCGCTCGCGTCTGAAGAAGTCCACCCTGTTCGAGATGGAGCCGGGACCGGGGCTGGAAGAGGCCAAACAGCAATATCTCCAGCTTGCCGAAAAATTATGGGAGGGCGTCGAGCCCTTGACGGCGCAGCCGATGCGCGATCGCGAGATCTTCGATTTTCTGGGGTTCGATTGATGGCCAAGGCTTCCTATCAAGAACGGCAGGCCAAGATCAAAACCTATTTTGATCGCACCGCCGCCGATGCCTGGTCGAAACTAACCTCGGATGCCAAGGTCAGCCGCATCCGCGCCACGGTGCGCGCCGGTCGCGACGACATGCGCAACACCCTGCTCGACTGGTTGCCGGCGGATCTCACCGGCAAACGTCTGCTTGACGCGGGTTGCGGGACCGGGGCGCTGGCGGTCGAGGCGGCGCGCCGGGGCGCGGAGGTGGTCGCGATCGACGTGGCGCCAACCCTGATCGAGATCGCGCGCGAGCGCGCGCCACGGGATCTGGGCGCGGGTTCGGTGCGTTTCGAGGCGGGCGATATGCTCGATCCGGCGCACGGCCGGTTCGACCATGTGGTCGCCATGGATTCATTGATCCATTATCGGCCCGCCGACGCGGTGAAGGTTCTGGCGGGACTTGCCGAGCGCACCAGTGGCTCGATGATCTTCACCTTTGCCCCGAGGACACTGCCGCTGACGCTCATGCTCGCGGTCGGACGTCTGTTTCCGCGCTCCGACCGCTCGCCCGCGATCGAGCCGGTCAGTGAAGGGGGCTTGCGTCAACTCCTGGCCGCGGAGCCGCTGCTACGTGGTTGGAAGCCCCAGCGCACGCGGCGTATCGTGCTCGGGTTTTATATGTCTCAGGCATTGGAACTGGTCCAGGCATGAGACGGTTGTTTTTCGTCATGTTGGTCGTTTTTGGTTCTTTCACGGGTTTATTGGAAACCCAGGACCAAGGCGCTCAACGCGCTTCGGCCTAGCCGTTTTCAAGGCTAGTCATTCGTCCTACGGAGGTTTACATCATGTCTGCTGCCATCACTGAATATATCGACGTTGCCCAACTCGCGATCTGGGTGTTCTGGTTTTTCTTTGCCGCACTTGTCTACTATCTCCACGCCGAGGACAAGCGCGAGGGTTATCCGCTGGAGTCCAGCCGGACCGACCGTTCGGGCGGACGGGTCAAGGTTGTCGGTTTCCCTGACATCCCGAGTCCCAAGACCTTCGTGCTTCCGCATAACGGAGGCTCTGTTCTGGCGCCCCGTCCAGAGCCCCATACCGATATCAAAGCGAAGCCCTCCGCCCCCTTTCCGGGCGCTCCGCTGGATCCCATCGGCGATCCAATGCTGGCCCAAGTTGGACCTGGCTCTTCTCCGAATCGTGAAAAACATCCGGATCTGACCCACGAAGGCGAGAAAAAGATTGTGCCCTTGCGCGTTGCGAAGGATTTCTCCATCGCGGAAGGCGAGCCGGATCCGCGCGGCATGACGGTCATCGGGCTTGACGGCGAGGTTGGCGGCACCGTGACCGATGTCTGGGTCGATCGCTCCGAGCCGCAGATCCGCTATCTCGAAATGAAGGTTGCGCAGGGCGGAAAACAGGCGCTGCTGCCGATCAACTTCTGCAAGTTCGACAAGAAAGCTCGTAAAATCAAGGTTCTTGCGCTTCGTGCTGCCCATTTTGCCAATGTCCCGTCTCTGTCCAATCCGGACCACATCACACTCTATGATGAAGATAAAGTGTGTGCCTATTACGGCGCTGGCAAGCTGTACGCAACACCGGAACGTATCGAGCCCTTACTGTGAAGGAAGCGGTAAAGGAACACGACTTCGAGCCCGTTCGAGGTTTGCCCGAGCATCTTCCGGCTGGCGAGAGGATGCTTTGGCAGGGCGCTCCGCGCTGGACTGCTCTGGCGCGGAGTGTCTTTCATCTTCGGATCGTCGCGATTTATTTCGTGGTGCTCGCGGTCTGGCGTATCGCCGAAGACTGGTCCGCGGACTCGTCCGCGGCGAGCGCCCTGATGGGCGTGCTCTGGATTTTGGTGTTAGGCTTGCTTGCCGTGGGCGCGTTGGCGTTTCTCGGCTGGGCGATGAGTCGTGCGACCGTCTATACCATTACGAACCAACGCGTTGTGATGCGGGTCGGCGTCGCGCTTCAGGTGATCATGAATCTTCCCTTCAAACAGATTCGTTCGGCCGATCTGAAGCTCTATCGGGATGGCACGGGCGATATCCCCCTGCTCCTGGCAAAAACGGCGCATCCGTCCTACATTATTTTCTGGCCGCATGTGCGCCCCTGGCATTTTTCTCCACCTCAGCCCATGCTCCGGACGATTCCGGACGCGGGCAAGGTCGCGGTGATTCTGGCGGATGCGCTCAAGGCTTACTCCGAACAGTGCACTGAGCCTGCCGGTAGCGAGAATGCAGCCATGGAGCCATCGGATCGCCACATGGCATCTCAAAGCGAAGCCGTATCCTGACGAGGTCTGACATTGAGTGATGCATTTAGTAATCGCCCTTTCCCCAAGGGGGTGCTGATCGCCATGGCGGCCATGTTGGGTTTCATTATCGTGATGATCGGTATTGCGCGCCTCACGGGCACGAAAATGGAACTGGCGCCGCTCACGCCCGAGGCGCAGGCGCGCGAGATCAAATTTCTGGATCTCGCCGACGGAGCGCTCGCGGTCTACGATGTCGATACCGGCGTTCTGGTCCAAACCCTGCCGCCAGGGGAGGGTGGTTTCATTCGTGGCGTCTTGAGAAGCATGGAGCGTCAACGCAAGGGTTTTCAGGCTGATCTCTCGGAGCCATTTCATCTGGCTCGTCGAGAAAGCGGCGGCCTGACCCTGAAAGATCCGATTACCGGCATCCAGCTCGAATTGAGGGCCTATGGTGCCACCAATGAGGCCGCATTCGGGCAACTCCTGCAAGCACCTCCCGCATCATCCCCCAGATGACTCCCCCTTGGCGCCGTGACTTGATGCAGGCGAGAGTTCGCTCACCCGCGCAAACCAGAAACCGTGGCGGTTGACGGTTGACGATCACGCACTACTCCACATCGGCTCGCGTAGGTTCGGGTCTGAAGCAGTTCCAGAATTGGGCCTAATCCATGTCTGACTTCGGTTTCCCGATCCTCTATGCGCTTGGGTTGTGGTGGTTCAGCACCGGTGTCGTGCTGTATCTCGATAATCTGCCTGGACGGACCTTTCGCTGGACCCTGCTGGGTGGGTCGGCCGTCCTGGCGGTCGCGATCTTCGGTCTGTTCGTGAGTAGCACCTCCACGAGCATCACCATGAAGTATCTTGCCTTCACCTGCGGCCTAGTGATCTGGGGCGTGCTCGAAATGAGTTATTTCACCGGCTACGCAACGGGTCCGCGCAAGATCCCCTGTCCGGAAGGCTGTACTCCATGGCGGCGTTTCAGACTGGCCATCATGACCAGTCTGTATCATGAGTTGGCCATCATGACGACCGGTTTGCTGCTGATCGCGATCTCCTGGGGCGAGCCGAATCAGCTTGGCGCCTGGACCTTTGTCGTGCTCTGGCTGATGCGCTGGAGCGCGAAATTGAATCTGTTCCTGGGCGTTCCCAATCTGAATGAAAACTGGCTTCCCGAGCACCTGCGCTATCTGAAGACCTATATGGCGAAGCGGGGCATGAACCTGTTATTTCCGGTCTCCGTGACGTTGGCGACGATTCTGGTCGTCCTGATCGTGCTCAAGGCCGCCGCCCCGGAGGCGGATGGCGCCGAGGCTGTCGGGTTGACCCTGGTGGCGACGCTGCTGGCGCTGGCGATTCTGGAGCACTGGCTCTTGGTGTTGCCGCTACCCGATGAAGCCCTCTGGTCCTGGGCTTTGCCGCCGCGCGAGACGCCCGACGCGAGCGATTCGGAGAGTCCGCCCCGCGACCCTGGCGAGAGCGGGGTGTGCGCAACCCTTTCGCACTGCCTCGCGCCAGTGACAACGATGAGGCCGCCGCAAGCGCGCCACCGGAGCAAACGCAGTCGGATCGGGGTTGCGACTGGAGCTTGAGAGGAGTATTCGTCTGCGTTTTTCAGCCAGACAGGAAGGATCGAAAACCCAACCTTGCACGTTCCTTTATGGCAGTTTCCAGGTCATGATAGACTCTGTTCACTGTCACCTTGACCTTAATCATATAAGCTTGCTCGGGAATCGGATACCGTTTCGGCTAGAATTGGTGGCAGCCGTATCCCGGCCAACTCTAATGAGTGACCCGCTGAGCAGGATCGCGTTCGAATCATCGCCGGACTCGTCCTGGCCTTTGCGCCAGCGGCCCTGCATCCGAGATGGCGAGTCTGTCCTGGTCCTTGGGTCAGCCTGCCGTCCATGGTCGCCAATGCCGAATCACTCCGCATCCCGTTTGACCCGTTCCTGAGGTATAGCCATGCGTATATTGATGATCCAGCCCAACTATCACTGCGGTGGCGCGGAGATTGCGGGAAACTGGCCCCCTGGTTGGGTAGCCTACATCGGCGGCGCATTGAAGCATGCGGGCATGGACAATGTTCGCTTCGTCGATGCCATGACCGACGACATCCCCGACGACAAACTGCGCGAGATCATCCGCGCCAACAAACCCGATGTCGTCCTGGCGACCGCTATCACGCCCCAGATCTACAAGGCTCAATCCACGCTGCAGCTCGCCAAGGAGGTGAATCCGGACACGATCACCGTGCTTGGCGGCATCCATGCGACCTTCATGTATACGCAGGTTCTTGGCGAGGCGCCTTGGATCGACTATATCGTCCGTGGCGAGGGCGAGGAGATCGCGGTCGCGTTGCTGAAGGCGATCGAGGACGGCACGCACCGCGAGGCGCGTCACAAGATCTGGGGGATCTCCTTCATCAACGACGAAGGACAGGTGGTCGCCACGCCCGCGCATCCGGTGATCGAGGATCTCGACACCCTGACGCCGGACTGGTCGCTGCTGAATTGGGACCGCTACATCTACACGCCGCTGAATTGCCGCGTGGCCGTGCCGAACTTCGCGCGCGGCTGTCCCTTTACCTGCCGCTTCTGTTCGCAGTGGAAGTTCTGGCGCAAATACCGTCACCGCGATCCCAAGAAATTCGTCGACGAGGTCGAAACCCTGGTGCGCGACTACAATGTCGGCTTCATGATTCTCGCCGACGAGGAACCCACTATTTTCCAGAAGAAGTTCGTCGCGCTGTGCGAGGAACTGATCAAACGCGACCTGCCACTCTATTGGGGCATCAATACCCGCGTGACGGACATCATGCGCGATCGCGATCTGCTGCCGCTCTACCGTAAGGCAGGCATGGTGCATGTCTCGCTGGGAACCGAAGCGGTCTCCCAGTTGAATCTGGATACCTTCCGCAAGCAAACGACGGTCGCCCAGAATAAGCTCGCGGTGAAACTGCTCAAGGACGCGGGGATCGTCGCGGAGGTACAGTTTATCATGGGGCTCGAAAACGAGACCCCGGAGACCATCGAGGAGACCTATAAGCTGGCGCAGGACTGGAAAGCGGACATGGCCAACTGGAATATGTTCACGCCTTGGCCCTTCGCGGAACTGTTCGAGGAATTGGGCGACAAGGTAGAGGTTCGCGATTTCTCGAAGTATAATTTCGTGACACCGATCATGAAGCCCGAGTTCATGACGCGCGAGCAGGTGCTGAAGGGTGTTTTGAAAAATTACGCTCGTTTCTACATGCTCAAGAGTTTCATGGACTATCCCTGGATCAAGGATAAGTTTAAGCGACGCTACATGCTGGGCTGTCTCAAGGCGTTCGCGAAGACGACGGCGTCCAAGAAGTTCTACGATCTTGGACGACTCAAGATGAACGGGATGTCAGCCGAGGTTGACCTCGGATTCGATGCCTCCAAGGTCTTGACGATGGATGAAATCGCGCAATTGAAACGGGATCGCCCTGATCTGGCGGCGGACATGAACTCCAGGGGCACTCCGGTCAAGCTTGCTGTCTGTGGCGCGCCGGATGATCTGCGGGTCGATGAGTCCGAACTGAGCGGTGTCGATTCGGTCCCTGTCTGCAGGACCGTGACCATGCCAAAGATGACAGCGGTACAACCTGACTAAGCGGGTTTCGACCATGGCACCTCCCCTACCTTCCAGTTTTCCGCTTGAACTTCTTGAGCGGTATGGCCATACGCCACTCGGATGCACATTGTCGGCGGCGGATCTCGTCGGAGATAACACCTTCAGTGATGCGCAGTATCGGGGAGTGCTGGCCGACCTCCGGCAACGGCCGGAGGAACAGCTCGCCGTCTACGTGCATGTTCCTTTCTGTCATGTGCGATGTCTCTATTGCGCCTGCGATACCACGGTCACCCATAGCCTGGAGAAGGTCGATCACTATCTCGACGCGCTCGAGCGCGAGATGGCCATGGTGACCGATCTCATCGGTCGCGGTCGAAAAATCAGTCAATTGCATGTGGGTGGAGGCACGCCAAATCATCTCAACGAGCCTCAACTGGCCCGTCTGATGGAGATCGTGGAACGTCACTTCAAGATCGTCCCCAACGCCTGCACCTCCATCGAGTGCAATCCGCGGCGGTCCTCCGCCGGTCAATTGGAACTGTTATACGGGCTGGGGTTTCGCCGGATCAGTTTTGGTGTGCAAGACCTCAATGCCGACGTGCAGCGTGCGATCGGTCGTGTGCAGTCGCTCAGCATGGTGCGGGATGTCTTCCAGACCGCGCGCGAAACCGGGTTTCAGAGCATCAATCTTGATCTGGTCTATGGTTTGCCATTTCAGACCCGGAAGGGCTTTCAGTCGACCTTGAGTCAGATTCTCGACCTGAGTCCGGATCGGGTCGCCTGCTTCAGCTATTCGCATGACCCTTCGCTGCGGCCGCATCAGCATGCCATCAACGCCGATCACCTCCCAAGCGCCGCTGAAAAACTGGCGCTTTTTCATGATGCGGTGAACTCCTTCACCGAGGCGGGTTATCGCTGGGTCGGTCTGGATGTCTTCGTGCGCGAGACCGACGAGTTGGCCAACGCCCAAACCGAGGGGCGTCTGCACCGCAATGCGATCGGCTATACCCCGATGCCGGCAAAACAGGTTCTGGCCTTCGGGCCAAGCGGCATTGGCGAGATTGGCGGAGCCTTGGTGCAAAATGTGTCGGATCTCAAGATCTGGCACAATCAAATCAATCATCATCAATTTCCCATTGCTTGGGGGCGTCTGCTGAGTGACTCGGATCGACGTCGTCGGGAAGCGGTTCTCTATCTCATGTGCAATCTGCAACTACCCGCCAGCTCGGCGGCGGATCTTGAACAGGACTATGATCGTCTCTGCGATAATGCGGGACATGGTCTTGTCGAGGTGTCATCGGACGGTATTCGGGTAACACCCAAGGGCCGCTACCTGCTGCGTGGTCTTTGCGCGGAACAGGACGCTTTCCTCGAATGGGGAAGCTGCCAATGGCGCTTCGGGTTGCCGTCATGACCGATAACACGCATCAGGGGCGCATCGGTCCCAATGCCGTCATCCGCGTCGCCGAGGCGTTGCGGAAGTCTCAGGGCCAGGGGGCCGTGACGGAACTTTTCACCGAGGCAGGGCTTGCCCACTATCTCGACGCAATGCCGACCGAGATGATCGATGAAGGCGAAGTGGTCGCCTTACAGAGCGCGTTGCGCGCGCAGTTTGGCATCCCCATGGCGCGTTCCGTCTCGCGCGACGCGGGGCTGCGCACTGGCGATTATCTGCTCGCCAATCGCATTCCTCGTTCCGTCCAGAGACTGCTCGCCATTCTGCCCCCTGGCATGGCCTGTCCGGCGCTGGTCAAGGCGATTCGCCGTAACTCCTGGACCTTCGTCGGAACCGGGGTTTTCGACGCCGACCCAAAATATCCACCCAGGCTTTTGGTCACCGACTCCCCGCTCTGCCGAGGCGCCACGGCCACCGAGCCGCTCTGCGATTATTACGCCGGAACCTTCGAGCGGCTGTTTCGCAGCTTGGTCCATCGCAAATCCGTTGTCACAGAAATCGCCTGCCAAGCCAATCATGCGCATCGCTGCGTCTTCGAGGTGCGCTGGTAGCCAAGTAGTGTCCCGGATCGGTTGGCGGCGATTTGTCGCATGGCGCCAATCTTGATCCGAACCTCGGTACGGATGGTCGCCTCGCATGATCGCCGCTCCCGACTTTGCGGATGTGCCTTGGCGTTCCGGACCTGGGATCGCTTTCCTCCGGGGCACCGACGCCTGGGACAATCTGGAACTCTCCACGCGTCTGGCGCGCCGCGTCGACATGCTGCGGGCTCAAGGCTTGATCGCGAATCAAGCGGTGCTGGCGCCCGACTCGCCGGGCCTGGATCTGCTCCTGATGCAACTCGCGCTCGCCCGCATCGGGGCCGCGCTCTTTCCCTATCGGACCGGAACCGCCGAGACCGAATGGCGGACACTCGCAGGAATGACGGGGGCCGAGTGGCGCTGGCATCCGGACTCGGAGCGACTGCTTCCGACCGGGTTCGGCGCGGCCAGAGCGATCGATGCGGCTGACGCCGTCGCGCTCCTGATCAAGACCAGCGGAAGCAGCGGATTGCCCAAGGTCGCGATGTTGACCGCCGACAATCTTCTCGCCTCGGCGCTGGCGGTCAACGCGCGACTGGGTCTGGCGCCGGGCGATCTCTGGCTGACCTGTCTGCGCCTGAGTCATGTCGGCGGCATCTCCATCGGCTATCGCTGCGTGCTGGCTGGCGCGACCCTGTTGCTGCACGAGGGATTCGCGGCACCAGCGGTGATGACCGATCTGCGCGTGCGTCCCGTCACCCATCTCTCGTTGGTACCGCCGATGCTGGCGCGCCTGCTGGATCTCGATCCGACCCCGCCGCCCCATCTGCGCGTGCTCCTGGTGGGAGGGCAGGCGACCAGTCGGGCTCTGGTCCAGCGCGCGCTGGACGCGGGCTGGCCGCTCCATCTCACCTATGGCATGACCGAGACCGCGACCCAGATCGCCACGACCGGGCGTCTGACCGGCACGGCGCCGGAGTCCGGGCTGGTGGGCCGGTTGCTTCCGGGGATTCAGGTCGAGGCGCCTGGCTGTGCGTCGCAGCCCGCGCGTCTGCGGATTCACGGAGCCATGGTGATGGCCGGCTATGCGAATCCGAGCCGCGATCCGGGGCAGGGTCTGGAGGATGGCTGGTTCGAGACCGCCGATCTCGCCTGTCTGGCCGACGACGGTCAATTGAAGGTGCTGGGCCGCGCGGACGATCTCCGGGTGATCGGCGGCAACAATGTCTCGCTGGCCCGCGTCGAAGCGGTGCTGCACGAGGCGGCGGGGGTCAGGGAAGTCGTCGTCGTGGGTCTGGATGACGACATTTGGGGGCATCGGCTGGTCGCGCTCTATTGCGGCGAGATCGACGAATCCAGCCTTCAATGCTGGTGCGGTCAGCGGCTGTCCGGTCCCGAACGCCCTCGGGAGTTTCGTCGGTTGGCGCGGCTGCCGTTGCTTCCCTCGGGCAAATACGATCGGCTACAACTTGAATCCATCGCGCGCCAGCGGCTTATCTAAAAAGAGCTGTTGAACCGCAAAGAACACAAAGAGCGCAAAGTATTTCAATGTCTTGCCTTGATCATTAAGATTTCAAGCCATTCTATTTCTTCGTTTTCTTTGCGCCTTTGCGGTTCTAAATGCCGGATTTTGGATTAAGGATGCCCGGCTGGACCGGGCATTGCCGCTCCCATTCCCTTGCCCATTTCCCGTTCGGTATAGCCTTCGGGAATGTCAAACAGGGAGGTCGGCATGGCCTCCTTGCGGATGACCTTGACCTCGCTTTCGGATTCCATCGACGAACCCATCATCTGCATCTTGGTCTTGGTCAGGATGGGATAGCCCTTGATCTTCGCCATCTCGGCCTGTTGGGCGGCACCCTCGGGCGAGTTCGCCAGCAGTCCGTCCGGACCCGACAGGCTCATCATCTCGGTGAAACGGTTCACGTCGAAATCGACCTCCTCGGTCGCCCAGACCTCTTGCTCAATGCCCATCATACCGGTCTTGGAAACCAGATATTTCCGACAGTTCCAGTCGCCAATTTTCTTGCTTTCTTCGGTGTCCTGAACCGTGATTTTGGTTTCCGCGACCATGGCGCGCATTTGCTCCATGCCGGGCTGCGACATGCCTTCCTTCACGCTGGCGATATTGATTTTGTAATACTGCTTGGCGGCATGATTGATGAAGGTCATGGTACCGGTCGCCGGATCCAGAATCATATCGGTCCCTTCGGGCTCCGCACTGGCCACTTTCATCTTGTCGTGGGCCAGGTAGGTCTTACTCAATTCCTCCTGGGGTGCCTCGCCCATCAGTCCGGTGCTGCGATTGATTGTCTCAAGATAGACGCCCTCGTCGCTGGCCAGGACGGCGGACAGGTTCAGGAGTGACGCGAGCAGGACCGCTAGGGTCAGTCGCATGCCGCAAATGCGCGAATGCGCGTTCGGCGCGCCAGAAAAGCGGGTGTTCATGGTGATTCCTCGTGAGTGTGGTGAAGAGTGACGATTCAGGATTCCCGCTCGTTCAGGCCGCGCGTATCGAGAACCCGCCGGGCCTTGCCGACGAAACGCTCGATGCTACGCGGTTCGACCAGATCGACATGGGCGCGGATGCCGGCGACGGTCTGGATCTCGCGGCTGATCCGGTCGCGGACCGCCTGCATGCGATCCATGCGGTCGGAGAAGATTTCCGGATGGATTTCGACCTTGACGCGCACCTCGTCCAGCGTACCCGGACGGCTGACCTCGATCAAATAATGGGGGGTCGTTCCCTCCACTCGCAGCAGTGCCTCCTCGATCTGCGACGGGAAGACATTGACGCCGCGGATGATCAGCATGTCGTCGGTGCGCCCGGCGACCCGGCTCATGCGGGTGGTGGTGCGTCCGCAGGCGCAGGGGCCGCGGTCGAGACGGGCGATGTCGCGCGTGCGGTAGCGGATCATCGGCATCGCCTCGCGGGTCAGGGTGGTGATCACCAGCTCGCCGGGTTCGCCCTCGGGGACTGGTTCCAGGGTCTCCGGATCCAGGCATTCGACGAGGAAATGGTCTTCCTGAAGATGCATCCCGGTGCGCGCCGTGCATTCGCCGCTCACCCCAGGCCCGATGACCTCCGACAGCCCGTAATTGTTGAAGGCGGCGATGTCGAGCTGATCCTCGATCTCGCGTCGCATGTCCTCGGTCCAGGGCTCGCCGCCGAAGTGCCCGAAGCGGATTGGCAGCGCGCGCGGATCCATGCCGAGTTCGCGTGCCGCATCGGCGATAGTCAGGGCATAACTCGGGGTGCAGATCAGCGCCTCTGGGTCCAGGTCGCGCATGATCTCGATCTGACGCCGGGTGTTGCCGGCCGCCGCCGGGATCACGGTCGCGCCGACCCGTTCGATCCCATAGTGCAAGCCGAAGCCACCGGTGAAGAGCCCGTAGCCGAAGGCGACCTGAGCCGTGTGTTCGGGCCGCAGTCCGCCGGCGACCAGAAACCGCGCGCACAACTCGGACCAGATCCGCAGATCCCCGGCGGTGTAGGCGACGAAGGTCGGCTTGCCGGTGGTGCCGGACGAGCCGTGGATGCGGGCCAGATCCCGGCGCGGCACGGCGAGAAAGCCGAGCGGATGCTGACGGCGCAGGTCGTCTTTGGTCGTGAAGGGTAGCCGCCGGAGGTCGGCCAGCGAGCGGATGCTGTGCGGTCCGATCTCGCGATGGGCGAACAGATCGCGATAGAAGGGCACGCGGGCGACCCGGCCCACCAGTTCGCGCAGGCGTTCGAGTTGCAGCGCCTCGCGTTCGGCGCGTGGCAGGGTCTCGGCTATCGGATTCCAGATAGGGTGTTCGCTTGACCAGTCGGGGCTAGGGTTGGGTACGGGCATGATCCAGGGTCGTGATTCGTGTGTCATGGAAACCGCGTCCGCACCGACGGCGGCAGACGCTTGCCGCCCGTCGGTCGTTTGCAACGACGCGCTTCATTCGGTGTGAGGTTTAGGCGGCGGCGAAACTCATCAGCTCATCGCCATCGACGACATGCAGACCTTGGTCGAGCAGAATCTGAATTGCCCGATCCGGATCCTCGAAACGGAAGATGAGGATGGCCTTGTCGCCACGTCGCAGCGAGTAGGCGTACATATACTCGATATTGAGTCCTGCCCCATCGAGGATCTTGAGCACCGCCGCCAGTCCGCCGGGCCGGTCCAAAACATCAACCGCCACCACCTCGGTCAGATTCACCACCCAGCCCGCCTGTTCCAGCACGCGCTTGGCCTTATCCCATTCGCGCACGATCAGACGCAGGATACCGAACTGCGCGGTATCGGCCAGCGAGAGCGTCAGGATGTTGATCCCCTCGGCGGCGATGGTCTCCAACGGCGCATCGAGCCGTCCGGGACGATTTTCGAGGAAAAGCGAGAGTTGCTGGAGTTTCATGGTCTTGAGTTCCCGTTAAAGCACTTTGATCGCCGATTCGGTGAAGGCAACAAGATGGCCTCGCTCGACTTTGCTTGGATTCATGACGCCCCGCGATCAGGCGGTATCGTTCCGCCGATCAATCACCCGCTTCGCCTTGCCTTCGCTGCGCGCGATGCTGCGCGGCTCCACCAATCGCAATTCGACGCGGATGCCAAGGATATGCTCGATGGCTAGGGCCAGACGGGTGCGGACGTTCTCCAGCGCGCCGATCCGGTCGCTGAAGACTTCGGGCGTGACCTCGACCTCCACGGCCATGCGGTCCAGACCCTGATCGCGGGTGAGGATGATCTGATAGTGCGGCAGCGTCCCCTCGACCGCGAGCAGCGCCGCTTCCACCTGCGACGGAAAGACGTTGACCCCGCGGATGATGAACATATCGTCCGAGCGCCGACCGATGCGACGCATGCGCCGCAGCGTGCGTCCGCAAGTACAAGGCTCAGTGATCAACGAGGTGATGTCGCGGGTGCGATAGCGGATCATCGGCATCGCCTTCTTGCTCAAAGTGGTGAGCACCAGCTCGCCCTCCTGGCCGTCGGGCAGCGCCTCGCCGGTTTCGGGATCGATGATCTCGGGATAGAAATGATCCTCGAAAAGATGCAGCCCATCCTGCGCCGAGCATTCGCTGGCCACGCCGGGGCCGATGATCTCGGAGAGACCATAGATGTCATACGCCTTGATCCCGGCCTCGGTCTCGATATGCCGGCGCATGCCGTCGGTCCAGGGTTCGGCGCCGAAGATACCGACCCGCAGCGGCAGGTCATGCAGATCCACGCCGAGTTCGCGGGCGCGTTCGATCATGTGGGTGAAATAGCTTGGGGTGCAGCAGAGCGCCGAGACGCCAAAATCGCGGATCAGCATAATCTGACGGTCGGTGTTACCGCCCGAAATGGGGATCACGGTCGCGCCCAGCGCCTCGCCGCCATAGTGCGCGCCAAGCCCGCCGGTGAAGAGCCCGTAGCCGAAGGCGTTCTGCAGGATGTCCCCACGATGCAGCCCGCAGGCGGCGAAGGTGCGTGCCATGACTTCGGCCCAGACCTCGATATCCTCGCGCGTATAGGCAACCACGATCGGTTTGCCGGTGGTGCCGGAGGAGGCATGCAGGCGGACCACGTCGCTCATGGGGCTGGCGAACAACCCGAAGGGGTAGGTGTCGCGCAGATCGGTCTTGACCGTGAAGGGCAGGCGCTGGATATCCGCGAGGCTGTGGATCGCGTCCGGTGTCAGGCCGCGTTCCTCCATGCGCGAGCGAAACAGCGCGACATTCTTGTAGGCCCGGGCCACCACCGCGCGCAGCCGGCGAAGTTGGACCTGTTTAAGCGCCGTCGCGGGCAGGAAATCCGGGGCGCTGGCGGGGTGGAAACCGCCTTCGGCGTCGTTCCAAAGCTCTGTCAGCATACTGTTCTCATGATCGTGATCGTGATCGAGTCGTCAGTGGTCAGGTCGTCGATGGGCAAAACGCTTGGGGCAAAATGATGTACTGGTCCGCTCAATGCACGACATCTTCCAGGGTGCGTGCGGTCAAGACCCGATCCGACCATTGTAGGAGCGTGTCGGGGTCGGCGCCCTCAATCGCCCGGAGGGTCTCTTCCGGGAGTTCGCCAAAGCGGCTGGCTAATAACCGCCGCAGCAGACGAGCCTCGCCTTGCTGAACGCCCTGCTGAACGCCTTGCTGAACGCCTTGCTGAACGCCCTGCTGGATGAATCTCTCCGCGAATCCGCTCATGGTGTCGGCCTCCCGTGCGTAGCGTTGTCGATAAATCACCTGTTCATTTTCATCGAGGTGCGCGTAGATGTCGATGAAATCGAGATATTTGATCTGACGCTCCGGGTCAGGTTCAAGCGTCAGCAGACCGCGCACGGCATGGGCGTAGACCTCGACCCGGTCGGCGGGCGCATAGGCCATGTTCGGCAGGTTCAGCCGCGCGACCAGATTGGGGCTGTCGTAATACTCGGACGCGGGAGTCTGGAACAGTGGATAGGCCAGATACTGGAAGTCGAGATAGGTTTGAAGGTCGCCGCCGAGCCGTAAGCGGGTCGCAAAGGAGCCCGGATGCAGGAAAATGACGACCGGAACGATGCGGTCGGTACTCAAGAGTTCGGCCAGATCCAGACAATAATGCGCCAGCCGGTGGATGGAGAAACGGCGCGGCTCGGTCTCTTCTTCCAGGACGAACAAGAGCGCCGCGCGCCGCCCGTCCGGCCATTCCGCCAACAGAGGCACGTCGAGTTCGCGAAACCGCTCGCCGAGACGTTCCTTCAACTGTTCCTGGCGGACGGGCAGGATGCGGACGGACGGATCCAGCCCGACCGCTTCGCTGGCGGCAAAGAAGGCGATCGCCTCGCGCGGATAGTCGAGGATCAGATTCTTGAAGTTCTGATCGTGGCTCATGTCGTGGCTCATGCGATCAAATCACTCTGCCGATGACCGCGCCAGCGCCGCCGCGCGTCCGTGCGCGAACGACTGTTCGTTGAGCGTGTGGAGTTTTTCGGCCAGATTGGCGTGCAGGGCGGCCAGCCAGTGCTCGTGCGGAATCTCCAGCACTGTCGAGGCCGCGCCGAGCAGCGCGACATTGAGACTTTTCCGGTTTTTGAGCGCGGCGGGATCGAGCAGGTCCGGCCCGATCAGGACGCCGCCTGCGCGCAATGTCGGGCGGTTGATCTCGACCTGAGTCTCCTCCAGCACCACCAGCACATCGGCCTCGCCCGGCGGCACCATCGGACTCAGGACTTGATCGCCATAGCGCACATCGCTGCTGACCGATCCGCCGCGCTGGCTCATGCCGTGCAGCTCGCTTTTTTTGACATCGAACCCGGCGCGAAAGGCCGCGTCGGCGAGGATGTCGGATGCCTTGAGCACACCCTGACCGCCGAGTCCGGCGATGACGATATTCTTGACCTTCATGGCTCCACCCCATCCGCCGCGCAGTTTGCGGGAGAGATCCGCTCGGCCGCGGCCTTCTCGTAGACGCGGATCTTGGGCGCCGCCAGCACGCAGGGCTGACGGGCGATGACCAGCGAGGTCTCGGACTTGGCCAGCAGACTGACGATGAGATCCTGGAACGACGGCTCCTTGTCCTGGGCGTTCACTACATGGACATTCTGGACCCCCATCGCACGTCCTAACGCCTCGAAGCTGATCTTGCCGGTCGGCGAATGATCGAGCGAACGCCCGGTGCCCGGATGTTCCTGCTGGCCGGTCATGGCGGTGGTCCCGTTGTCCAGAATCAGCACCACATGGCCGGTGGCGGGCGGGTTATAGACCATCTCGGCGAGGCCGGTGATCCCGGAATGGACGAAGGTCGAATCCCCGATCACGCTCACCACGCGCCGCGCCTGAGCTTCCGGCAGCACCTGCCGCAACCCGAGTCCGACCCCGATGCTCGCGCCCATGCAGACGCAGGTATCCATGGCCGAGAAGGGCGGCAGCACGCCGAGCGTGTAGCAGCCAATGTCGCCCGCCACGATGCAGCCAAGGTCTCGTAAAACCTCGAACACGCCCCGGTGCGAGCAGCCTTGGCAGAGTTCCGGCGGCTTGCCCTTTGGCGGGACCGGCTCGGGGCTGATGTCGCCGGCCAGGATGCGGCGCACCCGCGCCACATTGAGTTCGCCGAAGCGGTACATCTCCGGTTTGCACTCGACCGGAATCCCGGCCGCGCGCAGCGCGTCGGCCAGGATCGGGTCGCCTTCCTCGATCGCCACCAGACGATCGACGCCCGTGGCGAAGGTGCGGATACGTCCGAGCGGGAGCGGGTAGGTCAATCCAATGGTCAGTTGACTCGCCTTGGGCGCGGCCTCGCGCGCATGCACCGCCGCGATGCCGGTGGCGACGATGCCCAGGTTGGCACGCCCCGTGTCGAGCCGGATCGGCCCCTCGGCGTCGTTCCAGGCGGCGATCTCGACCAATTTCTGCCGCAACCGCTGGTGCGCGGGCTTGGCATAGGCCGGAATCATCACCCGCGCCTGGATGTTGCGCTGAAAGCTCGGTTCCGGGATGTTCGACGCCGCCGCGCGCGGATGCACCACCGTCTTGGCATGACAGACGCGCGTGGTCAGGCGCAGGATCACCGGGATCTTCCAGCGTTCCGAGATCTCGAAGCCAAGCCAGGTGAAGTCGTAGGCTTGCTGCGAATCGACGGGTTCGAGCATGGGCAATGCGGCGGCGCGCGCGTAATGGCGGTTATCCTGCTCGTTCTGACTGGAGGCCAGACCCGGATCGTCGGCGGAGACCACGATCAGACCGCCCTCGATGTCCGTGTAGGCGGCGGTGAAGAGCGGATCGGCGGCCACGTTCAGTCCGACATGCTTCATGGTGACGAGGGTCCGCGCCCCGCCGAAAGCGGCCCCCAGCCCGACCTCCAGGGCGACCTTCTCGTTCGGCGACCACTGCGCGTGGCCGCCGAGCTGGTCGAAGGTTTCGAGGATCTCGGTGGACGGGGTGCCGGGATAGCCCGTGCCCAATCGTACCCCCGCGTGCAGCGCCGCCAGCGCGACCGCTTCGTCGCCACTCAGTAATTGCCGTTCGCCAGTCATCGTCGTGGATTACTCTCGCTTGCAGGATATCGCGAGGGGCATTATCCGCCTCAGGGTTCAGTTGCGGCAACCCGAGTCGATTTGACGCGCGGCGCTTCGCCGATACCCCCGCGGCCTGCAATGCCTCGCATGTGGCCAACCTGCCGCCTAGCGTTCGCCGAAATCGCCGTCGAACCCATCATCGCATCCCCAATCCGCCGTCACCCAGCCCAGACGGACATAATGGTGAAAGGTTGAATATTCCCAATCGATCACACGGCGCGCATGACCATGTTTCACCGGATTGAAATGGATGTAGTCGACATGGATTTGTAAATCCCGATCATCGCGAATCAGGTGCTCCCAGAAGCGTCGTTGCCAGATGCCTCGTTCGCCTTTCTGGCGACGGCTGTCGCGGATCCGTTCGCCCGTCGGAACGCGGCGAGAGAAGTTCGCCTTGATCAGCGCCCAGCGGGTCGAAAAGTCGGCGTCGCCATCGGGCAACTGCCAGATGGCGTGCAGATGATCCGGTAACACCACCCAGGCGATGATGTTAAACGGATGGTCACGGCGCACATGCCGGACCGCATCGCGCAGAGCGTCGATGTGGTCGACCAGCAGGCGGAGCGAGCGATCGGCCAGATTGACCGTGAAGAAATAGGTCGCCCCAGCGTGGTAGGCACGGCGATAACGCATGGCCGGATTCCAGATAAATTATCACGGCGGATACCATAGTCCTCAACCAGCGGATGAGCCACAATTTGTTGTAGGTTGGGGTGAGGGACGAACCCCAACCTGCCACCGTGCCGGGAATGAAAACGCTCCGGTTGAATTGCCAGGGGGGTTGGTGGTCAGGCAGGGCGGTGTCCGTGCCTGCCGATGCGTGGATGACCATCGTTGTCGTTGTCGAACACGACAACGGGGATCGTGTTGTAGGTTGGGGTGAGGGACGAACCCCAACTTGCCACCGTGCCGGCAATGAAAAACGCCCCCGGTTGGATCGACAGGGGCGTTGAGGGTCATGCGGTTCGGCGTCCGTGCCTGACGAGACGTGGATGTTGGGGTTCACTCTCGTTCACCCCAACCTACGCGGGCTGCAATGCCTCGCATGTGGCCAACCTGCCGCCTAGCGTTCGCCCCAACGCGGGCTTGACCCTCGTCGTTGTCGTTGTCGTGTTCGACAACG
>NZ_CAIPNF010000176.1 GCF_903866365.1 uncultured Thiocystis sp.
CTCGATCTTCAAGTTTTTCCTGCTTGACAAAACGCGCGAAGATATCCGCTCCACTCTGAGGAGGAGTCGCCGCCATTTTCTCTGGCCCACTGCCCTTTATTGAGCGTTATGTCGACTCCCTGGATGAGGCGCTGAGGCGTCATACGCCGAGCCGGGGGTTGAGCCGCAGCCAGCGTGCCTGGCTGAGGTTCTGCCTGATGGGGGTGCTGCTGACCAATCCGGTGTGCTGGGCGGCGTTCGAGCGCGCGGGCTTGAGGGCGTATCGACTTGGTGCCTTGTCGTGGATGTTCCGACACACCAAGATCGTTTGGGAGCGGCTCTGGGAGGTGAGCGTCACGGTGATGCTGGAGCAGCATGGGATTCGCGAGGGTATTCTGGCGGCGGATGACAGCGATCAGCGCCGTGCCAAGCGCACGACCCGGATTCATCGCGCGCATCAGCTCTACGACAAGAAAACCGGTGGCTATTTCAACGGACAAGCCGTCGTGTTTCTGCTGTTGGTGACCCCCGCGGTGACGGTGCCGGTGGGATTTCGCTTCGCCAGTCCGGATCCCAAGCAGGTGGCCTGGCGCCGCGAAGAGCAGCGACTGAATCGCTTGAAGGTGGCGAAAGCCGAGCGTGCGCCCCAACCACCGGGCGATCCGGCCGATCCCAGCAAGGCCCAGCTCGTGTTGGAGCGGATCGAGACGTTTCGTCAAGCGCATCCTCAGGTGCGTATCAACGCGGTGTTGGCCGATGCGTTGTATGGGACCCAGACCTTCATGGACCAGGCTAGCGCCCTGTGCGCTGCAGCCCAGACGGTCAGCCAATGGCGCGGCAATCAAAAGGTGCGCTTTCGCGGCAAGGAGCACTCACTGACGGCCTTCTTCGCCGCCTACCCAGGCGTCACGCAGCACATCCGCGTGCGCGGCGGCGCCGAGATCGCGGTCATCGTCAGCAGCGCGCGGGTGCACGTGTGCGCCCATGGCAAGAAGCGCTTCGTCATCGCGCTCAAATATCCCGGCGAAACCGACTTCCGCTCTCTGGTGGCCACCGACCTGAGTTGGCGGACCCTCGACATCGTCCAAGTCGATACTCTGCGATGGCTGATCGAAGTGTTTCTGGAGGATTGGAAGCTCAATGAAGGATGGGGGCAACTGGCCAAACAGCCCGACGAAGAGGGGTCAAGCCGAAGCCTGACCCTGAGTCTGCTGCTCGACCACGCCCTCCTCCTTCACCCCGAGCAACGAACCCGCCTCAATCACCAGGCACCTGCGTGCACCGTGGGTAGCCTCCGACGCCAGTGCCAGGGCGAGGCGCTGATGGACATGTTCCGAGCGCTGCTGGCCGCCGAGGATCCTACCGCTCACCTCGAGCAACTCGCCGAGACCATCAAGACGGTATTTCCTTTGGCCCCATCGAAGAAGCACATGAGTGGGCGTGACCTGGGTCGGCAAGCGCCGACACCGTCGCTGCGCTACCGTGCCGGGGAGGCATACGCCTAGCGCCTACTGAACACCAATGTCAAATCTAAAAACTTGAAGATCGAGTATCA
>NZ_CAIPNF010000177.1 GCF_903866365.1 uncultured Thiocystis sp.
GGTGCTGCAGGGCGCCGTCGCCGAGCGCATTCTCGCCGGCCAGTTCGCGGAGGCCGAGGCCGTGATCGAACAGGAACTCGCCCCCGACGCATTGGAGCACGACATGGGCGAGGTCTATCTGGTCGGCGCCGGACCGGGCGATCCGGACCTCATGACCTTCCGCGCCCTGCGTCTCATGCAACAGGCGGACGTGGTGGTCTATGACCGTCTCGTCGCCGAGCCGATCCTCAAGATGACCCGCCGCGACGCCCAACGCATCTATGTCGGCAAGGAGCGCAACCATCACGCCATGCGCCAGGAGGAAATCAACCGGCTGCTCGCCGATCTCGCCAAGGACGGTCATCGGGTGCTGCGGCTCAAGGGCGGCGACCCCTTCATCTTCGGTCGCGGCGGCGAGGAGATCGACACCCTGGCCGCCGAGGGCGTGCCCTTCCAGGTCATCCCCGGCATCACCGCCGCCTCCGGCTGTGCCGCCTATGCCGGCATCCCGCTGACCCATCGCGATTACGCCCAATCGGTCATCTTCGTCACCGGACATCTCAAGGACGGCACCATCAATCTCAACTGGCCCGCGCTCGCCCAGCCGAACCAGACCGTCGTTTTTTACATGGGCCTGGTCGGTCTGCCGATCATCGTCGAGCGTCTGATCGCCCATGGCGTCTCGCGCGACATGCCCATCGCCCTGATCCAACAGGGCACGACCCATCTGCAGCGGGTGTATTCCGGCACCCTGTCGACCATCCTGGACGTCGTCGCGAGCGACCCGCCGCAACCGCCGACGCTCGTCATCGTCGGCGAAGTCGTCACGCTGCGCGAAAAGCTCAATTGGTTCAGTCCGCCCGATGAGCCGGTCGCGGGGGCAACCACCACGATCGTTTAGGAACGACCGCGGTCAGCCATTCGGACTTGACCACCGACAGGCATCCATCGCCTCGGTACCATCCGTCTCGCGACTCGACTAAACTAGCGCACTCTCGAACCTTCCCATCACCCACTGAGGAGAATTACATGGCAATCAGTTTGCAGAAAGGCGGTAACGTCAGCCTGACCAAGACCGATCCGGGCCTGATCAATGCGCTCGTCGGGCTGGGTTGGGACGCCCGCTCCACCGATGGCGCGGCCTTCGATCTCGATGCCAGCGTCTTTCTGGTCGGCGAGACCGGCAAGGTGCTGTCCGATGGGCATTTCATCTTCTACAACCAGAAGACCTCGCCCGATGGTGCCGTGGTCCACTCCGGCGACAACACCACCGGCGCCGGCGAGGGCGACGACGAAACCGTGTCGATCAATCTGCCGGGGGTTGATCCCAACATTCAGCGCATCGTCTTTGCGGTCACCATCCATGAGGCCGAGGCCCGCAACCAGAACTTCGGCATGGTCCGTAACGCCTTCATGCGCGTGCTGAACAAGGACAACAACACCGAACTGGCCCGCTTCGATCTGTCGGAAGACTATTCGACCGAAACCGCGATGGTCTTCGGCGAGGTCTATCGCAACGGCGCGGAATGGAAATTCAAGGCCGTCGGTCAGGGTTTCGCGGGCGGTCTCAATGCGCTGGCGAAAGACCATGGGGTGAATGTCGGCTGACGTGAATCAGGACCGACGATCCTACGGTAGACGGTCCGCGCAGCGGACCCTCGGGTCCGCTGCGCGGACCAGACATCGGATGGCTGGATGCTGTCCCCTGAAGACCAGCCGGGAGGACTCGATCAATGCCAACCTTCACCGTCACCGGGGAAATCGACCCCTTCCTGCATGTGAGCCTGCGCAAGGGCGAGAAAATCTTCTGCGAATCGGGCGCCATGGTCATGATGGAGGCGGCGCTTCAGGTCAAGGGCCAACTGCGGGGCGGTCTGGGACGTGCCCTGCTGCGGCGCATGGCGACCGACGAATCGCTGTTTCAACAGGAGATCGAGGCGGTCGGCGGCGACGGCGATTGTCTGCTGTCGCCGACCCTTCCAGGCTCGATCGAACTGCTCGATGTCGGGCCGGGCAATGCCTACACGCTGTCGGACGGCAGTTTCGTGGCGGCGGAATCCTCCGTCGAGGTGCGCGCGCGCATGAATACGATCGGCGGCGGGCTGTTCGGCGGCACCGGCGGATTCGTCATCATGGAGGCGACGGGGCGGGGCAAACTGGCGGTGTCTGGGTTCGGCTCGATCTTCACGCTCGACATCGCGCCCGATCGCGAAACCGTGATCGACAACAATCATGCGGTCGCCTGGTCGTCCAATCTGCACTACGAGGTCGGCATGCCGCAGACCGGGGGTGGGTTCTTCGGCAGCATGGTCAACTCAGTGACCTCCGGCGAGGGGCTGGTGCTCCGCTTTCGGGGCCAGGGCAAGGTCGTGATCTGCTCGCGCAACCGTGGATTATTCCAACCTCAGGCCCATTAAACCGCGCCCGGCGCAGTAGGCGATGTTTTTGGATTGGAGCAACCTCGGCAGCATCTGTCGCGGTCGGAGCGGGCGCGGTTGAAGCGATTAATCAATCAATTTTACATCGAGGAATCTTGAGATGGGCATCAGTCTGCAGAAAGGTCAGAAAATCTCGCTGGAGAAGGAAGCCGGCGGCGGTTTGACCCGTATCGTCATGGGTCTGGGCTGGGATGCGGCGAAGGGCAAGAGCGGTGGCATGCTGGGCGGACTCTTTGGCGGTGGCGGCGGCGAGAGTGTCGATCTCGACGCCTCCTGCCTGCTCTTCGATGAGCCGGGAAATCTGGTCGACACGGTCTGGTTCCGTCAACTGCGTAGCCAGGATCGCAGCATCGAGCACACCGGCGACAATCGCACCGGCGAAGGCGAGGGCGACGACGAACAGATCAAGGTCGATCTCGCGGCGCTTCCGGCCAACGTGAAAAGCCTGGTCTTCACCGTCAACAACTTCACCGGCCAGGATTTCTCCAAGGTCGAAAATGCCTACTGTCGCATCATCAACGGCAGCAATAACAGCGAGATCGCGCGCTACGACCTGAGCTGTCAGGGCAGTCATTCGGCCATGATCATGGCGAAGCTCTATCGTCACGGCGGCGAGTGGAAGATGCATGCCATCGGCGAGGTCGGGCAAGGTCGGACGGCGGAACAACTGCTACCGCAGATCAAGCCGCATCTGTAACCCCGAGAGCGACGGCACCATGACCCGCGTCTGGTTCAACCGAACCTTTTCCAATGTCCGTGCCGTGTTCGAGCTCATCCGTCAGGGTGACGAGGCCGGCGAATTCCATCTGGTCTGTTCGCACACCCAGAAGGAGTTCCCCGGCTTTCTGTCGGCGCATGAATTCGCACTGGAACCGACCGGCACGGTCGGCGATGCCTATGTCGAATTTTGTCTCGATTTCTGTCGGGAACGGCGGATCGATTTTCTCTGGCCGGGCAAGGCTGTTGCCTTACTGGCCGCGCACCAGGCACGCTTTGCCGAACAGGGCGTGCGCGTCCTGACGCCGGCGTCGGCGGACCATCTAATGACACTGATGGACAAGGCGCGCTTCTATGCCGAGGCGCGGCGCTTCTCCATTCCTCCGCCCGATTTCCTGGAATTCCGCACCGCCGACGAATTCGAGGCGGCCTATGCGCGGTTGCGCGCCTCCCACGAAGTGCTGTGCGTCAAACCCGCTGAGGGCGTCAACGGCGCCGGTTTTCGCGTCATCGACGAACAGCGCGGCGGGCTGGAAATCCTGCTGCAACACGCGCTCTATTCGATCCATCGCGATGGCCTTCGGCGCATTCTGAGGGAGTCGGAGACCTTTGAAACTTTGCTGCTGATGGAGTTTCTTGACGGGTATGAATACAGCGTCGACTGCGTCGGCGATGGCCGACGGCTCGTCGCCGCGGTCCAGCGGCGCAAAGCAAAAGCAGGCGGCTACGGCCAGGAGATCGTCGACATCCCTGAACTCACGCGAGCCATCGGCGAGATGACCGAAGTCTTCGGGCTGTCCGGCTTGTTCAACGCGCAGTTTCGCGAGGGTCGGAACGGCTTTCGCCTGTTGGAGATCAATCCCCGATTCTCCGGCGGCATCGGTTACGCGGGGGCGATCGGCGTCAACCTGCCCTATCTGGCGCTGCATGGCCTGACGCACGGATTTCCCGATCAAGCGCACAGGGTCGCAAGCGGTGCCCGCGTGCTGGAGCTGGCCCACTTCCGCCGGATCGAGGATCCCTTTTGAGCGAGTCGTACCGGGCGGAACTGCCCACCGGAGTCCTCAGCGTCCAGGTACGCGAGGCCGCCTTTCCGCTGGACGAACTCTGCGGTTTCGCCGCTCGCAACAATCGCAAGCGGGGCTTTCTGTTCCTCAGCAAGGTGCTGGGCAAACACTGGCCGGCGACGCCGTCGCGGATGCGGCGGGTGCATGAGCATCTGGCGAATGCGCTGGATCTGGGGCCAGGCCCATGGGTCTTTGTAGCGATGGCCGAGACGGCGACCGGGCTCGGGCAAGGCGTCTTCGAGGCGGTGCTGGATCGACGGCCCGACGCCAAGGCGCTGTTTCTCCATTCCACCCGTTATCGCGTTGCGGGGCGCCCTTTCCTGGAATTTCAGGAGGCCCATTGTCACGCACCCGATCAAACTCTCTATGAACCGTTAAACGCACGTCATCAGGAGTTATTCCGGACGGCCCGCGAACTGATCGTGGTGGACGATGAAATCAGCACCGGTTCCACCCTGTGCAATCTGGTCGCGGCGTATCGGACGCAAAATCCACGACTCGAAGGGGTGCATTTCGTGGCGATCACCAACTTCAGCGGCGAACGCAGCGCCGAGCAATTCTCGCAACGGCTGAGTCTCCCGGTCCGCTGCGTGGCGGCTCTCCATGCGGATTTTTCCTTCCAGCCAGCAACCGACTGGAACCACGAACCCGCCCCGGTCGCCGTGGGCGACAACCGGCGCGACCCCGGCCAGATCGCCGATGACCTTGGGCGATTCGGCATTGATCGACCCATTTCGACTCCCATGTCGGAGCTTGAGCGGCTGTCCGTCGGACTCGCCCCCGGCGCGCCGATCCTGGTTCTGGGCACAGGCGAATTCATGCATCTCGCCTTTCGGGTCGGGCTGGAGTTGGAGTCACGCGGATTCGCGGTCGCGGTGCAGGCGACCACCCGCTCGCCAATCCTGCCCGGCGCCGACATTGGACATCGGCTCATTTTCGCGGACAATTACGGGGAAGGCATTCGGAATTATCTGTATAACGTCGATCCTGACGATTTCGCCCGCATCATCGTCTGTCATGAAACCCCGCTCGACGGCCTGGACGATTTGATGCAACACCTGGGATCCAACTGTCTGACCTATCGCTATTCGCACTCAATGGAGGATTTATGGCCATCAGTTTGAACAAAGGCGGCAACGTCAACCTGAGCAAGGAGGCTCCCAATCTCGAGAACGTACTCGTCGGCCTGGGCTGGGACGCGCGCGCGACCGATGGTCAGGCGTTCGATCTCGACGCGAGTCTCTTCATGGTCAAGGACGACGGCAAGGTGCCGAGCGACGCCTATTTCATCTTCTACAATCAGAAAATCTCGCCCGAGGGCTCGGTCGAGCACACCGGCGACAACCTGACCGGCGTCGGCGAAGGCGATGACGAATCGGTACATGTGACGCTGTCGAAGGTGCCGCCCGAGATTCAGCGTCTGGTGATCGTGGTCACCATCCACGACGCCGATGCCCGCCGGCAGAATTTCGGCCAGGTCGCCAACGCCTTCGTCCGGATCGTCAATCGCGACAACCATCTTGAAGTGGTCCGTTTCGATCTCTCCGAGGACTATTCGACCGAGACCGCGATGACCTTCGGCGAGATCTACCGCCACAGCGGCGACTGGAAATTCAAGGCCGTGGGCCAGGGATATGCCGGCGGTTTGCGCGCGCTCGCGCAGCAACATGGCGTCAATGTGGGTTAGCCGGGCGCCAAAAATGCAAACCGCAAAGTACGCAAGGAAATGCCGGCGTGACGGTCTTGAAGTGACTCGCCTCCAGACCGCGCCGCCGCATCCTTCGCGTCCTTTACGGTTCAATTCTTTTTAAGATCAATCACTGCCACGGTAATGCACGCATGAATCTGACACGCGGACAGCGGGCCAAAATCGCCGATCTGGTCCCCAACGGCCAGCGCTTCACGCTTGGCGTGGCCGTGAACGCACCCGGTCTCATCCTCGATTTCGCCTGCTTCGGCCTGGATGGCCAGGGCAAGCTCTCCAACGATCGCTACATGACCTTCTTCAATCAGCCGACGACACCCTGCGGCGGCGTGCGACTGGAAACGCCCCCCGGCGATGCGGCGGGCTTTGCCGTCGACCTCGGCAAACTGCCTTCGACCATCGAGCGCCTGACGCTCACCGCCGCGCTCGACGGCGCCGGCGCCATGTCCAGCATCGGCAGCGGTCATGTGCGTTTCCTGGACGCCGGACGCGAGGCTGGGCGCTTCGACTTCAGCGGCGCCGACTTCGCCGCCGAGCGCGCGCTGATGCTGCTGGAGATCTACCGCAAGGACGGCGTCTGGCGGACCAGCGCGCTGGGACAGGGTTTCAACGGCGGCATGGCGGCGCTAGTCGGACATTTCGGCGGCACCGTCGCGGAGACGCCCGCGCCAGTCGCGGCACCCGTTCCGCCCAAGCCCCAAGCAGCGCCGCTCAACCTCAGCAAGATCACCCTGGAAAAACGCGGCAACACCGTCTCGCTGGATAAGAAGGCCAATACGGCCCACGGCGAGATTCTGATCAATCTCAACTGGACGATCCGCGCCGGGACCGTCAAGAAAAACTTTTTCGGCGGCACCAGATCCAACAGCATCGATCTGGATCTCGGCTGTCTGTACGAACTCAAGGACGGCTCCAAGAGTGTGGTCCAGGCGCTCGGAAACACCTTCGGCGACTACCGGGATCCGCCCTATATCGCCCTCGACGCGGATGACCGCACCGGCACCCGCACCGAGGGCGAGAACCTGCGCATCAACGGCCAGCATTGGGACGAGATCCAGCGCATCGTCGTCTACGCTTTCATCTACGAAGGGACTCCGAACTGGGCCGAGGCCAACGCGCGCATTACCCTGAAAACGCCCGGACAGCCGGAAATCGAGATCCAGCTCGATTCGAGCCGCAACGATCGGCCCATGTGCGCCATCGCCCTGCTGGAAAATCAGAGCGGATCGGTCAAGATCACCAAGCTCGTCGATTACTACCGGGGCCACCTCGATGTCGACAAGGCGCACCGCTGGGGGCTGGATTGGGTGCGGGGCAAGAAGGATTGAGATAGATTGCAATCGTCAATTTCCATCCAACAGAGAGAACATGCCATGAGCTTCCAAGACTTTGTCAGCAACCTGAAACAGAAAGCCTCCGAACTGAAAAACGAGGCGATGAAATTCAAGAACAAGGATTTTCTGAACGCGGCCATCAGCGGCTCGGTGTTGATCTCCATGGCCGATGGCCATGTGTCCTCCGAGGAAAAACAGAAGATGATGCGCTTCATCGAGAACTATGAGGCGCTGTCCGTCTTCACCAGCAAGGATCTGATCGACGCCTTTCAGAACGCGATGAGCCAGATCGAATTCGACAAGGATCTGGGCGAGGCCAAGGCCTACGATGCGATTCGCAAGATGAAGGGCAAGGATGACGCCGCCCGTCTCATCCTGCGTCTGATCATCGCCATCGCCGCCGCCGACGGCAATTTCGACGACAGCGAAAAGCGGGTCGCCCGCAAGATCGCCATGGAACTCGCCCTCAACCCGGCGGATTTCGAGCTGGTCTAAACCGCGTCCCAATCATGGGGCTAAACAACTGAAACAGCGCGCTCTTTAGCCCCTCCCCCCGGCGGGGAGAGGGGTTGGGGCGAGGGGAGAAGGTCGCGCCAAAGTGTATTGGTTGTTTGTCCACCGTTTCCGAGAGCGACCGGCGAAGCGCGCAGGCGCCGCCAGACTTGCGGCTGTTCAGAACCATCGGCGAGACGCGGTTTCAATGAATCAACAACTCAAAACCTTAAACTGCGTCAAATCCGACCTTTGCGAGTCGTGGCGATGCCAAACCAAGACCCCGACAACGCCTGCCAGGCCGAACGCGGTTTAAGGTGCGCAAGCTGGTTTTTCTCGACCTGGACGACACGCTCTTCCAGAGTCGACCCAAATGTCCGACCGACGAGGATCTGCGGCCAGTCGCCTATCTCCGCGACGGCAGCGCCCATTCCTTCATGACGGCGAAACAGCAGGCGTTCTGGCGTCTGCTGGACGCCAATACGACGGTGATTCCCACCACCGCGCGGGATCTGGATTCGCTGCGCCGGGTGGAATTGCCCTTCGAGAGTTGGCGCATCATCGACTATGGCGGAATCGTTCTGAACCCCGACGGCGTCCCCGACGCGCCCTGGCTGGAACGCATGACGACCGCCTCTCGGGACCAACTGGAGGATTTGAACGAACTGCTCGATCATGTCGCGACCTTCATCGTCCGACAGAGGCTCTCCGCCCGCGTCCGGATCATCGAGGATTTCGACCTGCCTTTTTATCTGGTCGCCAAGTATCGGCATGGCCGCGACGGCGATCTCGATCTCTTGCAGCGCGCCTTGATCCAGCCCTGGGTCGCGGATCGGTCCAGGGTCTATCGACTGCATCGCAACGGCAACAACCTCGCTGTGCTGCCCCGCACGCTCGGCAAGGAACACGCCGTGCGCTATCTGATCGAAAAACTGGGCGGCGAATGGGGCGAGCTGATGACCGTCGGCATCGGCGACAGCCTCATCGACGGCGCCTTCATGGCCGAATGCGATTATTCGCTGACGCCACGCGGCTCGCAGTTATTCGGGGAGACCCTCGGCCGGCCCTTGCTGTAAGCCGCCCGCCTCGACCGAAGCCCTGTAGAGGCGAATTCATTCGCCGCGTTGGTTGTGCGGATGTAGGGGCGAATCAATTCGCCCCTACAGAGATGCCGTGCAACATCCGCGTCGAGCGCATCGATCCACGCCGTGGAACCGGGGTGGGGCGGTGATCATCCCATGACGAATACGATTGCTGACACGTACCCGTCTTCGTCCCTCTTGCGGAAACCACCTCACCGGAGACCCATGCCCATGCCTCCAGTCGAACAGCGCGCGCATTTTTCAGGCAGTTACCGCCCCGAGGATGTCAACATCCTGCTCAAGCTCATCGCGATGGAGCCGATCGGGCTGGCCGAAAAGGAACGCCTGATTCAAAGCGGTCAACGGCATTACAGCGAGATGTTGAGTCCCGAAACCCTGCCCTCCCCTCGCTACATGGATATTTTTCACCAGGCGTTCGCCATGAACCGGCGACGCATGGCGCAAGGGCTGCTCGACCTGGCCGCCATCGTCGCGGCACGCCGACCGAACGCGATCACGCTGATCTCGCTCGCGCGCGCCGGTACCCCGGTTGGCGTCGTGCTCAAGCATGTGCTCGCCGACATCCTCGACCGCCCGACGGCGCATTATTCCCTCTCGATCATTCGCGACCGGGGCATCGACCAAAACGCACTGCGCTTTATCCTGAATGACGAGGCAAAGAAAGCGCCCGGCATCGTGTTCGTCGACGGCTGGACCGGTAAGGGCGTCATCGCCCACACCCTCGCCGAGTCCGTTGCCACTTTTAACCAGACACATGAAACCCGGCTGGACGCCACCCTCTTTGCCCTGACCGATCTGGCCGGCGTCGGCATCGCACCCACGGACGAGGATTATCTGATCCCGTCGAGCATTCTGAACGCGACCATGTCAGGCCTGATCAGCCGCTCCATCCTGAACGAACGAATCGGACCCGACGACTTCCACGGCTGCGTGTTTTACCGCGAATTCGCCGCGGGGGATCTGTCCCGGTGGTTCGTCGACGCACTCCTGCGGGAGATCCGCGCCTTGCTGGAGGAGGGTTACGCGCCCTGCCCCACCCCGGTCGATCCGCACCGGGCGCGCGAACGCTCCCGGACCTGGCTCGCCGCGATCAAGGAGCGCTTCGGCATCGCGGACGAGAATCTCATCAAGCCCGGCATTGGCGAAGCGACCCGCGTCCTGCTGCGGCGCGTCCCGGAACGGCTCATCGTTCGCGATCCGACCGCCCCGGAAGCGCGGCATCTCTTACAATTGGCCCAGGAAAAAAAAGTGCATTGGGAGGTCGATCCAGCGTCGCCCTACCAGGCCGTCTCGCTCATCAAGGGTTTATCCGATGCTTAATGCCTACCGACTTGGCGGCTCCCTCTATGTGCCGGCAACCCATCGGGATGTTCTGCGAATTGCCAATGGCGCCAAGTGGCCGGAATTGCGTTCGGTCATCTTCTGCACCGAGGATGCCGTGGCGGAGGATGCGCTCGCGTCCGGACTCGACAACCTCCGCGACTGTCTGGAACGGATGCAGGCCAAGTCATCCGCCCTGCGCTTCGTGCGCGTGCGCAATCCCGAGATTCTGACCTGGTTGCTCGCGCTGCCGGGCGTGGAGAAGCTGGACGGATTCGTCCTGCCCAAGCTGGATCTGAGCAATGTGGATGTCTATCTGAGCCAGCTCATGGACTCCCGGCATCTGTGCATGCCGACGCTCGAAACCCGGGATGTCTTCGACACCTCCAGAATGATCGAACTGCGCGACCATCTGCTCGACCGCGGCTATCAGAAGCGGATTCTGGCGCTGCGCATCGGCGGCAACGACCTGCTGTCCATCCTCGGCATTCGCCGGCCCCGCGACCGCACCATCTACCGCACGCCCCTGGGACACACCATCGCCCATCTGGTGACCGTCTTCAAACCCTTCGGTTTTCAGCTCACCGCCCCGGTGTTCGAGCATATCGACTGTCCGGAGATTCTCCGGGAAGAACTGAGCGAGGATATCGCCCACGGACTCTGCGGGAAGACCGCCATTCATCCGAGCCAGCTCCCGACGATCGAGGCGAGTTTTCGCGTCTCGCAACTGGAACTGGAAGCGGCACGACGCATCCTGACCGACGACCGCGCCGTCTTCCAGTTCGACGGATCCATGTGCGAAGTCGCCACGCACAGCGCCTGGGCCCGGCATATCATCGAACGAACCGCGATGGACTAAAGCGTTATTCTCGCTTCTCCCCCGCGGGGAAGAAGGGCCGGGGGCGAGGGGGAGAGGCGCGGGTCTGGCACCCGGTGTCAGCACGCGACACGCCCATGGTTGACTGCCTCCACCTTGGCGACACATTAAAAATCTTTCGCGTTTGCGCGGTTCGACCGCGCTTTCCAGGTCAACCGATCCGGATCTCCACCCCCTGAAAACGCGCTTGCAGCTCCCGCCGCAGACTTTCCTTGGCGTGCGCCTCGCCATGCACCAGAATCACCTCGCGCGGCTTGGCCCGCATCCGCCCGATGAAGTTGATCAAATCGTTCTGATCGGCATGCGCCGAGTAGCCGCCAAGCGTGTGGATCGCGGCCCGGATGTCATAACGCTGACCGTCCAGATCGACATAGCCGCCACGCGGTCCATACCGCTGGATGGCCTGCCCTGGAGTGCCCGCGGCCTGATAACCGACGAACAGCACATCGTGACGGGGATCGCCCAGCATGGCCTTGAGATAGTTGACGATGCGTCCGCCGGCACACATGCCGCTCGCGGCGATGACGATGGCCGCCCGCGCCGAACTCCTGAGATAGTCGACCGTGCGCAGATGGGTCGCATGATCGGTGACGGTCAACACCTGTTCGAAATCGAGCGGATGGCGTCCGGAATCGAGCCGGCGCTTGGCTTCATTGTCCCAATGCGCGCGCAGACGGGCATAACCGGCAGTGAAATCCGCGGCGAGCGGCGAATCCAGAATGATTTCGATATCGTCCCAGACACGCCCCGCGGCCAGCGTCCGTTGACGATCCCGATGGATGATCGACTCCAGCTCATAGAGCAGTTCCTGCGTGCGACCGATACTGAACGCCGGGATCAGCAGGGTTCCGCCATCGCGAAAGGCGTGCTCGACGATCGCCTGCAACCGCTGGCGGCGGTCACGGCGCCCCTCGTGCAGACGGTCGCCATAGGTGCTTTCGAGCACCACCACATCCGCGCTGTAGGGTGACTTGGGGGCGGGCAGCAGAGGCGTATAAGGCGCCCCGAGATCGCCCGAGAAGAGAATGCGGGTACGCGCGCCACCCTGGAGCAGGTCGCACTCCACGAACGCCGACCCGAGGATATGCCCGGCGGGCCGCAGCTTGATCCGCAAACCCGGATCGCCCTCGGCCAGCGTGTACCAGTGACCATAAGGCACGCCGATGGTGCGCGCGCGCAACAGTTTCAGCACCCGCTCGATGAGCGTCGCGTCCCGCGTCACGCCGATCTTCAGCGCATCTTCCAGCACCAGCGGCAACAGCTCCGCCGACGCCTCGCTGCACAGAATCGGCCCCTTGAAGCCGGCCGCCAGCAGATAGGGGATGCGACCGACATGATCGATATGCACATGGGTGACGATCAGCGCCAGCACCGGCTCCACGGGAAACTCGATCTGAAGACGCTCGAAGCCCGCGCCGCCGGGCGAGGTCTCCGCGCCCTGAAAGAGCCCGCAGTCGACCAGCACCGAGCGACCATCGCCCAGCCGGAGTTCGTGGCAGGAACCTGTCACGCCGTCCACGGCGCCATGATGGACGATGGTCTTGGACATTCCGACATCGGACAAAGCGAGCCTCCATTACCCAAGGGCGTGTCATCGATAGTATTCTTCGAGCGTGCGCTATCCCCGAAAATGCTCCTGATTGGCCAGGCACCAATCATAGGTATCCCTGAGACCGTCCTCCAGTCCGATGCCCGCCTGCCAGCCCAGGGCTTTGAGCCGAGAGACATCCAATAATTTGCGCGGGGTGCCATCGGGCTTGCTCGGGTCGAAGACAAACTGGCCCTGAAAACCCGTGACCCGCGCGATGGTCTGCGCCAGCTCGCGAATGGCGCAGTCCACGCCAGACCCCACGTTGATGTGCGAAAGCATGGGTTGCGTATTGGCGCGATAAAGGTCGTCGTCCAACTCCATCACATGCACGCTGGCGGCGGCCATGTCATCGACATGGAGAAACTCGCGCATCGGCGCGCCGGTGCCCCAGATGACGACTTCGTCCGCGCCCGCCCGCGCCGCCTCGTGAAAGCGCCTCAACAAGGCCGGGATCACATGGCTGTTGTCAGGATGAAAATTGTCGTGCGGTCCGTAGAGATTGGTTGGCATCACGCTGCGATAGTCATGTCCGTACTGACGGTTATAGCTTTCGCAAAGTTTGATCCCAGCGATCTTGGCGATGGCGTAGGGTTCGTTGGTCGGTTCCAGCGTTCCGGTCAGCAGGGCGGATTCGGTCATCGGCTGTGCGGCCCGCTGCGGATAAATGCAGGATGAGCCCAGAAACAGCAGTTTCCGGATGCCGGCGCGATGGGCCGCGTGGATGAGATTGGCCTCGATCATCAGGTTGTCGTAGATAAAATCGGCCGGATAAGTATTATTGGCATGAATGCCGCCAACTCGGGCGGCGGCCAGATAGACCTGATCGATCGGGTGCGCGTCAAAATAGGTCTGGACCGCGCGCTGATCGAGCAGATCCAGCTCATCGCGCCCGGCCGTCAGAATCTGGCAGCCGCCCAATGCCTGAAGTCGTCGCACGATGGCGCGTCCGACCATGCCACGGTGACCGGCGACGAAAACGGTTGGGGCGCGTGACGAATCGCGGCCGATCATCCGTTGTTCTCCCGCGCAACCGGCACCTCATGGCCATGTGCCTTCAGCAAGGCATGGCGCCGCGCCATCTGAAGATCCCGGTTGACCGTTCCGGCGCACAGATCTTCGAGTTTGATCCCGTGAACCTCGTCGTTTTTTTTAAGCAGGAATGCGGCGAGATAGGAACCATCCTGCCCGGCGACACCAGTGATGAGTGCTTTTTGTCTCATGTCAGTCCTTTACGTTCTCGGATCGGTCGAATGAACCCATGGCCGGGCGATCGCGCGCAACGTATCGCACTGCATGATAAGCACTCGTTTCCGTGACCGCAACGCGACCGGCGGAGCTGGCGAACGGCCATGCATCGACTTGGAAAACGCCCTCCCTGGGATCGCCGCGTTGCACTCGGCCCTCCGGCCGCAGGCCAGAGAAAAACGCCGAGACCAGCGCCCTCCCAACCAGGCATCCAGCCCGCGTAGGATACGATGAAATACGAACTGCATCCTATGCGGACTCTTCCGGCCCAAAGGCATCATCCCTGATTTGGGGGAAAGTGAAGTGGGACATAACGTCGGAAATGTCGATTCCGCCAACCCGGTCTCGCGTTCAGCCTCAATCATGGCCGGCGATAGGCTCGAGTGATGGCTTGATCGAGTTTCGCCGTCAGGCTCGGATGTTGGCTCAACACCGCAAGAGCCCGCCCGGTCGCATCGCGCGATCAATGCGGTTCGTTCCGCATTCTACGCTCCGGCTCGTCGTTCCGAATCGACTGGTTGCGTGAACCTCAGAATGCGCTCCAGGGCCGCGCCCAGTGTCCGGCGCGTCTTCGCGGCATCATAGTCGGCCTGCAAGCCGACCCAGAAGCCATCGCTCAGGCCAAGCATAGACGCCACTGATCGTTGATGCGGATGCTGCATTGACCATCCCGAACACTGCTCAGGGCTTCAAGTCGATTCACCGGCGGCACACGTAGATCGTCGAGCAATCCGGCGCGGTTCAACATCGCCAGTTTGCGCTACGCCTGCCGCGTCACATCCGGCCCCCAGCGTTTAACGCGCTTGGCGACAAACACGGCGGCGGTGTCCTTATCGGCGAAGCTCTTGATCATGTCCCGAGCCTAACGCCGCACGTTCGTATCATCAAGAGAGACCACACTTGGAAAGCCGCTGGCACGCGAATGCGTGTGCCTTTAATGCCAGGCGCGCACCCTTCGCAACTGAGGTTTCCGGAAGATTTCGTCTTCCAGGGATGGCGTAGAGCAGCGTTGCGATATCCAACGGGCCTAAGCCCGCAAGGCGGCGACGAAGGAACCGCAGGGCTCGCGAACGAGGCAGTGCGTCTCTCACCGCCTCCTACGCGGGCTCAGGACGGGGCGGCCGCGCGCAGTGCCTCGACCTGCGCCACACTCAGTCCCGTGGCCTGGGCGATCTGCCCATCGCTGAGCACGCCCAGCGCGATCAGGTTGCGAGCGGTGTCCTGGGCGGCTTCCAGGCGACCTTCCTGACGGCTTTTCTGCATCCCGAGCCGCTCGCCTTTCTGTATCCCGAGCCGCTCGCCCTCCTCGCGCGCCTCCTTGAGCAAGGACACCTCGTCGTGCAGCGCCCGCTCGCGCACGAAGGCTAGGCGCCGCGCTTCCTCGTCGGCGCTCAACTGACGCACGCGGTTCAGCGCCTCTTGAATCGGGGCATGTTCGATCGCGGCCATGGTCTGCTCCTCGCGCCAATGCTCGAAAAAGGTGATCCACGCGGACAGCGGATCGGCGCCGAGCCCGAGCCGGTCCGCTTTCTTCAATTCGATCAGCGTCA
>NZ_CAIPNF010000178.1 GCF_903866365.1 uncultured Thiocystis sp.
ATTCAAGCACCTGACATTTTACCATTCTTGAGGCCATTATCCTTTATAAACAAACGATTAAAGCCAGTTTTGCGCCGATTTTGAACTCCGAAACGTGAGTCAATTACTAAGATAGACCGACCCTATCACGATGCTTACTTTAAGGATGATTACGATATTATTGCCATAGATGGTCGTGATCGAGTTTTATGTCTACAGCGTGTACTCAATATTGGCATGAGCCCCAATGGGATTTTGCTGCTTGACAATAGCGAGAGGGTTATGGACGGAAAGTATTCCAGTTATTTATCTATGCTGGATGGGTTTCAATTTATTCATTTTCAACAGCCATATGTGCCAACCTCAGGTCCTGGCTTAGGAAACTATGTTGATCGATCAGGAAACCAAGTTAAGCATCGCTGGGTAACAACGGTTGCTTGGAAGAATCCTAAAATTATGCTCACAACATCTGGAGATTACTTTGTGAGTCTATTTTGACGAAAACAGGCAGATAAAACCAGTCCGCGTAGAGTGGCCCACCGTTGAGATAAGAAAAGACAAGCCATGAGCAATAATGATTTTGTAACACTGTTTAGTCGATTGTCAAAAAAGTATCAATTCTCTGCTCCAGTTGTTGTTTTTGATGTGGGCGCAAACATAGGGCAATCTATCCATACCTTTAAATTGATATGGCCTGATTGTAATGTTTATGCGTTTGAACCAGTTTCTTCAACCTTTAATAGCTTGTCTGAAAATGTGAAGAAATATAACAATTTGGAATTACATAATTTTGCACTGAGCAATATTCAAGGCGTCGCTTTGATGACAAACAAGCCTAATTCTACAATGAATCAGATTGTTAGCAATCCAAAAGACAAAAGTAATGTGGATGAAATAAAAGTGGCGAGAGGAGATGATTTTTGCAGATCAAAATCGATAACGAACATTGGGTATTTAAAAGTTGATGCCGAAGGTCATGACTTATTAGTCTTGCAGGGTTTTTCTGATATGCTATCACGACAAGATATCGATTTTGTACAAGTTGAAGCTGGCATGTCTTGGAGAAATCAACGTCATGTATCATTAGAAAAATACAAAGGATTTCTAGAAGTTTTTGGATATCGCTTACTAGCAATCTATGAACAAACAACAGAAGCGCGATTGCCCCTACTTAGGCGATCTAATCTTATATTTATTTCAGATAAATTAATAAATACATATACGATTTGACTCTAACTGTCGAGCGCGAGCCGTTGGGCGTCGTGGATGCCTGGAGGTGGGCGCGGGAACCGAAAGGTCCAGACGGTACCCGTCCGGGGCTCAAGGAGCGCGTGCGCTGGGGCGAAGGGGACGCGCGGGTGGCGGACTTGGCCGCCGAGTTGCCGCAGACGCGTCTGGTCTCTGTGGCCGATCGCGAAGGCGATCTGCTCGACCTCATGCGGGGTGCGCGCGACCTGGGCCATCCCGCCGACTGGCGGCTGCGCGCCAAGCACAACCTAATGTGACATCCAGACATTAGGCATTTTGTCTGCCCGCGTCAGCGGAGCATCAGCAATTCCCGGCGAACTGAGTGTAAGCTGCTGATTTAGAAAGAATCGCGCTCTTGACAGCAACAAGATTTGCAAAATAGCAACCTATCTTTTCAAGAGGTTAGCGTTCGCCGGGAATCGCTGGCGGAGCATTGACGATACGAGGACGTCGGGATAATAAATACGAGACCTATATGTCTTCTTCCGCGTCTTCTTCCGCGTCTTCTCCGAGGAACTCGATCTGCTGGTCGATCTGATCAATGTGGTGGGGAAAAGGGGCTAGGTTCGATCTTTCAACTCGAAATTATCTTGAACGACCGGAGCAGACCGATGCCGACGATTAGCATGTTTTATGGCATCTTACTCGCTATGTACGCGCTGGATACCGATGCCTTGATCATCGATTGGTCCACCGTGGCTAAGCTGCCACCGGGACGAGGTACGGCTGCCTCGCCGGGCGCGGTCGTCGTCGCGCCGGTCGAGCGGGCCAGGGCCTGCGCTCGAGCACCTGCTCGAACAAGGATGGGTGGGGCTGAGCGAAGAAGCGCTCAGCGGCCGTGGTGCCATCGGGGCGCTTGATGGCAAAGTGGTGCAGGGCGGTTAAGACCGGCTGCTGGCGCGGACTGAGTTGGTGATGCCCGTGCCGATCGAGCGCGAGGAAGCCGTTGCGCCCTTCGACACACGAGCGGCTGCGCGGGAACAGAGCGGCACACTCGCCGGCGACCTGCTCGAGGTGGCGACGGGTCTGCCGGTCCAGCGACGGGATCGGGTGCGAGGGCGTCAGCAGCGGGGCGAGGCGCTGAGCACTCCGTGCCCGCCGCCGATGGCGTGGTTCAGCGCGCGTGCGGCGCGCGGCGGCGCGCTCCAGAGAGAGCGCCGGGATCCGGTCGTTGCGCATGGCCTGCGCGATCGCCGGAGCCAGGTCCAGCGCCGGCACCCGAGGGTTGACCATCATGAAGAAGAAGGCCAGCGTGGCGACAAGGCGGTGGGTCAAGCGCTTCGCCTTGGCCAGATGCGCACACCGGCGCGCAGAGAGGTCCGCCTCCTCGGCGATCGCCTGCAGGCGCGCAAACCGTGCCCCTCAGCGCGTCTGCAACGGCTCGGGCGTTTGCGCCTGTCCCTGTTGGAGTGCATCGGGAGGATCGATCTCGCTGAAGGCGCCGATCAGGGTTTTCGCCTCCGCGCGCTGGGCCTGGGCGCGCGCATGCGCGCGACTGGCCTGAACGGACGCGGTCAGCGCCTCATCGAGGCGCGCGGCAAACGCCGGTGGGCGTCCCGGGCCATGGCGGCGGCGATGATCGGCCGGCTCGGCGGCGCAGGCGCCTTGCCAGCACGCCGTCGCCTCAGCCGCCGCCGTCTCGGCCGGCTGCTCAGCGCGCTTCAGCGAGAGGCTCATCGCCTGGCTGACCTCATGCTGCAGATGCAACAGATCCGTGGAATGAGGCGCGCCCAGATCGCGTTGGACAGGTGCCAACAGCCCCTTGGCCTCATCGCTGGTCCCTTGCACCACGGTGACGTTCAGCCCCGCGCGCTGGCTCGCGAGCGCCGGCGTCCAGGCCGCCGCCGAGCGCTCATCGCGCGTCTGCTCGAGCAGGATGAAGCCCGAGACCGCCTCAATGCTCACCAAGCGCATGCCGTCCTTCCAGGTCTCCTCTTCGGCGAGACTCAGCAGGCGATGGGGCATGGCTTGGGCCCAGCGTCTCGCGCCGTTCGGTGGCAGTGGTGACGATCGGCTCCTCTAAGGTGTGGCATGGCACGCCTGCTGCGCGCCGTCGGAGGCGCCGATGAACGCCGACCGTCCGCTGCGTTCGAGAAAGTCGCCGATCACGCGCCCGCCCGCGCCGCCGGTGCCGGGGTCGCAGGGGGCGCGTTCCAGTGACGCCGTGTGCGGCGCGCGACGCCATCGCTGGCGACCGCCGCGCGTTGACTCTGCCCATCCTGCGGCGCTTGCGCCACCGCATGCCGATGCTTGGCGCGATCCAAGCGATCATGGATTGGCGTGGGGCGTCGATCTGCAAGAGAGTCAACAGCGGCAGGGGCATCGGGCAACGGCATTTCCCTCGGTCAGTTTGCACTTCCAAGGGTACGCCTACCCGGCGCTCCTGCCACTCCTTCAGGGCGCTTGATCGCCTAACGAAATACTCGGCTTTGGACCAACCGATGATCAAGGCCGAAAATCGTTAATTTCCCCTGTCGACAGCCCGGAGCAAGCGTATGTCACAGTTACCGACCCTGGCGGCGATGCTGGTCGCCAGCATGCTGTCATGGCCGATCGCACACCCGCTGGCGGCGGTGTCCTCGGCTGCCGTGGACGATGCCGACAGCTTCGACGACTTCCCGCGCGAGGATCTCCTCGTCTACCCGGACTGGTTCAAACGGAGTTTCCTGGATATCCGCGTGGACCTTGACGAAGCGGTCGCGGCGGGCAAGCAGGGGCTGATGGTCTATTTCGGACAGCAACGCTGTCCTTACTGCCATCAGCTCATGCAGGTGAATTTCGGGCTCTCCGACATCGTCGAATACACCCGCCGTCATTTCGATGTCGTCCCCATCGATATCTGGGGGACCGAGGAGGTCACCATGCTCGCCGGCGAGACCCTGACCGAGCGCGCATGGTCGCAACGCGAGGACAGCGACTTCACCCCGGCCATCCTGTTTTATGCCGCGGACGGGACCGTCGCGCTGCATCTGCGCGGCTATTACCCGCCCTATCAGTTCCGCGCCGCCCTGGAGTATGTCGCCGACGGACACTACCGGCGCGAATCCTTCCGCGACTATCTGGCGCGCGGCGAGGACCGCATGGTGTTCGAGCCCGAGGATCTGAACGAAGAGCCATTCTTCATGCCCCCGCCGCACAATCTCGACCGCCGCTCTCCGGCCGAGCGTCCGCTGGCGGTCTTTTTCGAGCAGGGCGACTGCCATCCCTGCGACGTGCTGCACGGGCAGGCATTGAGCGCGCCGGCCATCCATCGTCATTTTAGCGAGTTCGACAGCGTTCAACTGGACATGCGCTCCGAGGTGCCGGTCATCACCCCCACCGGCCAGCGCACCACGGCGCGCGACTGGGCCGCCGAGCTTGGGCTGTTCTATGCCCCGGCGATCCTCTTTTTCGACGAACGGGGCAAGGAGCTGCTGCGGGTCGATTCGGTAGTCGGCTTCTATCGCCTGCGCAATGTCCTGAACTATCTCGCCAGTAAGGCGTATCTGACCGAAAGCTATGGGGCCTGGCGGGTGTCGCGGGCGTTTTGAGGGCGAATCTGGTATTTTTGCGCAGTGCAACATTCGGTGCGTCCCGTGCCGTCTACCCCTTCCTTTGAGAGTGGAAACCAATGCAAAGCGTCTATATTGCCGGTGCCGGTTCCGGCAGCGGAAAATCCGTGGTAGTGCTGGGTTTCATGGAGTTGTTGTCGGCCGTGAACCGGAAGGTGGGCTTTTTCCGCCCGTTCGCCCCCAAGGAGGGCGAGTCGGACAATCTCACCGCCCTGATCCGCAGCCGCTACGATCTGCCCTTTTCGCCCGAGATGCTCTACGGCTGTACCCTGGAAACGGCCCGTCAGCTCCTCGGCAGCGGCCATTACGACGAGCTGCTCAAGCTCATCATGAACAAATTCAAGATGCTGGAAGAGCGTTGCGACCTGGTGGTCTGCGCGGGGACCGACTACAACGGACTCATCCCCTCGCTGGAATTCGACTTCAACGCGGATCTGGCCACGAATTTCGGTTGTCGCCTGGTGGTGGTGGTCAAGGGTTTCGGTCGCGGCCCGCAGGAGGCGGTCGACGCCCTGCATATCGCGCACGAGATGATGCGCGAGCGCGGCGGCGACTTTCTGGCGAGTGTCGTCAACGGCGTGGCCGCCGAGTATGTGGAAATCGTCAAGAATCGCGCCTACGACCTGCTGACCGAGAACGAAAACGTCTATGTGCTCCCCGAGCAATCCGTCCTCGGGATGCCGACCGTCGGCGAGATTCGTCAGGCGCTCAATGCCGAGTGTCTCTGCGGCGAGGGCGACGCCATGCATCAGGTGGTCACCAATTACAAGATCGCGGCGATGGAGATCCCGGATTTTCTGGGCTATATCGAGGACGGCTGTCTGATCATCACCCCCGGCGACCGCTCGGACATCATCCTCGCCAGTCTGGCGGCGGATGCGTCCTCCTCCTTTCCGCGCGTGGCCGGTCTGTTGCTGACCGGCGGTCTGCGCCCGGCCGAAAAGGTCCAGCGACTGATCGAGGGTTTGCGCCGGACCAAGGTCTCGATCATGCAGGTGCCCGCCGACACCTTCACCACGGCGATGAACGTCAATCGCATCGAGGCGACCATCCTGCCCGGCGACGACCGCAAGATCGCCGCCGCGCTCGGTCTGTTCGAAAGCTATGTGAACGTGGAGGAATTGCGCGGTCGCATCGCCGTGCATCACTCCGACCGGATCACGCCGCTGATGTTCGAGTACGAACTTATCCGGCGCGCCAAGGCCCGGCGCCAACGAATCGTACTCCCGGAAGGCAGCGACGAGCGGATCCTGCGCGCGGCCGAGATCCTGACCCTGCGTCAGGTCGCGGATCTCACCCTGCTCGGCGATCCGGACAAGATTCGCCGCCGTATCGGGGAACTGGGCCTCAAACTCGACGGCATCCGCATCGTCGACCCCTTGACCTCGCCCGACCGCGAGCGCTATGCCCAAACCTATTTCGAGCTGCGCAAGCACAAGTGCATCTCCGAGCAGATGGCGCATGACGTGCTGGAGGATGTCAGCTATTTCGGCACCCTGATGGTCTATCTGGGCGAGGCCGATGGCATGGTCTCCGGCGCCGCCCACACCACCCAACACACCATTCGGCCCGCTTTCGAGACGGTCAAGACCAAGCCCGGCATCAAGCTGGTCTCCAGCGTCTTTTTCATGTGTCTGCCGGATCGGGTGCTGGTCTACGGCGACTGTGCCGTCAATCCGAACCCGAACTCCGAGGAGTTGGCCGACATTGCGATCAGCTCGGCCGCCACCGCCGCCGCCTTCGGGATCGAACCGCGCATCGCCATGCTGTCCTATTCGAGCGGCAGTTCCGGCAAGGGCGAGGATGTGGAGAAGGTGCGCGAGGCGGTCCGGATTGCCCGCGAGCGCCGACCCGACCTCAAGCTGGAGGGACCGATCCAGTACGATGCCGCCGTCGATATCGAGATCGGGCGCTCCAAGATGCCCGAGAGCGAGGTGGCCGGTCATGCCACCGTGCTGATCTTCCCGGACCTCAACACCGGCAACAACACCTACAAGGCGGTCCAGCGCAGCGCCGGCGCGGTCGCCATCGGTCCGGTCCTGCAAGGGCTGAACAAACCCGTCAACGATTTGAGCCGGGGCTGCACGGTGACCGATATCGTCAACACCGTGGCCATCACCGCTATTCAGGCACAGAACGAACGCGACGCCCTCCAGGAGAACGCCGAATGAAGGTGCTGGTGCTCAATTCGGGGAGTTCCTCGATCAAATATCAACTCTTTCGCAGCGACGATTGGCGGACGCTGACCTCGGGTGCGGTCACGCGCATCGGCGAGCGCGAGGCCGAGGTCACGGCGGAATGGTTCGACGCCCGGAACGTCCGGCAAACCAGCCGGGTCGACGCGCCGATTCGCACCCACGAAGAGGGCATCGATCGCATCATTCTGGCACTGGCCGGGCAGATCTCGCGCGAACGCTCCGGCGCGACCGACGAGAATCTCGACGAGATGATCGCGCTCCTGAAAGACACCGAGGCGCTCGCCGAAGCGGCTGGGCTGGTCGCGATCGGTCATCGTGTCGTTCATGGCGGCGAGCATTTCAACCGTCCGACCATCGTCGATGACGCCGTGATCGCGGCGATCCGCGAGGTTACGCCGCTCGCGCCGCTGCACAATCCCGCGCATCTGATCGGCATCGAGGAAATCCGCCGGATTTTCCCCCGGGGTCCCTCGGTGGCGGTGTTCGATACCGCTTTTCATCAGACCATGCCGCCGACCGCCTATCGCTACGCCATCCCGGAGTTCCTCTATACCGAGCACCGTATCCGACGCTATGGTTTCCACGGCACCTCGCATGGCTATGTCGCCAAACGCGCCGCCCACGTTCTCGGCCAGCCGCTGGAGCAGTGCAATCTGATCACGCTGCATCTGGGCAATGGGGCCAGTGCCAGCGCCATTCGCGCCGGTCAGTGTATCGATACCTCGATGGGCCTGACCCCGTTGGAAGGGCTGGTGATGGGCACGCGCTGCGGCGACATCGACCCGGCCGTGGTCATCTATCTCGGCAAGAATCTGGGGCTCGACGCCGATGGACTGGATCGCATGCTCAATCGTCAGAGCGGACTGCTCGGGATCTGCGGCGTCAACGACATGCGCGAGATCGAACAACTTGCCGCGGACGGCAACGAACGCGCCGAACTCGCCATCGGCATCACCGCCCATCGCCTGAAGAAATACATCGGCGCCTATTACGCCGAACTGGGC
>NZ_CAIPNF010000179.1 GCF_903866365.1 uncultured Thiocystis sp.
CGTTCCGCCTCGGGGATGTCAGGAAGTTTGATCGAGCTGGGCATGACGGTAGGACGATGCACGGGAAACGATTGGGGAAGCGATGGGGTATTCTAACGGATATCTTCAGCCAAGGCTGCCGTGACTTATTGAGAAGTTACCTCCCATGCAGCTATGTTCATGACCTCGCTTACCTTCCGATTCAGACGCTGGCTGGTCGCGACCGGCGTACTCGCCCTGGTCGGCGTCAGTCAGGCGCCCGCTCAATCCTTCGATCTTCCCGATCTGGGGAGTTCCGCCGACGCCATGATGAGCACCGGCGCCGAGGTGCGTCTTGGGCGTGCCTTCATGCGCAGCGTGCGCGCGGCCCTTTCAGTGCTGGACGATCCGATTCTGACCAGCTATCTCGAATCGCTGGGGAACGAACTGGTCGCTGCGGATCAACATGCCAATGGCGGTTTCACCTTCTTCCTCATCGATGAGCCGGTGGTGAACGCCTTCGCCGGTCCTGGCGGCTATATCGGCGTCTACGCGGGGTTGATCCTGGCCGCCGAAACCGAGAGCGAACTGGCTGCGGTCATCGCCCATGAAATCGCCCATGTCACCCAGCACCATCTGATGCGCGGTTTCGAGGATCAGCAGAAGATCTCCATTCCGGCCACGGCCCTGCTGGTCGCCGCCGCTATCCTCGGGGCACAGGTGTCCTCGGATGCCGGGATGGCCGCCATCATGGGCATTCAGGCCGCCGCCATCCAGCGTCAGATCAATTTCACCCGCGACAACGAAAACGAGGCCGACCGTCTCGGGATCGCCACCCTGGCGCATGCCGGTCACGATCCTCACGCCATGGCCGGGTTCTTCGGGCGTCTCTCCAGATCGAGCCGACTTTACGAGGACGACAAGAACCGCGCGCCTGAGTTTCTGCGCACCCATCCGGTCAACAGCAACCGCATCGCCGACGCGCTCGCGCGCGCCGACGAATTCGGCGCGCGTCAACGCCCGGACAGTCTGCGCTTTCAACTCGCGCGCGCGAACCTGCGCGAACGCTCCTACGCGCGCGCGGAGCAGTCCGTGGCGCATTTTCGCGAAACCCTTCGCGAGGGACGTCATCGCAACGAGACCGCCGAACGCTATGGCTATGCGCTGGCCCTGGAACGCGCACGCGATGTTGCCGGCGCCCAGGCCGAGACCGCGAAGCTGCTTGCCGCCCATCCCAGTCTGGCCGAGTTCATCGTGCTGGATGCCCTGCTCGATCTGCAACAGGGTCAAACCGAACGCGCCGTCAAACACCTGAAACAGGCGAGCGGCCTCTACTCCGACAGTTGGCCGCTGCGCATTGCCTATGCCGAGGCGCTGATTTCCAGCGGCAAGCCGGACAGGGCGCTGGACGAACTCATGGCGGTCGAGCGGCTGCGTCCGGGCAATGCGATGCTCTACGATCTGCTCGAACAGGCCGCGATGAAGGCCGGAAACAAGGCGGCGACGCATCGTTTTCGCGCCGAGAAGCTCTATGCCGAGGGCGATGTCGAACCGGCGATCCGCCAGCTTGAGATTGCCTTGCGCCAACGCGATATCGCCTACCATGACGCGGCGCGGATTCAGGCCCGACTCGATGCCTGGAAAGAAGAGGAACGCGACCGGAAACGGCGTGAAAAAGGTTTGTTCGGGGAGCGCGACAGATCGTGAACGAAGGCTGACGCCAGCACGCCCGACAGGCGGGTTGGCGGCGGTTTCAAGACTCGAACGACTGCGGTATGCTCGGATCGATGCGCAAAACATGCGCGCCCTGGCACCACCGCTCCCGTGCGGAGAGCGGCATGGTGAAAAACCAGCAATGACCGTTCGACGGGTGATGCAGCCCTTTGGATAAGAGAACGATTCGTCGAAACTTCCACCAACACCCATGCTCGACAGGAGACCATTGATGATCGACGCAACACGCAGAACCCTGCTGAAAGGCTCGCTGGCCGCTGGATCCGTCGGCGTCGCCGCTGGCCTGCTCGCGCCGCGTCTGGCGCTTGCGGATTGGAACGCGGCGGCCTTTCAAGCCAAGGATATTCCGACCGCACTGACCGGCCTGATGGGCAGCGACGCGCCCGAGACCAGCGACCGCATCAAGATCAAGGCGCCGGATATCGCCGAGAATGGTGCCGTGGTGCCGGTGACGGTCGAAACCGATCTGGAGGGCGTGACCTCGATCGCCATCATCGCCTCCAAGAACCAGACCCCGCTGATCGCGTCTTTCGACTTCAGCGGATCCGCCATTCCGTTCGTCTCCACTCGCATCAAGATGGCCGAGACCGCCGATGTGGTCGCCGTGGTGAAGGTGGGGGATAAGCTCTATCAGAATGCCAAGAGCGTCAAAGTCACCATTGGTGGCTGCGGCGGCTAGGTCTGCTGATCCAGCACAATCCCTCCAATCAACCCACCGAGCCCCCAATCGAGGTTAGCAACCATGTCCGACATCAAGATCCGCGCCAGCTTGAGCGGCGACGAAACCACCGTCAAGTGCCTGATGAGTCATCCCATGGAAACCGGAATGCGCAAGGACAGCAAGACCGGCGAACTGGTCCCGGCCCATTTCATCGAGGAAGTCGTTTGCAAACACAAGGACGAGGTCGTACTGACCGCGAATTGGAGCGGCGGCGTGTCCAAGAACCCCTATCTCTCCTTCAAGTTCAAGGGCGGCGTGGCGGGCGATCCGATCACGGTGACCTGGACCGACAACAAGGGCGAGACCCAGAGCGCGTCCGACCAGATCAAGGGGTAAATCCAAAAGCGCGCTTGAACGGCAAAGAACACGAAGCACTTAATGTCTTACCTCGATGACGACATTCACCCACGGGGTGAATGTCGCACTCTTTTTAAGCCATTGTTGTATTTAAATCCTGTTCGCCTTTGCGGTTCCCGATGCCGGATTTAGGATAACGGACGCGGGCGAATCCGCTCCGCCTGCCGGAAAACATGGACGTCATCCAGCGCGCCCGTATAGATTTTGGGCGCGCCCTCGGGCCGGCGACGAAAGCGCTTGTAGGGCCACAGATACTGTTCCGGGCAGGTCATCACGCATTGTTCGATCCCGCGATTGAGCGCGGTCGCGGCCTGGTGGTCATCCTCGCTGTCGATCCCCGCGGGCGCCCGGATGCAGTGGATCCGAAATCCGCCGTCCTCCGCCAGGCGCTCGGCGAACAGGAAGATCACCGGCGCGCCGGTGCGCCGCGCGAGTCGGTTGACCAGCAGCATGGTAAAGGCAGGAACCCCGAAAAAGGGCGCGAAGACCGCGCCCTTATCCGCCTTTGGCTCCTGATCCGGCAGGATTCCCACGGCGTCCCCGCGCTCCAGCGCCTGGACTAGCACGCGGATGCCCCTGGCCGTGATGGGGGCCAGTTCGGCGCCGCTGCGACCGCGCGAGGCGCGAATCAGGTCGTCGAGATATTTCTGCGGTTTGTAGAAGATCGCCGTCGGCCCCTGCGCGGCCAGATAGAGTCCGGCGAGTTCCCAGGCGCCGAGGTGCGGCGACAGGACAATCAAACCCTTGCCCGGCTCGCGCTGGAGCAGTTCGGCGCCCCGGACCTCGCGCACCAGTGCGAGCGCCTGTTGGGCGGGACGCAGCCAGAGATAGCCAATCTCGAAATAGGTCTTGCCAAACTCCTTGAGATTGCGGTCGCGCAGCTTGATCTGTTGCTCGCGGTTCAGCTCCGGCAGGCACAGCGCGATATTCATGAGCGCATTGCGGCGCTGTCGATTGGGCCACAAGGTTGCCAGATAACCCGCGCCCGCGCCCAGGCGATGGATCAGGGCAAGTGGCAGGCGCGAGATCAGGCGCACGAGTCCGCGCGCGATGGCATCCTTGAGCACGATCCCGAATGGACGCCGATTTTTGACTGTTTGATCTGTCAAAAGAAGAACCTCAACGAGAGCGCCCAATCAGGTCGCCGATCACAGCGGAATGGCCGAACGGGAAACGTCGTTCAGGCAATTCCGGAATCACGACAAGCAACCGCCAAAGGAGAAAAACGATGCCAATCAACGCCGATCACCCGCAGAGTCTGACGCCCCAGGAGGCGCTGGAGATGCTCGAAACCCATCCTCAGGTCGTCCTGGTCGATATTCGTTCTTCCATGGAGTTTCTCTTTGTCGGTCACCCGAAGGGCGCGGTGCATGTCGCCTGGATCGATGAGCCGGACTGGGTCGTCAACCCGCACTTCGTCACCGAGATCCGTCAGCTTCTGCTCGGCGGCGCGGCCTGCGAGACCAGCGATTCCTGCGCACCCGTCATTCTTATCTGCCGCAGCGGCAAGCGCTCTCTCGACGCTGGAAAGGCACTCATCCGCGATGGGCTGAAGTCGGTCTATCATGTCGACGAGGGGTTCGAGGGCGATCTGGACGAGCACCATCACCGCAGCAGCCTCGGCGGCTGGCGGTTCCATGGCTTGCCCTGGGAGCAGTGCTGAACTTCCTGGACGTTGCTTGAATGGCGAACCGGCGCGCGGCAGCTTCCCCACGCCGCGCGCTCGGGGATGGCGGCAGCCGATGACCGGCGGCTTCTCAGGCGTGCGCGCCAATCCGTTGAATGCCGAGCTTGACATCGACCGCGGCGCAGGTGGTCGGCGGACGCTCGCCCAGCTCGTCGCGCTGATCGACCAATTGCTGAAGACTGATTTTATTCAGATGTTCGTAAATGCGGTCGCTCAGATCATGCCAGAGATCATGTGTCAGGCAGGGTCCGTTATTCTGACAGTTATGCGCGCCGCCGCAGCGCGTGGTGTCCACGCTTTCATCCACCGCGGCAATCACCTCGGCGACATGAATCTCCGCCGGCGAACGGGCCAGATTGTAGCCGCCGCCCGGACCGCGCACGCTGGTCACGAGCGCGCTTTTGCGCAACTTGGCGAAGAGTTGCTCCAGATAGGACAGTGAAATCCCCTGGCGCTGGGCGATGTCGGCCAGCGTGATCGGCCCTTGGCCCTGATGGATGGCCAGATCCAGCATGGCGGTGACGGCATAGCGGCCTTTGGTCGTCAGTCTCACGTGAAATCGACTCCTGCAACAGAAACTTCGAGCATCATACGTTACCTGAGCAGAACGATCAATTAAGCCATACGCTCTTTAGGGTCGCGCGGGCGGGGAGGGTCGGCGCCGGTCGCCGGGTCGATTTCCATCGCATCGAGATCCGCGTCATGCTCGAAACGGGGCATGATGCCGCGGCTTTCGAGCGCCAGGGACATGGCCTCCATGCGCTGGTCCATGTGATGGATATGATCCAGCATCCGGTTGATCGCATTGGCGACCGGGTCGGGCGCGTCGCGGGTCGCGCCATAGGCATCGAAGCCGATGCGCTTGGCGGTATCGGCGCGGCGTTGCGCGGTCGCGTCCCCGGCGGGCTCGATGATCCGCCCCGGCACGCCGACCGCCGTCGCGCCGGGCGGGACCGATTTGACGACCACCGCATTGGAGCCGATCCGCGCGCCATCGCCGATCTCGATCGGCCCCAGCACCTTGGCCCCCGCGCCCACCACCACATCGCATCCCAGAGTCGGGTGACGCTTGCCCTTCTGCCAGGTGGTACCGCCCAGCGTCACGCCGTGATAAAGGGTGCAATCGTCGCCGATCACCGCCGTCTCGCCGATCACCACGCCCATGCCGTGATCGATGAAAAAGCGCCGTCCGATCACCGCGCCCGGATGAATCTCGATGCCGGTGAACAGACGCGCGAGATTCGCCAGAAACCGCGCCAGCCACTTGAGATCGTGGCGCCAGAGCCGATGCGCCAGCCGATGCGCCATGACCGCGTGCAGTCCCGGATAAATGGTCAAGACTTCAAAGCGGGTGCGCGCCGCCGGATCGCGCTCGAACACGCAGGCGATATCTTCTTTCAGTCGGTCGAACATAGTTTTGGGTCAGCGATGAATGGTGCGTGATCGGAAAAGGGTGGCGCGGCGCGCGGCGGCGGCATTCAGACCTGGCGGGACAGCAGAATTTCTTCGCCCAGCATATCGACGATCTTAACCGCGACCGTGCTCCCCTCGGGCGGGGCGGGCAGTTCATAGCGCCCCCGCACGAAGTCCTGCTTGCGTTCCGGCACATCCGACAGGCACACATTGAAGACCTCGCCGTTGTACGCCGTGTCGATCAGGACGCAATCCACCATCGCGCGCCAGTCCGGGATCTGGGCGCGGAACAGCGAGGTGTCTAGATTGAGCCGCGCGACGATGCTGGGCGACAGGACATCCAGAATGTCGACCGTCAGCGTGTCCCCGTCAGGCGTGCGCTCGCGCTGGATCGAGACCTCGGCGCTCGCCGGCTCGTGCTGGATGATGCCGCCGTATTTTTTGTCGGTGCGCAGCTCGATCAGATGCACGCGATTGATCGGGCGGTTGCGGTTGTGCCGCTCCAGCCAGGCGCGCGCAGTCAGTTCCATGCCGAGCGCCACCACCAGAATATCCCGCTCCTCGCCCGGCCGGCCGTCGAGTTCGCGCTTGATGCTGTCCAGATCCAACGGGGTCAGCGGATGGTTGAAAGGAACGATCTTGACCAGGCGGTTGCCGCGCGTGCCGTCGAAAAAGGCGTCGGTCTTGATGCGCTGAATGCCGAGATACTCGACCACCAGTTGCACCGCCTCGTTGTGCTGGATGTTCAGGTCGTAATCGTTCACCCGCCAGACAGTGAAGCCGCGTTGAGCGGGCGGCGGCGGGGAATTGTCGGTGTCCGGGAGCAGGCTGGCTTGGCGGTTGGCCGGCTGGTCTTGCGTGGCCGACTGCTCGGCCATGATGGTTTGCAGGCGCTTGGCCGTGGTCTGGATCGCGCCCTTGTTGATGTCGCAGCCGATCCAGCGGCGGCCCAGTTTTTGGGCGACGGCAGCGGTGGTGCCGGAGCCGAGGAAGCAGTCGAGGATGATGTCACCGGGGTTTGATGACGATTGCATCACTCTACTGATAAGTGCTTCAGGCTTTTGTGTTGGATATTCTTCTTTTTCGCCAGACCAACCACGAAGCATACTTATATCTGTCCAAATGGATTGAACGGGTACCCCTTTAGAGTCATCAAGGTAGCGTTTTAACATTGGGACAGTACCCGGACGGGTTTGAACTATTCTGCCAACATCATAAATGCTCTGCATTTTTTCTTTAGAATAGCGCCATGCTCTAACGACGCCAAGAAATTCATAGACTGGATTTCCTTTCGTTGCTCCACCAGGTCCAAGCAAGTTATCCAGCTTATATTTTCTGCCATCATTTTCTGTATATCTATAAAAACCTTTAACATAATCTTCATTGAGCGGAGTGTATTGAAGATTCCATGTTGGCCTTCCGCCTTTTGAATAAAAAAATATTTTATCGTGCACAGGGCCGAAATGCTCGGTTCCTTGACCAACATTCCCGTGAGCATCAGACCGCTTCCAAATAAGCTCGTTACGATAATTTTCCGCCCCAAAAACTTCATCAATAATGCACTGGATAAAATGTCCTCGACGTGGATCGCAATGCAAATAAAGAGAGCCAGTGTCACTTAACAATTCACGAAGCAATAACAACCGCTCATACATAAACTGCAAGTAATTGTCGTTTGCCCAGATATCCGTATATTGAACCTGCTCACCAAGACTGTAATCCTCGCCGTCCAGCTTGGCGCTCGCCGTCCCGCGTAGATTCACCTTGCGCACATAATCCGCCCCGGAATCGAACGGCGGGTCGATATAGATCAGCTTGACCTTGCCCCGAAACCCATTCGCCAGCAGGTGCGCCAGCACATCCTTGTTATCGCCGTGGAACAGCAGCCCGCCGCGCGGGTAACGCTCCGGCCAGTCGCTCCAATCCAGGTCGGCGACGGGATCGGACGCGGCCTCTAACTGGAAACGCTCGATGTGCTGGGCGGGATAGGCGGGAACCGTGCTCAAAGGCTTCTTGCCCACCCATTGCAGCATGGGTCGGCCCTTGGCCTGGGCGATCTTGACGTCTTGGGAAGGATGCAAAGGGATTGCTCCAAAGAGGATGCGGAATGTCGCGGGATTGGCCCGCTAGAGAATGAATGGGTTGATGATCGTCAAGCGGTTATCCAGCACGAAACCATGCTGCATATCCTCGCTCAACACGACTTGACAGCCGAGCCGAACGCCGCACGCGAGCATCAGTGAGTCGAAGTACTGGAATCCGTGCCGCTGGGAAATATCGACCGCCGCTAGGGTGTCCTCCACGCGCAGCGACTCAATCGGGAGGCTGGCGCGGATATCTTCGAGGGTTGCGGCAAGACCGGGGAATTGCGCTGGAAACTTGCGACGGATGACATTGCTGAATTCATTCAGCGACTGAACGCTGGCGACGCATTGTCCCGACGTGAGCAGACGCGCGGCAATCGCCCGCTTCCGGTCGTCCTGACTGGAGTAGCGATAGATCAGGACATTGGTATCGATGAAATACTTAACGGGCATTAGCCTCGTCCCGGTTGAATTGGAATCCGGTTAAATTCAGGCGGAATTCGCCGAGTGCGACGGGTTCGCTGTCGGCGATCAAGGCTCGCACATCCTTGCCAATTTCCGCGAGCGCATCCCCTTCATCGAAAATGGGGCTCACGATATCGCCCATCGTTTTCCCTTTCCCGGAAATCGCGGGATGCGGCCGGCGGCGAGCGACGGTTGCCAATGGCTCGCCGTCATCGACGGTCAATACAATCGCCTCAACGCGATGGTTAACGAACGACTCGGGTAAATCGATCACCAATTGCCGGCTCGTGACCTCAAAAAATTGCCGTTGGACTTGCATGGCGTGCTCCTCGTTGAGTCTTCTCTTCTGGCTCCCACGCTCCAGCGTGGGAGCAAGGGCCGACGCTCCAGCGTCGCGTGACCGGACGGGCCGCTGGAGCGGCCCGCCGGCATTCCCACACTGGAACGTGGGAACGAGCGCTAAACGGCATCGGAATCAATCCTGCAAGCGATCTTTAGCGGCGGCGTAGACCCGATTTTTGTCCCGCCTGCCGACCGCAATAACGGTGACGAACACCACATCCTCGTCGACCCGATAAACAAGCCGGTATCCCAATCCACGCAGTTTGATCTTGTAACAATCCGCCATGCCCGACAAGGCGGCGGAAGGCAGACGGGGATTCGTCATCCGTTCCGTGAGTTTTTTCTTCAGCGGCTCACGCACACTGTTGTCCAGTTTGCGCCATTCGGCCAGCGCCAGCGCATGGAAACGCAGCCTATAAGTCATCGAGGCTGACATCGATAAAAGGACCGGCGGCGCGTTCGCGCACGAGCGCGGCATCCTCCAGATCCTCAAGGTAGGTCATCAGTTGCTCGTAGTAGACCGCGGGCAGTAAATAGGCTTCCGGTCGATTACGGTTGAACACGGCAACCGGAAGGTCATCGGCCTGCCGGATGATGTTGGCGTAGTTGCGCTTGAGTTCGCTAACACTCACGGCGACGTTGGCGAGGACGTTTTTCATCGTGTTTCACCCTGGATCGTCATCAATGATTTCGCCTTGCTGACCGCGAAATTTGGATTGGCCGGATTGACCATGACGGTCTGGCGTCCGGGATGGATCACCAGATCCATGTCCTCCATCGGAATGGCGCCGAGTAAAACCTCATTGCCCAGTACCATCGCGCCGGTGAGACAGCGGCGATTTTCAAAGCCCGCGAGAATTGGCCCCACATAGGGCCGCCGACGCGAGGAGCCATCCGCCGTTTCCACTTCCCGTTCCTCGTAAGTATCCAGGTCGAGTTGCAGAGCAATGTGTTCGGGAATGCAGAGATGTACCGCGCCCGTATCGACCAGGGCCTGGACGGTGAGCGGCTTGATGTCCGGTTTGCGAACATTGCTCAGGGTGATGCTGGTGTAGATCAAGCCCATGGTGCGATCCTCGTTCAGTCTTGGGCGACAAAGCGCCGGGTTTCTTCGAGCGCCTCCGCCGGCAAGACGGTCCCCGCGAAAATGACCCGGTAGGTCAGTTGCTCGGGGTTGATGTCGGTCAGTTGGCGCATGGCAACCGCCTTGCGGCCTTCCCGGCTCCGGGGTGGCTGGCCGGTGTCGGCTCTGGCGAGATCGGCGGCGATGTCGGCTCGATGTTGCTCGGATTTGATTTCCACCACCAGACATTTGCCATCCTTGCGCAGAATGACAAAATCCGGGGTGTAGCGGTGCCAGCGGCCATCCTCGCCCAGGTATTCGGCGTACAGATCGGTCTTGGAGGGGTCGGTCAATCCGCCCGTAAACCACACGCCCTCGATGTTCCCGGCGTACTGAGCGATGACATTGAGCGCCTGTTCCAGATAGGCCGCTTCCGGCTCGGAATCGAAGTTGTAGCCTTCGTAATGGAACGACTTGTCCCGCGCGAAGCCTTGGTTCGGAAAGCTGTCCGCCATCCGGTAGAGGTGTTCGCGCGATTTCTCGAAGCTGATCCGGGCGGTATAAAAAGGTGCGCCGTCCGCGTCGGTGTGCCGCTGGAATCCGTCGGGCTTGACCAGGGCCAGGGCGATTTCGACCTCCTGCCAGTCTTCCTCGTACTCGCGCCGTTGCGTCTCGATCTGTTGGGACAGCGCGTCCAGATGATGAACCGGAATCGTCGCCCCCGCGCCGTAGACGGCGCGCAAGGCGGCCAGCAGCTCGGACATGGGCAGATGGTAATTGGCGGCCAGCCCACCGGCGGCGGAATAGAGATCGAGCGCGTCGGGTTCGGCATGCAGCGCCTCGGTGTCGATGCGGGTCAGTTGGCCGCGTCCGCCCACCTCGACGATGGACCAGGTGTCCATCCGTCCGACCAGCGGGGCCTCGGTGTCGGGGCGCTGAAACACCAGGGGCGAGACACCGGACGAGTCCGCGCGACGCCGGAACCGCAGCACGCGCTTCTTGATCGACAGGGGCGGGAGATCCGGCTTATGCAGACGGATGTCTTTTTCGAGACGTTCCGCTTGGGTCGCGTTGAGATCGCTCAGCGTGGTGCCGTAGGTTTCGACGAGTTGCCGTTCGAGGATGGCCTCGTTTTCCCGCGAGACATAGATACGGGCCGGGGTGGCGTTGCCCGGAACCTGACGCAGACAGCGGGTCGCCGCCTGTAGGACGAAATTGTTGCTGCCGGTGAGTCGCCGCACCAGACCGCAGGCGAACAGGCTGGGGCAATTCCAGCCCTCGGTGCCCATGTTCACCAACAGCACGATGCGGTGCTGGGCGCTCGGATCATGGGCCAGACGGTAAAACTCGGCCTTGACCGTCTCCGCTGACTTGGCATCCACCGCCAGCAGGACCGCTGGAGCAATGGCGCGTTGGGCGAGCGTGGATTCGATGGCGGTCCGCAGTTCGTCACGGGCCGCGACGGTCGGAAAATAGAGCGCCAGGCGGGCCGGCGAGCCGTCCGGAAGTCGCGTCTCCCAATAGGTGTCGATGAAATCGGCCACGATCTTGGAAACCAAGAGGGATCCGTGCTCATCGTCCAGGCTGAAGACCTTGATGTTGCCGGCGACCTCCTTCAGTACGCCATCCTGGATGCCTTCCCCGAGTCCGTACCAGACCACGACATCACGCAAGGGTTGCCGCTCGAAATAGGGTGTGCCCGTGGTATTCACGACCACCACCAGATTGGTTTCCTGGGCGAGATAGTCCACCGTGCGGCGCACCTTCTTGATGCCCTGTTCCTTGAACACCGGCTCGCCGCTGTCGGGGTCTTTCTCCCATTTGCCCAACAGCTTCTGTCCATAGGTGTGGTGGGCCTCGTCGGAGAACACCGCCAGATGGGGCAGGCTGGCAATCTTTTGCAGCCGCAGATTGGCGATTTCCTCGGCCTCTTCCGCCTTGGTATTGGCCAACAGCCGGAATTGCTGCCCGTTGCCGCGCACGGTCGGTTTCTGGATGCGGATCTTTTCGGTGTTGGTGACGATCAGGTTATAGGCGCTGCCGTCGATCACGCCGGACAGTTCTTTGTCGCCATCGCGCGTGAAGGTCAGTTTCAGGCTGGCGGTAAACAGCTTCTCGAAACGGGGCGGCAGGAGCTTGCTGAAGGGGATGTCCGAGATTTCGCGCAAGGACTCGATGATGGTCTTCCCAGGGGCGAAGATCAGGGCGTTTTGCACGAAGGGTCCGTCCGGGTATTCCTGCGCCATGGCGAATTCGGTCGCGACGATGGCGCCGATCAGGATGGTTTTCCCGGCGCCCATCGCCAGGGCCAGGATGTAGGAAGGGTAATCGAGCGTCAGGGTTTCGCGCAGGCTTTCCAGATGATTGGCGCGGACGAAGGCATTGTCGGCGCGGATGCGCGCGAACAGTGCGTCGAAATCGTAATCGGCGTCCTCGAATACCTTGGCCGAGAGTCCGAGCGCCTCGCGACGTTCCGCTTTCTTGGGGAAACAGCGCGCGTACAGGTCCGGGATCCTGGGCGTGCCCTCGACCAGCCGGAGAAACCAATAGACTTCCAGCGCGCGGAATTGGGCCTTGCGCAGGTAGCGCAGATGGCCGGTTCGTTCGTCGTCGACGGCATGGCTGAGGATTTCGGCGATGGCGGGAGAATCCGCGCACGGGTAGCCTTCCGCGCGCCACGCATCGACACGGGCGGCGATCAATTCGTGGAGCAGGTTCATGACGAGTCTCCTTCGTCGCGCATGGCGCGCCCCGCGTGCTTGCGGCCCTGGGCGGCGCTCAGAATCCCCCGGAGGATATTCATCTCGACACGATCCGGGCGCGCCCGATTGAACAGCCGACGCAGTCGCCGCATCAGCTTGTGCGATTGCGCCGGATCGCCGAAGCCGATCGCCAGCAGCGTCTCGGCCAGATGACCATGAAAGCCTTCCATCTCGTCCGCCGTCGCCAGCTCGCGGGGCGGATCGAGAATCCGCTCGCCGCGCTCCTCGCGCGCCACGCGGCGAATCTCGTAGGCCAGCACCTGCGCCGCCGCGGCCAGATTGAGCGAGCTAAAATCGGGATTGGTCGGGATGTGCACCAGCGCATGACAACGCGCCAGTTCCACGTTGGAAAGGCCCGAACTCTCGCGCCCGAAGACCAGCGCCACCTCGCCCGCGGCCGCCTCGTCGAGCAGTTGCCGCGCGCACGCCGAGGGCTCCAGCAGCGGCCATTCGATGGTGCGCAGACGGGCGCTCGCGCCGATCGTCAGACGACAGCCGGTCAGCGCGTCGGGCAGGGTCGCATGGATGCCGGCGCGCTCCAGCAGATCGTCCGCGCCCGAGGCACGCGCCAGCGCCTCCGCGTCCGGCGCGTGCCTGGGCGCCACCAGTTCCAGGCGCGACAGACCCATGGTCTTCATCGCCCGCGCCACGGCGCCGATGTTGCCGGGATGGGTCGTCTCCACCAGCACGAAACGGATGCGCGCCAGCGATGCGGTCAATTGGTCTATCATGTCGGGCTAAATCTTCAGAAAAATCGCGCTGTATCGTCAGCCTATGATACAGCGACTGCCCGGATATCCCGCAAACCATGCACCCAAGTCTTAACATTGCCATCCGCGCCGCCCGTAGTGCCGGCCGTCTGATCATGCGTTACTCGGATCGGCTCGAACAGATCCAGGTCGAGTCGAAAAGCCGCAACGACTTCGTCAGCGACGTCGACCGCGCCGCCGAGGCAGCGATCGTCCAGGAACTGCGCAACCGTTTCCCCGGCCACGCCATCCTCGCCGAGGAGAGCGGCGAGCAGGGCAGCGGCGACTTCCAGTGGATCATCGACCCGCTGGACGGCACCACCAATTATCTGCACGGCTTCCCGCAATTCTCGATCTCGATCGCGCTCAAGTACAAGGGCCAGCTCGAATGCGGCGTCGTCTATGACCCCACGCGCGAGGAACTCTTTACCGCCGCGCGCGGGCAGGGCGCCCAGCTCAACGACCGCAAGCTGCGCGTCGCCACCCGCCCGTCGCTCGAAGGCGCGCTGATCGGCACCGGCTTCCCCTTCCGCGATCAGCGTCACATCGACGCCTATCTTGGTATGTTCAAGGCCATGACCCTGGAGACCGCCGGACTGCGCCGCCCCGGCTCGGCGGCTCTGGATCTCGCCTATGTCGCCGCCGGTCGCACCGATGGTTTTTGGGAAATCGGTCTCTCGCCCTGGGATTGCGCCGCCGGCGCGCTGCTGATCCTGGAGGCGGGGGGAGTCATCACCGACTTTGGCGGCGGTAGCCGCTTTCTGGACACCGGCAATCTGATCGCCGGCAATCTCAAGGTCCACCGCGCCATGCTCGATCTGCTGACGCCCTTTATGACCGAGCCGTTGCGGGCTTGAGTCCAGGTTGTCTGCGCACGCAAGGGACGGTTTCTGTTCTTGGCCGGGTGCGGTTAGACGAGGCCAGCGCCGGAGATCAGCGCGCGATACCGGTGCCAATCGAAGGCTGGGCCAGGGTCGGTCTTGCGACCGGGCGCGATGTCGCTGTGTCCGGCGATGCGGGCGGGCGTGATGGCTGGATAGCGGGCCTGAAGGCGTCGCGTGCAGTCGGCGAGCACGCGGTATTGCGCCTCGGTGAACGGGATCCCGTCTGACCCTTCCAGTTCGACCCCGATCGAATAGTCGTTGCAGCGCTCGCGCTCCTGGAAACAGGAGACGCCAGCGTGCCAGGCCCGACGTTCGCAGGACACGTACTGGATCAGAGCGCCATCGCGGCGGATCAGCAGATGCGCCGAGACACGAATCGCCGCAATGGCGGCGAAATAGGGATGGGCGGACGGGTCGAGCCGGTTCAGGAATAAATCGTCGATCCAGTGCCCAGCGAATTCGCCCGGCGGAAGACTGATATTGTGGATCACGAGCAGGTCGATCGGGACGCCTGGCGGACGCGCGTCATGATTCGGCGAGGGGTGGCGCTGGGCGCCCTGGAGCCAGCCCTCGGCGTCGATTCCCGAGGTGCCGGCGCGGGCCGGATTGGCGTATTCTGTCATGCGTGATTCCGAGCCTATGCTTCCGAGTATCCTGTCATGGAACATCCATCGTCAGACCCAATCATGGCGAACCGAACCGATTTTCACCACCATCTGCCTGATCGCTCGGTTATCGAGACCCAGATCGATGCCGCCCTGGCCGAGGACGTGGGCGCGGGCGATCTGACCGCCGCCCTGTTGCCGGCGCAGCAGTCCGCGCGGGCCGAGCTGATCACGCGCGAGTCCGCGACGCTGTGCGGTTGCGCCTGGTTCGAGACGGTGTTTCGGCGGCTGGATCCGGCGAGCGTCATCCGCTGGGAAGCGAGCGATGGCGAGCGCGTCGTGCCCGGACAACGCCTGTGCGTGCTGGAGGGCAGCGCCCGCGCCCTGCTCACCGGGGAGCGCACGGCCATGAATTATCTGCAAACCCTCTCCGGCACGGCAACCCGCGCGCGCCAATACGCCGATGCGGTGGACGGGCTGCCGGCGCGCGTGCTGGATACGCGCAAGACGCTGCCGGGGCTGCGTCTCCAGCAGAAATACGCCGTGGTGTGCGGTGGCTGTCACAATCATCGCATCGGTCTGTTCGACGCCATTCTGATCAAGGAGAACCATATCCTGGCGGCCGGTTCGATCCGCGCCGCGCTGGAGGCCGCCCGCGCGCTGAACGCCGGCGTCGGGATCGAGATCGAGATCGAAGTGGAGTCGATCGCCGAACTGGAGCAGGCGCTGAACGCCGGCGCGAAGCTGATTCTGCTCGATAATTTCACGTTGGATGAACTGCGCCGCGCGGTCGCCATCAATGCCGGGCGCACCCAACTGGAAGCCTCCGGCGGTATCGACCTCAAGACCATCCGTCCGATCGCCGAGACCGGCGTCGATCGCATCTCGGTCGGGGCGCTGACCAAGGATGTCAGGGCGGTGGATCTGTCGATGCGGTTTGGATCCGTTCAACAGGGTTGCTGATCTCGATGCGTCATGCCGCCGCGGCGTTCGGCCAGACTTCCAGTCCCCGTCCCGCGGCGTCAGGCGGTCAATGGGGGCCGCCGGGTCCAGGGCGTTCTCGTGGAGCCCCGGCGTTAGCCTCCCGCAAAATTCAAAAGGGACTGATTTCGGTTTATGTCGGCTCCTTTATCGTCTTCATCGTCCTGACCGGATCGCTGCTTGGCTATTTCCTGATTCAAGCAGGCCAGCAAACCAAACGCGCGGTCAATGCGGCCTGCGCCAACGAGGCCCACATCGTCGCCTCCAAGATCGAGTCCACCCTGCGCCGGATCGATGCCACGACCGCGCTGATTGCCGCAACCGTTCGCGAAGACCTCACGAGCGACCGCCGAGACCCCGTGCGGCAGACACGCATCGATGGTGAACTGCTGGCGCTGGCCAGCAATTTCCCCGAGTTGGGGGGCTATCGCGTCTTCGATGCCGAGGGTGCGCTGATCTTTACCAGCGATACGAACAGCCAGCGCCTGAACATCGCCGACCGGGACTTTTTCCTGGCCAGTCGGGAGTCGCCCACGTCGGAGTTGCGGTTTTCCGCGGCGCTCGTCGGCAAACTGCGCGGTACCCCGATCCTGGTGGCGTATCGTGCTCTGCCGGGCGATGCCGGCGATTTCCGCGGCCTGATCGTTGCCACCATCAACCTGGACTATTTTTCCAAGCTGTTTTCGGAAATCGAGGTAGGCGCGCAGGGCATGGTGAGCGTTCGGCGCAGCGACGACAGTCGGCTGGTCGTGCGCTGGCCGATTGTCGAGTCCCAGGCCAACGACCCGGCTCCGGAAACGCTGCCCTATCTACGGATCCAGGCCGGGGAGCGGCAAGGCGTGATCCGCTACATCGGCAAGACCGACGATATCGACCGGATTTTTGCCATCCGCCAGATCGACAATTTTCCTTTCTATGTGCTGGTCGGTCGCGCCGTTGCAGAGCAGTTTCGCGCCTGGCGGATGACCGCGCTCATTTCGACCCTGCTGACGCTGTGCGGTCTGCTGCTGATCGGTTTTTCGCTCGCCCGGCTCGGCCGGGGCGAGACGATCCTGCGCCAGAGCGAACAGCGCTTCCGCGACCTGGCCTTCACCCTTGGCGACTGGATCTGGGAAGTCGATCTCGAGGACCGCTATACCTACGTCTCGGAACAGGTCAAGGCGACGCTTGGCTATGCGCCGGACGTCCTGCTGGGTCGCACGCCGTTCGAGCTCATGCCGGCGGACGAAGCGGCGCGGGTGAGCGGCCTGTTTCGGCAACTGAAAGCGCGACGCGCACCGCTTCGGGATCTGGAAACGCGTTGTCTGCACCAGGATGGCAGCGAACGCATCCTGCTGGTCAGCGGCGTTCCGATTCTGTCCGCGACCGGCGAACTCCTCGGCTACCGTGGCTCCGGCCGGGACACGACCGAGCAAAAGCGGCTGGCCGACGAACTGTCGCGTTACCAGCATCAACTGGAAGACATGGTCAGCCACCGCACCGCCGAATTGGAGGCCGCCAATCTTCGGCTGGCCGAGGCCACGCAAATCGCGCAGACCGCCAGTCATGCCAAAAGCCTGTTCCTTGCCAACATGAGCCACGAAATCCGCACGCCCCTCAACGGCGTGCTCGGTCTCGCGCAGATCGGCTACCGCGAGAGCGCCGATGCCATGAAGTATCGTCAATATTTCGCCCGGATCCTCGACTCGGGCAAGTTACTGCTCGGTATCGTCAACGATATCCTCGATTTCTCCAAAATCGAGGCCGGCAAGCTGGTCGTCGAATCCATGCCCTTCGTCCCCCGGCGCATCCTCGACTCGGCCCTCGCCGTGATCGCGGAGCGCGCCGCCGCCAAGGGGCTGACCCTGACCGCCAGAGTCGCCGCCAATCTTCCCGATGCCTGTCTCGGCGACGCCCACCGATTGACGCAGATCCTGCTCAACTTTCTCTCGAATGCCGTCAAATTTACCGATCGCGGAACCATCGTCCTGGACGCGAGCCGGGACGGCGAGACGCTGGCGTTCGCCGTCATCGATACCGGCATCGGCATGACCCCCGAGCAGGTCGAGCGACTGTTCACGCCCTTCGAGCAGGCCGATTCCAGCACGACTCGCAAGTACGGCGGCACCGGCCTTGGCCTCTCGATCAGCAATCGTCTGGCGGCACTCATGGGGGGTTCTAACTGCTAGAAGTTTTTGTAGCATTACATAGAATAAAATGCTATTCTATTTTGCATGAAACTCAGCACTTGGGCAAAGCAGCAAGGCATCTCGTACCGCACGGCCTGGAATTGGTACAAGGCCGGGCGACTGCCGGTGCCCGCGCACCAAACGCCGACCGGCA
>NZ_CAIPNF010000180.1 GCF_903866365.1 uncultured Thiocystis sp.
CGACAGGCTGCTAGGAGATTTATGAAACATTCGGGTTAGATTGTTGCAGTTTGACTTACACATGAAATTTAGGCAAAAGCCGATTTCCGTCCAGTTTGTGCTCCCATGCTTGAAAAAACATATGCAATTCAACAGGGACTTTCTGAACAGACTCTCAGGCGCTGGCACCATTCGGTCTGCTCCGGCTCGGACAGGATGGGCTTGCCCCAGAGCGTCAGGTCGGCGAGATGCGCCTGGGCCACCACGGCCTTGTTGACCCACTCGGCGACTTTCCCCTGGATCTGGGTGACGGCCTCGTCACGTTTCGCCGAGTTGACGATCAGACCCTTGGGGACGCCGAGCAGGTCGCACAACTCCTGCAGCGCCCCGAGCGGCAGGTCGCGGGGGCGCTCGACCTGCTTGAATTGCGCGAGCTCGCTGATCGGGAGCTTGGCGAATTGGTCGATCGCGCCGGCGTCGATCTTCTTGCCGATGACGCTCAGCACCAGATCGCCGCTGTGGACGAGTCCCGCCAGCACCACCGCGAGTAGCTCGGGTTCCAGCCGGAAGCGCGTCCAGTACTCGACCCCCGCCTGCTCCTGAACCAACTCGGAGCGGTTCAGCACCTGACCCTCGCCCTTGGTCCCGAGCTGCTGGATGATGGACTTGGCATAGCGCGACTTGCGCGGACGCAGTTGGTCGCCGTCGAGCATCTCCAGGGCGTCGAGCATCGCCGTACCGAGCTGGCTCTTGACGCCGCCGGCGATCCAACGCAGCCCGTCTTGAGCCGCCTGCGCGCGGTTTGCACGCGTGATCGACGTGCTGAAGACCGGGTAGTCGGGCGCGGTGTCGTGGAAGTGAACCGAGAGCGAGACCGCGGCCGCCACGTCGAGATAGTCGCGCACGCCGCCGCGCGCCGGGGTCCGCGCAAACAGCGATTGCAACAGCAGGCCGAGGAGCTGCGGCTTGCCCTGATAGGTGACCTCGAAGGCCGTCGTCAGCTTCTCCTCCAGCCAGCGTTGCAGCGTGCGCAGGTGCTCGACGGCCTTGTCGTCGTAGGTCTTCTTGTTGCCGCCGGACGCGGCGAGCGCCTGTTCGCGGGCGCCGGCGTAGAGCCGGAGCGCACGGTCGAAATCCTCATCGCGCTGCGTGAGCCGGAAGAAGACCTCGTCCGCCTTGCGCTCGTCTTTGAAATAGGGCGGCTCGAACGGCTGGATGAAGTAGAGATAGAAATCGCGCGGCGGCTGCGCCGTGGAGCGTTCGTTCGGTGCGCCGAAGAAGAGGTAGCCACTGCGCCCGGTCTGGCGCTCGCGCCACTCCAGCTCGTGCTCCCAGATGCGATAACCGGCGACATGAGCAGGTGCCTCGGGGTCTTCGAGCACCACCCGCCGCAAACCGTCGAAGTAATAGCGGTCCAGCTGCGCGTCGCTCAGGGTGTCGGCGCGCCGGGCGATCAGCGAGTCGAAGTCGATGTCCTTCTTGAGGTCCAGATAATACTGGCCATTCTCACGATTGAACGAGAGGAACTGACCGCTCACGGTCTTGAGGATCTCGCCCAGGACCGTCTCCACCGTGGTCTTGAGAAACTCGGCGTCGCGCTCCGGCAGCGGAAGCAGGAGGCACAGATCGTCGCGCAGCTCCTCGACCGTGGCGCCGATGGGGGCAAAGATATCGCTGGTCGTCAGCCGATGGACCGAGAGCGCGTGGATGATCCGCAGTGCCGCGGGCCGATACGAGGGGCGGGTGAAGGCTTGCTGAATCCGGGCTTCGAGGACATCGGCCTTCTCGATGACGTCGCGGATCTCGGGGATCGAGCGGAACGATGGATTGTCCTTGAGGTTCTGCCAGTAGGCGTCATAGGCGATGAGGCCGGGTTCGTCGGTCGGTACCGCCTCGGCAAGCAGACGGCGAATGGCGGCGCTCAGAGTCTTGAGCACCTCGCGTTTTTCCGCGACATAGACGCGCTCGAAGGTGTCGAGATAGGCCGGGTGGACCGGAAACAGGCGGACGAACTCGTCCATCCGCTCGTTCATCGCGCCGTAGAGCGGCGCGAATGGTGTCAGGTGCTCGCGCACTAGTACAGCGGCGCCCAAGTCCCTGTAAGGGCTTTGGCGATTAATGGTACCCTATTGACTATCTTGTTCGCACAGTACAGTCAGTATGATCGGCCAACCCCGTTACCGCATTAACCTGCTTGCGTCAGAACGGACCAC
>NZ_CAIPNF010000181.1 GCF_903866365.1 uncultured Thiocystis sp.
GTGGTCCGTTCTGACGCAAGCAGGTTAATGCGGTAACGGGGTTGGCCGATCATACTGACTGTACTGTGCGAACAAGATAGTCAATAGGGTACCATTAATCGCCAAAGCCCTTACAGGGACTTGGGCGCCGCTGTACTAGCCGACGGTCTCAACGGTCTGATCGCTGGCGGTCAGAGGGATTCGCATGACTTCCATAAAATGATCTTTGACGAGCCCTTCCTGACCCATGAGTTGCTGGGACTCGGTTTTCACAATGTGCATCGCTGGGACTGGCGCGCGACCGAGCACGCGGACGTGGATGACTATTCGCAGTCCTATCTTCCGCACCTCGACAAGCAAAACGGAACCCTGGTGAGTCTGAATCTGGAGGCCGTGCGATGAGCGATGGATGGATCCCCTCGAACCGGGGGTATCTGGTCGAGGATTTATGCCGGACCTTCGGGCGTGTCTCGGCCAACGAGGGCTGGTTTCGCCAATCCTGGCTGGGCGTGGAGATCTGGCAGATGCCCGAGGATCTGCTGCGGTTGCAGGCGGTGGTCCATGCGACCCAACCCCCGCTGGATCATCGAGACCGGCACCAAGTTTGGCGGTTCGGCGATTTTCTTTGCCTCGCTGCTGACGCTGTGCGGACAGACCCGAGGCGGGGTGCTGACGGTGGATCTGCATTTGCGTCCGGAGGCCCGCGAAGGGATTGCCGCGCACCCGCACGGGCATCTGGTGCGCGCCGTGGTCGAAGGCGATGCCGCCGATCCGGCCATCATTCGGGATTTCGCCGCCCGGATCGCTCGGGATCCGGGGCCGGTGCTGGTCTTTCTCGACGACGACCATAATGCGGAGCATGTCTATCGCGAGATGCAAGGCTACGCGCCGCTGGTCTCGCCGGGGAGCTATCTGATCGTCGCCGACACGGTGTTCGCCGATCTGGCGGGGACGCCGGTGGGACAGACCACCGAAAAATATCCGGACGTGCTGCGGTCGAATCCGCGCGTGGCGATCAATCGCTTCCTGGACGAGCGCACGGATTTCGCGCGTGTCGATCCGCCGATTCCCCATGGCCCCAGTAATTTTCATGACGGGTTTTTGCTGCGCGCCCTGTTGTCGTTGGCTCCGAGCGGAGTCGAAGGGGCTTCCGAAATGTTCTCGACGGGGAGAATGCCCCGTCCCGCATGTTTCTCCAACCCATCGACGCAGAGAAACGTGAGGCGAAAGCGCTGATTCATTCCTGACGCGCCAGCCATGCATCCAGATCGGCGCTGACGGTGAAGTCCAGCAGTGCTTCGCCGAGATCTTCGAGTCGTTCGAGCGGCAAGGAGGCGATGCGCGCCTCGCGCGCGGGCGTCAACGGGCCGAACCGGCGCTGAAGCTGGCGCAGAATCAACGTGCGGGCTTCACGCTGCCGACCTTCCTGCCGGCCTTCCTGGCGGCCTTCATCGCGCCAGATCGGACGATTCTTCTCGACAATCTCTCGATACGCACGGGTCTGCTCCAGCGGGGTCAGTTCTCCAAGCATGGCAAGAATCTCCTCCAAGGTCAGATCATCGAAACGGGCTAGTACAGCGGCGCCAAAGTCACTGTAAGGAGTTTGGCGTTTAATGGTACCCTATTGACTGTCATGTCCGCACAGTTCAGTCACGATGATCGGCCAACCCCTGTATCGCATTAACCTGCTGGCGTCAGAACGGACCACGCTCGAAGCCCTGATCCGCCAGCAGACCACCCCCCAACATCTGGCGAAACGTGCCCGGATCATCCTCCTCGCCAACGGCGAGGCGGCGACCAACCGGGCGATCTCCGATCAACTCGGTGTGACCCAGGCGCAGGTGACGACCTGGACGAAACGCTGGATCGAGCGGGCGATGGAACCGCTGGCGGATCGCCTCGCCGATTGGCCGCGCAGCGGGCGCCCCGACACCATCACCGCCGAGCAGTGGTGTCAGATCCTGGCATTGGCCTGTGAGCTACCGGCACAGTACGGACGCCCCATCACCCATTGGACCAGCCGGGAACTGGCGGAGGAGGTGATCCGGCAAGGCATCGTGGAGCGGATCTCGGCCGGTCATTTGCGCAAGGCGCTCAAAAAAAAAGATCTTCAGCCTCACCGCAGCCGTTATTGGCTCAACGCCAAGGCCGATGAACGCAAGGATGAGCGCATCGCCGAGCTTTGTGACGTGTATCAACGCATCCCTGGCATCGCCGATGAGATCGCCTTCAGCGTCGATGAGGCGACCGGAATCCAGGCCCTGGA
>NZ_CAIPNF010000182.1 GCF_903866365.1 uncultured Thiocystis sp.
CGACCGGCAATCAGCGTCATCGGCATCTAATCACTGGCTTGGTAGGGCGATCACAATATCTTGTGTCAGGCGGAGCTAACCGTCCACCCCCTAAGTAGAATTAGTGTTCTATTTCTGAAGTATTTAAAACATTGAAAATTCAAGAAAAAAACCCCAAACACCCATGGTTAGCCGATGGTTCTTAAGCCAACCCCAACACCTGCGCCGACGTCCCCGGTTGTCGCCACCGGACTAGTGGCCAGCATCCGCGAGGCTCTCTTTGGGCTACCAAGGTCGCGTGGTGGCGCTCGATCCGGGCATCCGCACCTTCTTGACCGGCGTTGCGGAAGATCGGGCGTTCAAGATCGGCGAAGGCGACTTCGCCCGCATCGCCAGACTGTGCGTGCATCTGGACCGGCTGATCTCGCGGCTATCAAAAGCGAAGTGCCGACAGAAAGCGCGGATCAAGAAAGCGATCCAACGGCTGCGCTGGAAAATCCGCGATCTGGTCAATGAGTTGCACTTTCAAGCCATTCGCTTCCTGCTGGACCGCTTCGACCTGATCCTGCTGCCGACCTTCGAGACCAAAGTCTTGATGCTTAGGAAACCGATTGCTGTTTAGATAAAACTATTATTATCAATAAATTAAGTTGAAAACCGAACTGAACCAGTGCCATGGGCATACACCCCGTCTAGAAATTTTTCCAGCGGGTGCGGTGGAAGCGACCAAGTCAGCGATCAAATGCCGGTCGATTGCAAGGTGTCAGTTTCTCTCGGTCGCGAAGCGAAAGGGCGCGGCCAGAATGCCTTCCGGGGTATGGAGCAGCACCCTGGCCTCCCAGATCATGCGCGCGCGCGCGCACACCGGCAGCATGCCCTGCCCGGCGTAACGTCCAGAGCGCACCTCCCGAAGCGCCACGCGATTGAAGCCCATGTTCATGTCGACACCGACAAAATCCACCTCGACGGACGTCGTCGCGAAACCGCTGGCCTCAACATCCAGCCGCAGCGGCGTCGCGATAGGGATGGCGCGGGGCTCGATCGCAACGCTGACCGCGCGGCCATCCGGGAAACGCGCCGTGCAGGGACCGGCGCGCAGATCGCAGTCGGGATCGGGTTCCGCGACCTGAAGCAGCGGCGGATGCAGGATCGGCCAGACCTTCTGCACGGCAACCGCGATCACCCCCGCCAGGAGCAGACCCAAGACGCCCCACAGCAGGATGGTCGCGCGCGTCGGAGAGGCGGTCACTGTAGGCCTCCGGCTCAACGCATCTGCCGCCACCAGCGGTTGACGATCTCCGCCACATCCAGGTCTTCCGGACCTTCACGCCAGCTCCGCGACAGGGGCGCGTCATGGCTGGCCGGCGCCGGATTGGGCGGATGAACCAGGATGCGCGAGGGCAGCAGCGCCGCGTCGCCCACCGCCAGTACTTCGCCCCGCCGCAGCGAGGCCAGCATGTCGGCCAGATTCTTCGCGCCCTCGGGCAGCAGACGGCGGACATACTCCTGATCGTCCGCGTTGGAGATGCGCAGACACAGATAATTCCCGCATTGCGAGAGCACCGTCTCGGACAATTCGGTTGGCCGCTGGCTGACGACACAGAGCGTCACACCGTATTTGCGCCCCTCCTTGGCGATCCGCTCCATCGCGCGTCGCGTGCCGACATACTGGGTCTCGGCATCGCGCGGGATGTACTGGTGGGCCTCCTCGCACACCAGCAGCAGCGGGAACTCGTGGCGGCGCGGATTCCAGTAGTTGAACTCGAAGGCGAGCCGCCCGATCTGGGCCGAGACGACCGGGCGCAGATCGACCGGGATGGGGCTGAGATCGATGACCGTAACCTGACGCTTGGGTTCGCCCAGCCCGACGAAATCGCGCAGCAGACCTTCGAGACTGGCGGAGCTGCCGTGCTTGCGCGGATGCAGGAAAAAATCGTAGCGGGCATCGTTGTACATCGATTGGAAGCGGACCAGGAAATCGTCGAAGGCGCCGTACAGCGGTCCCTTGACCTTGCCGAATTCCAGCTTCTCCTCATTGGCCTTTTTGAACTTCTGATACAGATCCTCGATGGAAAAATAGACCGGCGAATCCACCGAGAGACGTTCCAGACCCATGTGCTGATTCGACTGGCGGCGCAGGCTGTAGAGCGCCTCGCGCAGAAAGGCGATCTGTACCGTGGCGTTGGCGTCCGTGCGATCAATGAAAAGATCGACCAGTTCGGCATAGGTCAGCAGCCAGTAAGGAATCTCCAGCTCGCGGGCATCGATATGCCGGGCGGTTTTGGCTGGAAACACGCCCTCATAGGGCGCGCTGGGAGAGGCGCGCCAACCGTACTCGCCATGCAGATCGAGCAGGACGATGTGCGAGCGGGGCATGGACGTGACCACCCGTTGCAGCAGGCTGGTCAGGGTCCAGGATTTGCCCGCGCCGGTCTGACCCAGGATCGCCAGATGCCGGCCAAACAGCGCGGATGGGTCCAGGCATGCCTTGAGCGTTGGCCGGGTGGATAGGCGGCCCAGCTCAAGCGCGCCCCCCTGATCGCGCACCAGCAGCGCGGCGAGACGACTGCTGGCGATCAGATGCACGGCAGCGCCGATCAGCGGGAAACGGCTGACGCCGGGTTCGAGACGACCATCCGTCCCGATCTCACCAAGCGCGATCAGTTCCAGACGCCGTTCGCGGACGGCACCCCGCCGCTTTTCGGGGATCGTCTGATCCTGCACCAGATGCCGCTCGATCGTCTCTTCCAGACTGCGCGAGACTTCGGCGAGCAGGTGACCGGCCCGATCCCTCACCTCCACCAGGCTGCCCAACTGACCGACGGGCAGCGTTTCCTGACCCAGATTGACGAAGGATGGAAAACCTTCTTCCGCCGGGAACAGGGTGGCCACCAAGCAACCTCCCTGGATGTCGGTGATGCGGCCGATCAGACTGGATTCTGGCATAGCCATAACGGGCAAGACTCCACGCGATTAAATAGACAATCCAGGCGTGATTGTCGCCGAAGACCGTCGTCGACAAAGACGCAACATTGCATTTACGTCTTTCCGTCTTGCGCCGCAACGCCAATCGGAAAAAATAACATTACACCTTGCTAAATTAGAAAATGCTTATATAATAACTAACCATAGTAGACATCAACCTTAACGGAGATTTAACATGGGTGCACTTGGAATTCTTGCCGCAGTCGCCGTCCTTCTTGGCGGTGTTCAAACCACGATGGTGATGTCGGAGGACGACCGCCTTGCGGCCGAGGCCACGAAGGAGCCGGTCGTCGAAGTTCAGGCCGTTCAATCCGATACGACCAAGCCATTCGACTTGACCGAACTTTAAATCCGATCTTCCCCGGCCCCCAAGCCCCGACGCCAGCGCGTCGGGGTTTTTTTGTTTGATCGAGTGAGCCAAACGTCATGTCGAATCCTGACGAAACCATCCGTTTCAGCGTTTCGCTGCCCAAGCCGCTCCTCGACGAATTGGATCGGCGGGTGGTCGGCAAGGGCTATGCCTCGCGCTCGGAACTGGTCCGCGATCTGATCCGCGAGCGAATCGTGGAAGACACCTGGGAGCGTGGCGACGAGGAAGTGGCGGGTGTGCTGACCATCGTCTACGACCACCATCAGCGGGAATTAACCCAGCATATCCTGGATATCCAGCATCGTCAGTATGTCCATGTGGTGGCGACCACGCATGTGCACATGGACCATCATAATTGCCTGGAGACCATCATCATCCGCGGGATGCCGGCGGAGATCGAACTGCTCAGTCACGAGATCGGCGGATTGCGCGGGGTGCGCTTCGCCGAACTGACGCGGGCGTCCAGGATCCAGAATTAGAGGCGGGAGACACTTAGGGTCTGCTCCAGCTCCGGCTGTTCGCCATCGCTCCGGCAGGTCTGACGCAAGGCTTGAATATCACGCGCATCCCGACCGATCGCCACCCGCAGATAGGTCGCGTCGGCGAGCAATCGCAGGGCAGGATCGAAGCCCCGCCAGCCGCCTCCCGGAATCAATACCTCGACCCATTGATGCAAGGTTTGCGGACGCGGCTCGGTGCCGGGCGGATCCTCGTCGTCGGGATCGAAGTAGGACGCATCGAGATACCCGGAGACAAAACGGGCGGGGATCCGCCACTGACGCATCAGGGCGATCAGCAGATGCGCCAGATCCGCCGCGGTGCCACGCCGGGCATCGAAGAGTGCCGGCAGCGCGGTCACCGAGGTATTCTCGGCGGGATCGAACTCGGCGATCTCGCCGATCCAGTCGAAGGCATCCCGCACCTGCTGGAACAAGGGCACACCTTCCCGTAGTCCCGGCACAGCAAGGCCCGCGATCCGCTCCGGAAGCGCCGGTGTCAGGACGCCCTGATGCAGCACGAAATCCCACAGCCGCGGGGCCTGACGCAGACTGTCGGCGATCCAGGCCAGCTCGCGCGCGGGCGCAACCAGGGGGAAGTCGAAGGGGTTCTCCCGCTTCGTCTCGACCTCGGCGAACATGGAGAAGCTTAATTCCCGGTGAGCGCCCAACACCGCGAAATGGTGCGAGAGATTGCCAAAGCCGTCATACCCCGCCACCGGCAGCACCTCGGGCTCGACCGCGAGCGCGATGCGGATCAGCGACTGGCTCTCGTCATCCCAGGGCGCCAGACGGATCTGGACATGATGCTCGCGCGCGGCGGAGGCGAAGCGAATGCGGCAAGCCTGCTCAATGTGATATTTCACTGGGCGTCCCCCAGATGGGCGTCAAAATAGTCGGCCTGCAACGCATCGCTGAATTCCGCCAGGCGCGCGAGGAAATCATCCAGATATTCATGCAGCCCCTGGTCGATGATGTCGTTAGCGGTCACGCCCGACAGATGTCCGCGCAAGGCATGCAGCCGGTCCGCGACCGCACCATCGGGCACATGGCCGATCCGCCCGAGGGCTCGCTCGATCCCTTCCACGCAGTAGGTCAACGACCGGGGATAATCCGGATCGAGCACCACGAATTCAACCACCTCGATCGGTCGGATCCCGCCCTGGTATTGACGGCGATAGGGCTCGAAGCCGGAGAGCGACTTGAGCAGCGCGCCCCATTGATAATAGTCCAGGGGAGACCCCACCAGACTCAGGTCGGGCAGCAGCAGATGATAGCGGACATCGAGAATGCGCGCGGTCATGTCCGCGCGCTCCTGTAGACTGCCGAGCGCGGTGAATCCGTAGGCCTGACCGCGCATCATGGTGCTCTGGCTCAAGCCGAAAAAGGTCGCGACCTCGCGATGCACGAAGGCGTAGAACTCGGCCGCCCGCCAGGGCTGAAGGGTCGCCGCCAGATGCTTGTCGGTCGTCAGCCAGAACTGGTTCAACGTTTCCCACATGGCGTTGGAGATGCGGTCGCGCACCACCCGCGCGTTCTCGCGGGCGAGTTTCAGGCTGTGATGGATACATCCAGGGTTTTTACGATCCTGGGTCAGCAGATGGATCACCCGTTGCACCGTGATCCGCCCGTCCGGATGGAATTCCTCATAGAATTCATCCGCGCCGACGATCGCCAGCAGCGGCTTCCACTGCATCTCCTCGGTGACCCCCTCGTCGGACTCCAGCATGTGGACGACATTGATATCCAGGACGCGAGCGGTGTTATCGGCCCGCTCCAGATGACGCGCCATCCAATACAGCGATTCGGCAATTCGACTCAGCATCATCAGTCCGCCAGCACCCAGGTATCCTTGCTGCCCCCGCCCTGCGAGGAATTCACCACCAGCGAACCCTTGGTCATGGCCACGCGGGTCAGACCGCCGGGAACCACCTCGATCTCGCTGCCGTAGATGGCGAAGGGGCGCAGATCCAGATGGCGTGACTCCAGTTCGCCGTCCAGATAACAGAGATGACGCGAGATCTGGACGACCGGCTGGGCGATGTAGTTGCGCGGGTTCTCCTCGATCTTGCGGGCGAACTCGGCGCGCTGGCTCGCGTTCGAGGATGGCCCCATCAGCATGCCGTAACCGCCCGACTCGGCCACCGCCTTGATGACCATTTTCTGCATGTTGTCGAGCACATAGGTGCGATCCTGCGGATCCGTCATCTGGTAGGTGGGCACACTGGCCAGAATCGGCGTCTCGCCCAGGTAATAGCGAATGATGTCGGGCACATAGGCATAGACCGCCTTGTCGTCGGCGATCCCCGCGCCCGGCGCGTTGGCCAGCGCGACATTACCCGCGCGCCAGGCATTGATGACGCCCGCCACGCCCAGGGTCGAGTCCGCGCGAAACACCAGCGGATCGAGAAAGTCGTCGTCGACCCGCCGATAGATGACATCGACTTGTCGCAGACCGAGCGTGGTCTTGAGATAGACCTTGTCGTTCTTGCAGACCAGATCGCGTCCCTCGGCGAGTTCGACGCCCATCTCTTTCGCCAGGAAGGTATGTTCGAAATAGGCCGAGTTGAAGATGCCGGGCGTCAGCACGACGATCACCGCCGACTCGGCCCCGCGCGGCGACAGGTGACGCAGCGCCTGCAACAGCAGGTCCGGATAGTGCTCGACCCGACGCACCCGATACCGCGCGAAGAACTCGGGCAGGATGCGGCGCTCGATGATGCGGTTCTCGATCATGTAGGAGACACCGGAGGGGGTGCGCAGATTGTCCTCCAGCACCAGATAGCGACCGTCCTCGTCGCGGATCAGGTCGACACCGCTGATATGGGTGTAGATATCGTGCGGCGGATCGATGTCCATGATCTCACGCCGGAAATCCTTCCCCCGATAGATCAGCTCCGGCGGCACCACGCCATCCTTGAGGATGCGCTGACCGTGGTAGAGATCCTTCAAAAAGAAGTTCAGCGCCCGAATTCGCTGCTTGATGCCCGACTCGATCTGATTCCACTCGGCGCCCGGGATGATCCGCGGCAGAATATCGAATGGCCAGACCCGCTCGATCCCCTCGTCCGCGTCGGAATAGACGGTGAAAGTCACCCCTTCGTTATGGAGGGCGAGATGCGCGTCCCGCGCCTTGGCCCCCAGCATCTGTTGCCCGGCGATCTGGATGTGCTCCCACATCGGGAGATAGTGATCGCGGGGACGGAAATCGTCCTGATAGAACTCATGAAAGGCCATGACCGGACCCTCGTAGCGGTCCTGCAATTGCCCGGTGCCACCGGATTGGAACTGTTTCAGCATGGCGGGAAAGCTCCCTCGACCTGGCCTGTTTCTATCGCTAAATTTCAGCAAAAAACATGCCTTATCTCGCCTGGCACGATCATTCGCCGGCAGACTAAGCGTTGCCGCATCCGCCCGAACCTTCCGATCCAGCCCCCTTGAACCAAAAAGCGGAATCGAGCCAAAAAACGCACCATGAAGGTGCGAATATCGGGACCGATTCGCGAATGGACAACACGCGCTCAGGCGTCCGCGCGTTTCGCGTCGCCCAGACGCACCTGGCCAATCTCGTTCAGGCTCTTCTGCAGCTTAAGCCGGTCCAGCGAGTGCAATGGCAGGCTGACAAAAATCTTGATCCGGTTTTCCAGTTCCCGGAAGGTCTGACGGAAGGCCATGATGCGCGTCACCTCATCGCCCTCGACTGCGGCGGGATCGGGAAGCCCCCAATGCGCGGTCATCGGCTGCCCCGGCCAGACCGGACACAGTTCCGCGGCGGCGCGGTCGCAGACGGTGAAGACAAAGTCCATCACGGGCGCATCCGCTTCGGCGAGCTCGGACCAATCCTTGCTGCGCAGTTCGTCGGTCAGATAATTGTTGCGCCTGAGCACTTCCACCGCCAGGGGATGAACCTCCCCTTTGGGGTGGCTGCCGGCGCTGTAGCCGCGAAAGTGGCCGCGACCGTAGCGATTGATCAGGCTCTCGGCAATGATGCTGCGCGCCGAGTTGCCGGTGCAAAGAAACAGGACATTGTAAATTTGATCGGCCATTTTAGGGTGTCCCCGCATCGGTCGGAAATGTCTGGTCTGGTCAGAGCGATCCGCTGCGACCGATCGTCGGCCATCAGGTTCGCCACGCATTGCCGCGAAGACGCCCCGCCAAACGCGCAAACTCGACGAGGAATGGGAGTTCGATCAGGCATCATCATGGACGGCAACGCCACATCCTCGCCGATCTTGATGACGGCATTATGACATTCTGTTGTCGATCCAATGATTTACACCACGTCCAGCATGACTGGCGCGATCACGAGTAGACCCTGCCGCGCCGACGCTCAGGAGCCGCCTTCACCGTAATAGTTGCCGATATAGTTCTCGAACTTGGTGTACTTGCCGAGAAAGGTCAGGCGCGTGGTACCGATCGGTCCGTTGCGCTGTTTCGCGATGATGATCTCAGCAATCCCCTTGTCGTTGCTGTCCTCGTTGTAGACCTCGTCGCGATAGATGAAGACGATCAGATCGGCATCCTGTTCGATAGCGCCAGATTCGCGCAGATCCGACATTATCGGACGTTTGTTCGGACGCTGTTCGAGACTGCGATTGAGCTGCGAGAGCGCGATCACGGGCACGTTCAGTTCCTTGGCCAACGCCTTCAGCGAACGCGAAATGGCCGAAATCTCGGTCGCGCGGTTTTCGGTGGATCCCGGCGCCTGCATCAATTGCAGATAGTCCAGCACGATCAGCCCCAGATCGTTCTGGTCGCGTTTGAGACGCCGTGCCCGCGCGCGCACCTCGGTGGGCGACAGCGCCGGCGTGTCGTCGATGAACATGGGCGCGGCGGAGAGGATGTTGACCGCCGAGGTTAGCCGCGGCCATTCGTCGTCCTCCAGCTTCCCGGTCCGCACCCGATGCTGATCGATTCGCCCCAGCGAGGACATCATGCGCATGGCGAGCGAATCGCCCGGCATCTCCATGCTGAAGATGGCGACCGGACGCTTGGACTGAATCGCCACATGCTCGGCCATGTTCATCGCGAGACTGGTTTTGCCCATCGAGGGACGGCCGGCCACGATGATGAGATCCGCCGGTTGCAGTCCCGAGGTCATCTCGTCGAAGTCCGAGAAGCCCGTGGCAAGACCGGTGATCGACTCGTCACGTTGATAGAGCAAGTCGATCCGCTCGACTGCCCGGCTCAGCAGGGTCTTGATGGGCTGGAAACCGCCGCCGCCGCGCGCCTCCTGCTCGGCGATCGCGAAGACGCGTCGTTCCGCGTCGTCGAGCAATTCGGCGGCGTCGCGCCCCTGGGGATTGTAGCCACTGTCGGCGATCTCGACGCCCGCCGTAATCATCTGCCGCAGTATCGAGGTCTGTCGCACGATCCTGGCATAGGCCTTGATGTTGGCGGCGCTCGGGGTCTCGTTAGCCAAGGTGCCGAGATACGGCAGGCCGCCGGCATCCGCCAGCCGCTCGGTGCGCTCCAGGGTCTCGGCCAGGGTGACGACATCGAAGGGCTGATCGTCCGCCGCGAGCTTGGCGATGGCGCCAAAGATCAAGCGGTGTTCGCGTCGGTACAGATCGCCCTCGGTCACCATGTCGGCGACCCGTTCCCAGGCGCTGTTATCGAGCATCAGCGCGCCGAGCAGGGATTGCTCGGCGTGGATGTTGTGAGGCGGAACCCTCAGTTCATCGAATTCGGCCTCGGCCAACGACATCGCCATTCCGTCATCCGATCAGGCTTCGGGAATGATTTCAAGCTTAATGACCGCATCCACATCGGTATGGAGGTGCAGCGCGATCTCATACTCGCCCGCCGCACGGAATGGCCCGCTGGATAGACGCACCTCTGCCTTATCGAGCACGTAGCCGGCTTCGATCGCTGCCGCCGCGATATCGGCGGCTCCAACCGAGCCAAACAGGCGCCCCTCATCGCCAGCCTTGCGCGCGACCGTCAGACGGATGCCGTCGAACTGGGCCTTGCGAGTCTCGGCGGCCGCTTGGATTTCAGCCGCGGCCCGCTCCAGTTCGGCGCGGCGGGTCTCGAACGCCTCCAGATTCTCGGCGGTCGCCGACACGGCAAAACCGCCGGGAACCAGATAATTCCGGCCGTAGCCGGAACGCACCTTTACCTTATCCCCGAGCACACCGAGATTGGAAACATTTTTCAGCAGGATGACTTCCACGATAGATTCCTCTACAAAATTCGTCTGCGAGTCGCAGTTTGGCGGTCTCAGCCAAGGTTCTTGGCTCGCCGCGCGACACGGGCACGGATGTCTGCCCAGACATCGATCAATCCAACACAGGCCGCCAGAAAGAGAACCTGCGGCATGAAGAACACCAACAGTACATACAAACCCACGATCCAGATTGCACGCGCGCCTGTGATCCGATGCACTCCGTGCGCAACAGAGAGTCCTTGGAGAATTGGCAGGATCGCCAGTACCAGCAAGACATCGGCAACCAGGCTGGCACCCCGCTCGAAGCCCAGCAGCAACAGCAGTAACAGGATCGAAACCCCGACGATGCGGCGCAGCCTGAAGGACCTGAACTCCTCGCCGAAGCCCCCAGGATTGTAAAGGACAGCCTGCCACCCACGCGCAATGAACAAGCCAGCCAAAGTCTGCAAGACGAGCGCGACGGCAAAGCCACCGGTCATCCATTTAGCCAATTCGCCGAACAGTGCCTGGCTGATATCCGCCTGAACGATACCGTCGCGCACCAGCGCCTGTTGGAAAGGCTCTAGCAGTTGCAGCCAGTAGATGGCCGGATCGCCTAATAGAGCGTGCAATGCAAACACGAGTGTCAGGCCGAAAATCACCGCGAATTGAACGGTCATCACTAGCGATCGCGAGGATCTCAGCACGCTGGCGAGGATCCAGATCGGCATCCAGAACACCGCCAGGATCCCAAACGCCGGCCAGGGAGACCCCAGCGCCAGCGCGGCGAGAACGCTCGCACCCAGCGTAGCCAGCCCCACGACCCGCAGCCCCGGCAGTGACCCGCGACGCAGCGTCACCAATCCAACCACCGCGGCGCTGATAGGTCCCAACAGGGGTATCAGCAATGACAAGAGCGCGACCAAGGCAGCCACAAGCGCCGCCTGCGAGTAACCCCGCATGATGAAGTTGGCCAGGAACTTCATCGTCTCAGGGGTGGAGCAGACGGCATCAATAGTGGCAGCAATCGGTCAACGGAACCTTGGCTGTTCCAACCGGCGGGCCTCCAGGACACCGTGGCTTGCTCAGTGGCCGTCCGTATAGGGAAGCAGGGCTAAAAAACGGGCACGCTTGACTGCCTGCGCGAGTTGACGCTGGGACTTGGCAGAGGTTCCAGTGATGCGGCTCGGCACGATCTTGCCAGACTCGCTGACATAGGCCTTGAGCAGATTGAGATCTTTGTAATCGATCTCGGTAATGCCCTCGGCGGTAAAGCGGCAGTAGCGTTTGCGGCGAAAAAAGCGGGACATGATAGTTCTCCGTTACGGGAAGCTTAAACGTCGATTCCGACTGACAAGGAATCAGTCGTCACGGCCTGAATCGTCACGACGGATGTCGTCGCCCGATGCATCGGCACGCTCACGCTCCTCGCCTGCCTTGGTGAGCGGAGAAGGCTCTGTCACAGCGGCGTTGCGATGGATGATCATGTTGCGCATGACCGCGTCATTGAAGCGGAATGCGCTCTCAAGTTCATCGATCGCATCCTGATCGCATTCCACATTCATGAGCACATAATGCGCCTTGTGCACTTTATTGATCGGGTAGGCTAGCGGGCGCCGACCCCAGTCTTCCATGCGGTGAACAATTCCGCCACGTTTCTCCAGATTGCCCTGGTAGCGATCAACCATGGCGGGCACCTGTTCGCTCTGGCTTGGGTGAACCAGAAAAACCACTTCATAATGTCGCATTGCTGCTCCCTTCGGATTGACAGCCTCCCGTCGTAACAGTGAGGCAAGGAGTTTCCCGCCAAGACGGGTAATCAGCCATGATACTTGAAATTGTCGCTCAATAAACCCCCGTGCCGCGCAATTCTTCCAACCAAACCCCGCTTGATCAAAATTCAAGCCTGGATCACACTGTTACAGCGTAAATACATTAGAATATTTGGGGACAGAGATGAGCATTGAGCACGATTTCGCTTCGCTTCGCAGCTCCAGTCTGAGCGCCAGCCTAAGCGACGAACAGGTCGAAGCACTGGCGAGCATCACCCACTGTCGCCGCCTCGCGGATCAGGAGATCATCATCCAGGAAGGCAACGTCGACAACAGCCTGCATGTGATTACCGAAGGCGCGATTGCCGTCACGCGCGATCTGGGCAAGGGCGAATACACAACCATACACGTCCTGCGCACTGGCGACCTCGCCGGCGAGATGGGATTCATCAGCGGTCAGCCGCATACCGCAACCTTGCGCTCGCTTGGCCGGACCCAGGTCTGTAGCTTCGAGCGGGAGGCGTTCGAGTCACTGCTCACAGACCATCCCTGGCTGGTGTATCGCGTCATGCAGACCATCGTTCAGGTCAGCCAGGATATCCTCCGGCGCATGAATGCACAGCATGTGGAGCTTACCAAATACGTCAGCCGCTCTCACGCACTCTATTGAATGCGGATGCGATGACGAAGCAACAGACTCGATTGGGAGAACCATCGTCCTAACGCGATGGCACATCCTGCTCACGATGCAGAATCTGTTGTGTCGCCGCGTCGATGCCCTGCTGAGCGCGCTCCAGGAGCGCCCTACCCTGCTTGAGCATCGCCCGCCCGATGCCTTCCGCGAGCAATGGATTGCCGATCGCCTTGCCGTTGAGCGTCATGCCGTAGGGGGATGTGGCATACGCCGCTAGCGGGTCGGCAAGAATCAACGCGGTATCCTCCACCGCATCGTAACGATAGAAACAAGTCGCCTGCATAGGCTTGCCGTCTCCGTCCCGGGGCTGAGCCTCGAAACGCAGGTTGACCGCCAGATGGTCGGCCCTGTGCATTTCAAGACTCGTCTCTTTCCAGGTCAGGGAAAGAGACGGGTCGAGCCATTCCGCAGCCAGATCCTTACAGAGAGCGACACGAACATCCTCGCCGGGATTGGAACATCCGGCAAGCAGCCCACACCCCACCATCCCGAATGCGATGACAGACGCATGCCTAAAAAGGCTATTATTCATTTTCTGTCTTCTTCAACTCGAATTCCAGCAAAATCTCGATGGGGCAACCCTTGCCATGGGCCTTCGATGCCTACGCTCGCACGGTTCTATTGCATGCTCGACCTTGTCAGACCATCGAGTATACTGGCCATCCTGTCAACGGGGCGGCGTGCGCCATCCCGGTCACGACCATAATCAAAACAATTCCAGAAGATCCCGCAGGTCGGCGCAATGACGCCGATTGATGATGGGCGCGCTAATGACCAGCGCCACGCAGCAATTCCTCGTAACGATCCTTGAATGCCGCCTGACGAAGCCGCGACGCTTCCTGCTCGGTCGACGCCAGCGGCGAATCCCGCCAGAGGTTTTCGGCATGATCGAAGGTTGAATAGCGGTAACCGCGACCGACCTTGAAAACTTTGGTCACATCGTTTCCCGCCTGCTCCATGGCCTCAAGCTTGCTTAGACCCGCATTCGACATCGCCGCCGAACTGGACTGACGTTCGACATCCTCTCGCTCCGCAAGGTGAAAACGGTTGTTCTGAATCTCGCCGTGGGTGTCCAGTTCCACCGCATCCACCCCCGGCAGACGCGTCAGGAGGTAACCTGACATCATCATTGCAAGCTTCTCGTTCTCGGACTCCAGGGCCGTCAACAGCTTGTCGGCAACGATCTGGCAGCGCTGGAGTCGATCCGGCTTCTCGACCCACTCGCGGCTCATCTGCCAGCCACAGTCCATATCCTGGTCGAGCTGGTCATAAAACTCTCGCGCCCGGCTTAAGAGTGAATCCGGCACTCCGATTTCATAGGATTGATCATCGATGATGGCCTTCAGAATCATTCGGTGCCTCGTTCATGATATGCAACCATGGTGTATCTGTTGTCGTTATTCTATACCTTCATATAGCGAACAGGATCTCCCCATGCTCCTCACGATCCCGGAACTGCTCAATCCCGCTCAACTTGCAAAGATCCACGAGACGCTCGCTGGCGCCGCTTTCGTCGACGGCAAACTCACCGCCGGTTTCGCCGCCGCGCGGGTGAAACACAATGAGGAACTGCGCCCCGAACCAGCGCGCATGCAGCGTCTGACCCGTATCCTCATGGCGAGTCTCGGTCATCACCCGATCTTCCGTTTCGGCGTACTCCCGCACCGGGTCGCCGACCCCATCTTCGCCCGCTATCAGCCGGGGATGGCCTATGGCGATCATGTCGACGATCCGATCATGGGATCCGACGGGCCAAGATTCCGCAGCGATGTCTCCATGACCGTCTTTCTCAACCAGCCCGAACATTATGATGGCGGAGAGCTCGTCATCCGTACCACGTTCGGGGAACAGCGGATCAAACTACCCGCCGGCGACGCCGTCGTTTACCCCTCGTCAAGCCTGCACCGAGTAGCGAAGGTGAACCAGGGCGAACGCTTGGTTGCACTCACCTGGATTCAAAGTTACGTGCGCGATCCGGCCAAGCGCGAACTGCTCTACGAACTCAACCAGGCGCGCGAATCCCTGCTCAAAAATGCGCCCGATCAAGCAGCCACCGGTTATGTGGATCGCTCCTACGCCAATCTGCTGCGGATGTGGGGGGACGTTTAGAGCGCGTTCGCGCAACCTGATCCCTGCCGGCGGGGAGTGTCTCGTGGGTCGCATCGAAGAGACGCCGGACACGAATCGATGCATTTCTCCAGTCTTGACTTTGCGCAAGATAAACAACACGATCAGCAGCGGGTCAAAGACAAGCTCAGCAAACATTTCAGGGATGGAGGGTGAGCGATGAAGATCAGACTTGCAACCGACCAACATGGCTTTACCCTGGTGGAGCTCATGGTCGTCGTGTCCATCGTCGCCATTCTCGCCGCGATCGCCCTGCCCTCGTATCAGAAAGAGATCCGGCGGTCCAGACGCTCGGACGGCCAGGTGGCCTTGATGGCGATCGCCATCGCGCAGGAAAAGCTGCGCGGCCATTGCACCCAGTATGCCAACACCCTGTCCGGCACGGCGAACTGCGATGCGGATGGAGCAAACGCCGTGCTCGGCATCGGCGCGACCAGCTCCGAAGGTTATTACCGTCTGTCGCTCTCCGGGGTAAGTTCCGCCGGATTCACGGCCACTGCCGTCGCTACTGGCCATCAGGCATGGGATACCGCGGGCGGCATCTCCTGTGATCCACTGACCATCGACCAGGACAGCAACCGGGAGCCAAGGGCATGTTGGTGAAGCGGCTAATGGCCTTCCACCGCGCACGCGTCATCCGCGGAATGTCCCGTCCCGCCATGATCGACGCGGCGTTTTCGGTGCGCCATCGTGGCGGGACCGGACCCCGAGGTTTCACCCTCCTGGAACTGCTGGTCGTGGTATCCGTACTGGCCGTTCTGATGCTGATCGCCGTCCCCTCCATGCAGGCCATGCTCACGCGCAATCATCTCAAGGCGGCGGCGCAGTCGATCGCGGAGGATCTGCAATGGACCCGCTCCGAGGCGATCAAGCGCAACCGAATCCTGCTGGTCGCCTTCGATGTCGAGCACTGGTGCTATGGCGTTGGCGATGCTGGAGCCGCTCACTGCAACTGTCGGCTGGCCCCGGAAGACGCGGGCGCCTGTTCGTTGAAACGGCGCCTGGGAACGGATTTTCCAGGCATCGGCCTGGCGGCAACCTTTGCCGGCACCCGCTTCGACCCCCTCCGCGCCACGTCAAACAACGGCACCCTGACCCTGACCGCCACGAACGGCACGAGCCTGAAAGTGGTGTTGTCGCGACTGGGTCGCGTCCGGATCTGCGCGCCCGCGGGCGCGGTCGCGGGCTATGACGCATGCGGCACCTGATGCCCCCGGCATGGCGCACCGCGCGACAGTCCCCTGCCACGCGACGTCGGCGTCAAAGCGTCGGCCATCGGTCCCGCCAATCCGGCGTCACCCTGATCAGCCTGATGATCGGCATGCTCGTCGGAATCCTGGTGCTGACCGGAACGCTGTCGGTCTATCTGCTGATCGTGAAAGGCGCGCGCGAGAATATCCAGCAAGCGCGTCTGAATCAGGAACTGCGCGCGGCCCTGGAAGTCATGCAGCAGGACATTCGGCGGGCGGGCTATTGGGATTTCGCCGACACCAATCAGGACGGCGACAGCAACGCAGACGGGGTTCTGACCTGGAGCGACCTCGGCGTCAACGCGGGCGGCTCCGGCACCTTCGATACCAACGGCGACGGCGCGACCGACGCCCTGGATCTCCATCCGGTCAACAATCCGTTTCAGCGCCAATACGGCCCCATTAACAACGACCTGTGCATCGGCACCGACTCCGGTACCGGGGCCTGCGTCGCCGAGCACTGTACCGCGACGAATGCGACCGGCGATTGTCTGACCGGGATCCAGACCGGAAGCTGCATCACCTACACCTACGATCTGGACCAGGATGGGCGGATCGGCGTGCGCTCCTGCGACCTTGACGCGGCTGCGGCCGACTGTCCCCGGCCCGCCGGCGCGCCATTCAATGCGGCCAATCACGAACCCTATGCCTGGCGCCCCTGGTATCCGCCCGCCGAGGCGGATAAAACCAAGGCGATCGCCATGGAGATGTTCGGCTATCGTCTGCGTGGCGGAAGGATCGACATGCGCGTCGGCTGGTCCAATTCCGGCGATGTCAGCTTCGGCTGCGACAGCGGGAGTTGGGAAGGCATCACCAGTTCGGAGATCACCATCGCCCACCTTGAATTCACGCTCACAACCCTGTTGCGCAACGCCAATCCGGCCAAATCGAGAACCGATACCTGTGCGACCGGCGATCTCTGCCAGCGGATTCGTTCGGTCGGCATTACCCTCGCCGGCCATCTCGCCCAGGACGACAGTACGCGCCAAACCCTCTCCGCGCTGGTCGCCGTGCGCAATGACCGCTATCTCCAGGCGCCCTGAGCCATGAGACGGAGGTTGCGATGACCCCCCGGACACCCCGCCCGCGACGCCCCCAGTCCGGCGCCATGACCCTGTTGGTCGGGCTGCTCCTGCTCATCGGTGCGGGGATCATCACCTTCAGCGCTACCCGCACGGGCGTCATCGAACGGCGCATCGCCAACAACGAATTCCGCGCCCGGGAAGCGCAGCAGGCCGCTCAGGCGGGACTCGAATATGCCCTGGCGTGGCTGGCCGAAAACCTCTGGACCACCGGCGACGCCGAGCCGAGCCCGCCGCCCGTCACCGCCGCCAACGGCTATGTGTATCAGACGCGGCTGACCTTTACGAAAAATTTCCATGGCGTCTGCGCACGGGCACAGGCCACTGCCACCACCGAGCCGGAGATCCTCGCGAACGTCTGGGAATGCTTCAACCAAACCGGTTTATTCGATTCGACCAGCGCCACCACCATGCCTCCGCCGCTGGTGTTGGCGGGCTGTCTGGCGGAACCAACCGAGCCTGCGGAACTTTTCGTCCTCAACGCCAACGCGGTCATGACCGGGCGGGCCGCCAACGCGAGTTGCCTGCCCCAGGGCAGTCTCGACATCTCCGCCTGGAACGACGCCAACGACAACCGCATCCTGGAACCCTTTGAGGAAGGCGCGAGCGCATCCTTCGATCGGACGGCGTTCGACGGTTGCCCCGGCGATCTCTGCGCCTGGAACCACGTCTTCGACATGCCGCTTGAGGACGCCAAAACGGCCGCCACCGAGTCAGGCCATGTGTATACCAGCCACATCCCCTGCGGCGCCGCCGCGCCGCCGGGCCTCTATCTGATCGAAACGACCGGCCCCATCGATGCCGTGGATCTCACCGGCGCCTGCTCGGGAGCGGAGGGCGCCGGCGACCACGGCATCGGCTCACCGCAAAAACCCATCCTCTTGATCGTCCCCGCGGACAGCGGCTGCCCGTCCTTCAATGACGGCATCGACATCCACGGGATTGTCTACTATGAATCGACCACCGCCTGCGCGACTCAGGGTTGGGGAGGCGCCAGGGTTCATGGCTCGGTGATCTGGGAAGGCGATGTCGGGGCACCTGCGGCGAACGCCCGCTTCATCGAGACCGAGTATGGGACCGGGAGCCACTTGAACGACGCCTTTCAGACGATCCGCGGGGCCACCCGCATTCCCGGTACCTGGCGCGATTGGGACTCGGACTGACGACCACACAGACGGAGGCAAAGATGCTCAGACAGACCAAAGGGAAACAACGGGGTTTCAGCCTCGACGAGGCATTGATCTCGCTCGTGGTGCTGTCCTCGGGACTCCTCTCGCTCGCTCAATTTCAGGGGCAGATGCACGAAAACAGCAGCCAAACCAAGACCCAGACCACAGCCGTCAATCTGGCGCAGCAGAAACTCGAAGCGCTGCGCGATCAGGCATCCACCGACTATTCCGGCATCGTCGACAGCCGCGACATCCCCCAGGCCCATCCCGGCGACAACACCAGTTTCAGCCGCCACTGGACCGTGACCTCACATGCCTCGCCCGCCTACAAGGAAGTCAGCGTCACCACCGACTGGCAGGCGTTCGACGGCACGGCACAAGCGGTGACCATCAGCTCTTTTCTGGCCCCAGGAGCGCCCTATACCGGCGACATCAAGCCCTCGACCGCCAGCGGCGGAACGACCGAAGACAACGAACGGCATGACGGGGAAGATGACGATGACCAGTCGGATCGCCCCGACGCGGACGCGGATACCGGCAGGGAAGTTGCGGAGCCCGTTTCGCAGGCAACCTGCCTCTGCAAACGCAGCGGATCCACCCAACAGGCACAGCTCGATGCCCGCAGCAGTCACCCGGATTGCTCCCATGCCTGCTGCCAGCAAAGCTGGGGGGCAAGTTCGGAAGGTGCCTGCAATAGAGCGGACTGCGAATTCGTCGCGCAATGCAGATCTGGTTGAATCCACGCCACCTCCAGGATGCCGGGCACGTCCTTGACGACATGCGCGAGACCGCGCCCGTGAAACCGGGCAATTGATCGCTACTGGCGTCAAGGCCCGATCAACTCTCGCAAATCAGTCGGTCGCAACACCCGATCCAGCACTCGATTCGATGCGGCACGGAGATCTCACGGCAGAAATGCCTTGCCGAATGGCTCAGTCTTCGGCAACATACGCCTAGTGCAGTGTTTTCTTGTAGTGTTCCGGTCGTTCCTCCTCTCCGCAGTGCGTGGCAGATCCTTCCGAAATAGCGAGACAGTCGTCTGCACATACACACGTTTCAGTTTCATTCTAGAGATTACCGAAATGGCTACAGGTACAGTTAAGTGGTTCAGTGACGAAAAGGGCTTTGGCTTCATCGCCCCCTCCGACGGCTCCAAGGACGTCTTCGTCCATCACAGCGCCGTCCAGGGCAGTGGCTTCAAGTCGCTGGCCGAAGGGCAAAGCGTCTCCTACGATGTCGAGCAAGGTCAGAAAGGCCCGAGCGCAACCAACGTCGTCCCACAGTAACTCCGGACGGCAGGCATGCCTGCCTAGCCCAGGGAAGCCCCGCCCCATGGCGGGGCTTTTGCATTTATGGCCCGTCGAATCGGTGCACTACTCTTCCATCCAGCTTTTTGCGGAACCCTGCTTTGATTTCCACAGCCAACATCACGATGCAGTTCGGCGGCAAACCGTTGTTCGAAAATATCTCAGTCAAGTTTGGCGGCGGCAATCGCTACGGTTTGATTGGCGCCAACGGCTGTGGAAAATCCACCCTGATGAAGATCCTGGGCGGCGATCTGGAACCCAGCGCAGGCAACGTCTCGGTGGATCCCGGCAAGCGTCTCGGCAAATTGCGTCAGGATCAGTTTGCCTTCGAGAACCACACCGTCCTGGATGCCGTTATCATGGGGCACGACGAACTGTGGCGGATCAAGCAGGAACGTGACCGCATCTATTCCTTACCGGACATGAGCGACGAAGATGGTATGAAGGTCGCGGACCTGGAGGTGCACTTCGCCGAGCTGGATGGCTACACCGCCGAGTCGCGCGCCGGCGAGCTGCTGCTCGGGCTGGAGATTCCGCTGGAGCAGCACGAGGGCCTCATGAGCGCCGTGGCACCCGGCTGGAAACTGCGCGTCCTGCTCGCCCAGGCGCTGTTTGCCGACCCCGACGTCCTGCTGCTCGACGAGCCTACCAACAACCTGGACATCCACACCATTCAGTGGCTGGAAGAGATGCTGAATGCACGCAGCAGCACCATGATCATCATCTCGCACGACCGCCACTTTCTCAATAGCGTCTGTACCCACATGGCTGATCTGGACTACGGCGAATTGCGCGTCTATCCCGGCAGCTACGACGAGTACATGACGGCCGCGAGCCAGGCACGCTTGCGCCAGTTCGCCGACAACGCCAAGAAAAAGGCCCAGATCGCCGAACTACAGACCTTCGTCAGTCGTTTCTCCGCCAACGCTTCCAAGGCCAAGCAGGCCACTTCCCGTCAGCGTCAGATGGAGAAAATCAAGCTGGAGGACATCAAGCCATCCAGTCGGGTCAACCCCTATCTCCGCTTCAGTCAGGATAAGAAGCTCTATCGACTGGCGCTGGAGGTTAAATCCCTGTCCAAGGGCTACGACACCTCACTGTTCAGCGGTCTCGACCTGAGCGTCGAAGTGGGTGAACGCGTCGCCGTCATCGGACCCAACGGCATCGGCAAGACTACCCTGATGCGCAGCCTGTCCGGCGACCTGCCACCCGACAGCGGCACGGTCAAGTGGTCCGAGAACAGCAGACTTGGTTATTTCGCCCAGGATCATGCCGCCGATTTCGCACTGGATATGACCCTCTTTGACTGGATGGACCAGTGGAAACAACCCGGCGACGACGAACAGGTCATCCGCGGCACTCTCGGTCGGCTGCTGTTCTCCCAGGACGAAATCAAGAAATCCGTGAAGGTCATCTCCGGCGGCGAGCAGGGCCGGATGCTCTTCGGTAAGCTGATGCTGCAAAAGCCCAATATCCTGCTGATGGACGAGCCGACCAATCACCTCGACATGGAATCGATCGAATCTCTCAACAATGCGTTGGAAGACTACCCTGGCACGCTGATCTTCGTGAGTCATGATCGCGAGTTCGTCTCTTCACTGGCGACCCGTATCATTGAACTAACGCCTTGGGGTGTCGTCAACTTCCGCGGCAACTACGAAAACTATCTGGAGAGCGAAGGGGCGGCGGCATAAGATACCAATGGGACGCCGCGCTGCTCGGAACCGATATGAAGAAACTTACCAATTTCAAAAAAATGATTAAGTCAAAGCTTCTGCGACAGATTTTAACGCTGTTTTCAGGGAAAGCGGCTGCGCAGATCGTTTTGCTTGGGTCGGCACCAATCATCACGCGCCTGTTCGAACCCTCCGATTATGGCGCAGCCGCATTGCTGATTGCGATCGCTCAAATAGCAACGCCAGTCGCCACACTCAGCTACAGCACGGCCGTGCAATTAACGAATCGTGACATTGATGCTCGCAAACTAGTCGCCCTGGTGTTGATGACCGCCTGCCTGTTCGTTTCCATCATGACACTCTTGATGTTATTATTAAATAATTTGATCCATTCCGAATTCATGAGACAGTTCGGAGGCTGGGAATGGTTCATCCCTTTGATGCTTCTTTTATATTCCATCGAGACCGTTATTTCCTCCTGGAATACACGAATGAAGCAATTCAAGATCCAGGCGACGACCTATGTAACAGGCAACGTGGTTGGAGCAGGCAGTCGCATATTATTAGGTTGGGCGGGTGGTAGTTCCGTGGGAGCCTTGATGGTCGGATATCTGTTAGGCACCGTGACCCGGGTGACTTACCTGATCCGCAGAAGTTCAATCTTCAGCCCGTCAAGCCCCCAGGAACGAGTAAATCAAAGTACCTTCAAACAATTGGCGGTCCAGTATCGCGATTTCCCCCAGTATGCCATGCCAACGGCGATTTTACAGATGGCTAGCAAAAAGCTGCCCTTGTTCTTTTTTGGAAGTCTCTTCTCTCCCGCCGCCGCGGGTTTTTATGCAATGTCAGAGCGCCTGTTCCTGGGCCCCCTTAATCTGTTACAGACATCCATTCGCGCTGTTTATACGCAACATACGGCGGATGCAGTAAAAAAGGGGCGGAAAGTTACCCCCATATTGGCCAAGGCGACATTCTTCACGGCCGGCGTTACGCTTGTTCCCGCACTGCTCCTTCATAGCTATGGCGAGCCGGGTCTTACCTGGCTATTGACCGAAAAATGGAGTACGGCTGGAACTTTTCTTGAAATCATGTCCCCCATGTTCTTTTTTTCATCCCTGGCGATCCCTGCAAATGCCGTGATGGTCGTTTGCAGAAGGCAGTCTCAAATACTGACCATACAGATTGGGACAAGCGTCGCATTGGTAGCAGGAGTTTTGATCGCATATTCGTTTTGGGGTACCGCCGAAGCGGCTTTACATTCGATGGTGATCGTATACGCAATCCGGCATTTGCATGTCATAATCCTTGCATTTTCAATCTGTGACCAGTGCCGGCGCATGGATACTGGCATGGAATCCGTTTGAACTTCCCGCGAATCCTCCTCGCGTCTGAACCCGGATCCGGCATCATGCCAGACGTTGCCGATTCGTCAGTTAGCGAGAACTGTATGGCAAATCCTTGCCAAACACGATTTTCAAACTGTTATACTCGAAACTTGTTTCCTGCCGGCACTCTCGGTTTCGACCTATGCAGACCAGTGAATTGGAAAACCGCCGCATTCATCCTCGCGTACCTCTGGGGTGCCATGTTCAGCTCCAGCCGATCCGCACTTCATTAGCTAGTTCAACGGAGCGCAGATCTGACAGTATTTCGCGAGACATCAGCGCGGGTGGCATGCGGATTTGGTCAGACCGGGCATATCCCATGCATACTCGATTGCTGCTTGCGTTCGAATGCGATGCACTCGAGTGGACGGGCATTACCACTTGTGTAGGCTCGGTCGTCTGGGTCGAACCAGACCCGACCGCCGGCCGGTGCCTGCTCGGGGTCAAGTTCGGCGATACCGAACCCGGAAAAACAACTCTTCAGTAATCGCTTATCTTACTGAACATCTCATCTCACTGGATGCCGCGATGCGGGCCCGGACCTCCAGCGCTACCTCCAATGCCTTCAGGCCGGTGCGACCATCCACCAAGGGCGAGCGCTTTTCGCGAATCCCCCGGACAAACTCAGCAAGCTCCAGATCCAGGGGCTTGATGGGCTCCACTTGGAGACGTTCGCGCACGATCTCCGGGCGGGCGATGCCATCGACCGAAAAAGGTGCGGCAATGTCGATGATTTGCGAGATAAAATCCAGCGAGAGATAACTTTTCGGCTGAAAAACCCGGATTCTTCGTGTGGTTTTATCCGAGACGCGGCTTGCAACGACATTCGCGACGGTCCCGTTGGCGAATTCCAAACGGGCATTGGCGATATCCACATGCTCGGTCAGAACAGACGCACCAACGGCAGAGATGCTGCAAATTTCAGCGTCCACCAAGGAAAGAATAATGTCGATGTCATGGATCATCAGGTCAGAAACGACATCGACATCTGTCGCCCGCTCCACAAACCCTCCCATGCGCTGGGCCTCGAGATACAGCGGTGCGCGAATGCGTTGCGCGAGTGCCATTACGCCAGCATTGAAACGCTCGACATGTCCGATCTGAAGCGTTGCGCCATGAGCCTGTGCCAAGTGCACGATCTCCGCGCCATCCGCCAGGTTCGGAGCGATCGGTTTTTCGAGCAGCACATGGATTCCGCGTGACAGCAGGGGGGCGGTCGCCTCCAGATGAGCGGTGGTCGGAACCACAACACTGACGGCATCCACCTGATCGATCACATCCCCGATACTGTCATAACTCACGCAACCGACTTCCGCCGCGACCGCTCGGGCACGGTCATGATCGATATCGACGACGCCGACCAGATCGACCTCCGGCATCCGCGAGTAGATCAGCGCATGGAAACGACCCAGATAGCCGACACCGATGACGGCGACCCGAATCCTGCCGGACGAAAGCGTATCTGACATAGGAAGCAACCAGCCTGAGCGGCTAAGAACGCAACTGCGATCGGATAAATGTCAGCGCACGGACACCACGCATCTTCACCCGCCCACGTTGGCCGGTCGAGGCGCCTGTGTCGCGATCGGATTCTCCGTCGCATCGGAGTAGATCGACACCTGATAGCCAAGTGTCGCAAACATGCCAAGCGCGACAATAACCAGTAGCAACAAGAACGGATCGGGTTTGGGCCGGCTGCGTTTGGAAGGGATCAACATAGCGGGCATCGCTTCGAGTAAACGTTTAACAGCAGCATACAACTCTATCAAATAATTAGAAAGAAACTCGAGCGATCCGAGTAGACCATGGATCTCGTGACCACATCCAAACCACGTCCGACACGACATTGGTTGGTTCTGGCCGGGCGGATCGGATAAACAAACAACCTTGACCATGCCGTACGCAGTTTCATTGGTATTATCACGCTTTCCGATTCGCTTGTCCGCAGTGGAGACCCCAGGTGAAAGAACTTTCGATCAAAATCGTGACTCAAAGCCAGTATCAGCCAGATCAGTCCTCGCCCGCCGAAGGCCGCTACGTCTTCGCCTACACCATCACCATCGAGAATCAAGGGGACGAACCCGCCCGCCTGCTCGACCGACATTGGATCATCACCGATGCGGACGGGCAAGCGCAGGAGGTGCGCGGACAAGGTGTCGTGGGCGAGCAGCCGCACTTGCTGCCAGGCGAACGCTATCAATACACCAGCGGCACCGTCCTGCCGACGCCATTAGGAAGCATGCACGGCAGTTACGGGATGATCGACGATAACGGGATCCGCTTCGAGGCCAGGATCCCCGCTTTCTCGCTGATTTCCGCCACCAGCATCCACTAACGAAATCGCGTTCCTGTTCGCGCGAAGGCCCGGCTTCAGTGGAGCGAAGCGGCAGCGTCCAGGACGCGGTCATCCGTATTTTCAATCCGAGCACGCCAACACGACCATGCCCACCTATGCGATCGGCGATATCCAGGGGTGCTATCTTGAATTGAGGGCGCTGCTCGACCGGCTTGCCTTCGATCCGCTGACCGACCGCCTGTGGTTCGTCGGTGATCTGGTGAATCGAGGACCGGACTCGCTCGATGTACTGCGCTTCGTGCATGCGCTCGGAGAAGGCGCAGTGGTCGTACTAGGCAATCACGATCTGCATCTACTGGCACTCGCCGCGGGCAATACCAAACACGCCAAAAAGAGCACGTTGGATGCCGTCCTGAAAGCACCGGATCGCGATGAACTTCTGCATTGGCTCCGTCATCGCCCACTTCTCCACCATGACCCGGAGCGGAATCTGATCCTGATTCATGCCGGCCTACCGCCGCAATGGGATCTGGCGGATGCGCGCGCGCGAGCCGGTGAACTGGAGGCGGCGCTGCAAGGAGACGATTATTGTGATTTTTTACTCGCCATGTACGGGGATCAGCCGGACCGCTGGTCACCCGAACTGACCGGCATGGAACGACTGCGTTTCATCACCAACTGCTTGACCCGTCTGCGCTTCTGCGCAGCGGATGGCACGCTGGCCCTGAAGGAAAAAGGAGACATTGGGAGACAGGCGGCCGGCCTAATCCCCTGGTTCCAGGTACCAGACAGAAAAACCCGGCATGCGCGCATTATTTTCGGGCATTGGTCGACCCTTGGCTACCGTGAGGAAGATAACGTCTGGGCGATCGACAGCGGCTGTCTCTGGGGCGGCGCACTCACGGCCATCCAGCTGGACAACATGCCATGGATGCCGATTCAGTTGAACTGCAAGGGGTATCTCGCACCTGGTCAGGATTGAGCGTCAGCGACGCCGCCGCATCAGACGATGCCGATGCAGTAACACAAAAAACATGCCATCCAGATCACGGGGTCGTTCACCGCCCGCGCTGGAGCTCAAAAAAGGTCATGGCAAAGGCATTGCGTGCATCCGCCGCCTGCTCGATTCGACTCACCTCGCGCCACTGCACGGGATCCCAGTCTGGAAACAGGGCATCGCCTTCGATCCGGACATGGACACGGGTCAGATAAAGACGGCTGGCGCGTGGCAGTGCCTCGGCATAAAGCGCGGCACCGCCGACAATCATCAGCTCAGGAACACTGCCCGCGATCGCAATCGCCGCATCGAGGGAGGAGGCAACGGTGCAACCATCCGGGCGAAAATCAGGATCGCGAGACAGGACAATATGCCGTCGTCGCGGCAGCAAACCCGGCAGCGACTCCCAGGTACGCCGCCCCATGACGATGGATTGATCCAGAGTCAATCGCTTGAAGTGCGCCAAATCGGCCGGTAAACGCCAAGGCAGGGCATTGTTTCGACCAATGACGCCATTCTCCGCCACTGCGGCAACCAGCGCGAGGATCGGCGCTGCGGTATCCTGAGCGCCGATAGAATCCAACGCACCCACTACCGACCCCCGCCCCGACTCAGACTGCACTCGATGCCATCATCGGCTCGGCGGCTGGGGCGGACCAAAGACGTTCGAGATTATAGAAATCACGCACTTTAGGCAGCATCACATGGACGACGACACCATTCAGATCCACCAATGCCCATTCGCCCTCGGCAACGCCCTCGGTCCCAAGGGGTGTCTCGCCAGCTTCCTTCGACCGAAAGGCGACAGTCTCGGCGATCGCTTTAACATGCCGATCGGAGGTACCGGATGCGACCACCATGTAATCAGTGATGGCCGTCTTGCCGCGCACGTCCATAACATTGACATCGCGGGCCTTCATGTCGGAAAGCGTCTCGACGACCAGTTGCCGAAGTTGCTCAAGTTGCATGCGTTCTCCTCTACTTAAATGATGAAAATCAATGATGTATATAAGTTTCGCGAAAGCGTTGACGAGACTGACTCACCGATAGAGACCCTCGCGCTTAATGATAGCAAGCACCGCCTCGGGCAACAGATAACGCGGACTCAGGCCGCGCGCGATCAATTGTCGAATGCGGGTTGATGAAATCGACACCTGGGTGACGTCGTGGTACAGGATACGCCCCCCCGGACGCTCCGCCAGGGACGCCGGCTCATCGCAGCCGTACTCCAGATAGAAATTGCGCAGGAAGGGATCGGCAACCGAACCATGACCGGGTCGGCGCATCACAACCAGATGCGCCAACTCAAGAATCTCCAGTGGTCGGTACCATGACAGGAAACCAGCGAATGCATCCGCGCCAACCAACAGATAAAGTGGCTCATCCACACCCACCTCGGCACGTAGCGAGACGAGCGTATCGTAAGAAAAAGAGCCGCCCGGCCGCTCCAGTTCGCGCCTGTCCAGGACAAAACCTGGCTGTCCGCCAAGCGCCGCTTCCAGCATCGTCAAACGCATCGCGGCGGCGGCCAGTGGTTGAGGACGATGAACGGCGACGTTCAGTGGAATAAAACGCACCTCGTCGAGACCCAAACCCTGGAGACAGTCTAGTGCCGGACGCAGATGTCCGAAATGAACAGGGTCGAAAGTTCCGCCGAGGACGCCAATCATCGATTAAGCCGCATCCGCTCCAACGGACATGGGTTCAAGCCAACCGATCCACTTGAAACCACGCATGCCATTGCTTGGACACAATTTAGTTATGCGACTTCAACAGAAGTTTCAGGATCTTCAGGTTGATCACCCAGAAGCGGTAAAACTGCCAGATGAAGGATGTCCGCATGTAGCGGACCCATTTCGTGGGCACCGGCGGATAGTATGCCTGCTGATAGGGCTCTTTGTTCTTAGCGGCCATAAGTCTCTGCCTCGCAGTAGATGTTTCGATCAGCGTCCGATTGAGCCGGACGACACCGCAAGGAAGAGGTTATCCCTCTCCCGTGCGCTTTACCACCAGAAGAAGGTGATTTCAACCGGGGGATTGCGATGACTGAAAACGCCTCAATCCGGAAGTATGGACCAACCCGGACGGAGCTTGGCCTGGTAGATGAACACATGGTGCAGGATATACTTCATCCAGTGTCCAGCCAGTCCGATCTCGCCAAAGGTGAGATTCATGTCCCGTCCATACTCGGGATAGGTTTCGTAATCCGGCACGACCGGGAACACCGTCATGGTGGCGGCGGTACCGTTGAAGATATCCGAGCCGGTCGAGGCCACGCAGGCCGCGCCCATCTCGCCCATGGAGGCGGAGTGCGTCGGCTCCGGCGCGCCCTTGAGCATGTCGCGGAGACTCTCCGCGACGGCCTTGCCGATGGTGGCCGAAGGCATGCCGGTACGCGGCGGGGTCGGACTGATCTGGGTGCCGTTGGGGCTCTTCATCACCTTGCTGATGGGATGCGGCGGCGCGAAGGCGATGCCGATGGCGAAGATGTTCTTGTATTTCGGCGTCTGGTAGGTTCTTGGCCAATCCGCCTTACTCCACTCCTCGAACGGCTTGGGAGCGTAATCGGCATCGACCTTCATGAACCCGTTGGGCGCGAAGACCTGATCGGTGATGTCGGCGCCAGACTTATCGAACGCCTTCAGGCCAACCCCCGAGAAAGGCGGAATCAGCATGGAGAAATCGAAGTTCAGTTCATGATAGGTGCCATCGAGCAATTCGTAGTGAATCTTGCCCGGCTCGATCTTGGTGATGTGCGCGCGGGTGATCCATTCCATGCCGCGCTCGACCATCAGCGACTCGGCGAATATCTTGCCGTTGGTCACGTAGCCGCCGCGCGTGATGTGCACGCCGCCCATGCCGAAATCGCCCAGTTCGTATTCGTTGCTGATCCAGACTAGCCGCCCGCGCTCGCGCACACCGGCCTCGCGCAAGGCATGATCGACATTGTAGATGTACTCGAAGGCCGCGCCCTGGCAGGTACACATGCCATGTCCCGTGCCGACGACAAAGGTACGCTCCTCGCCGGCCTTCATCGCCTCGATGTTCTTTTGCAGTTGCGAGTTCGCCTCCAGCGCGTGGCCAGGCGTGCAGACCGACACGGTATAGCCACCGTCAGGCCCCAGGCCGGGCGTGGCGCCGAAATTCAGCTTGGGGCCGGTGGCGTTGACCAGATAATCGTACTCGATAACTTCAGTCTGCCCGGCCCGCGACATCTCCGTGTATTCGACCGTCACAAAGGGGCTGGCATGCTCGGCATCGCCTTCCGGGTTGATCGACAGTGCCTTGGCCTGACGAAAGTCCACGTTAATTTTCTTATAGATCGGAGCAAGCTCGAAGGTCACCTGCCGCTCCGTCATTTCGCCCACGCCCACCCAGATATTCGACGGAATCCAATTCCACTTGGAATTCGGCGAAACCACGATAATCTGATGCTTTTTCCCGACCCACTTGCCCAGGTAGCGGGCGGTGGTGTGACCGGAAATACCCGCCCCAAGGATGACGATACGTGCCATATGCAGACTCCAGGTTCGATTCAGCCCTCGTCGCTTAAAGTTCGTCGCTTCAAACGGCGTCGATCAATTCCCATCTCACCCTATTCTTATCGACATGAACGATCCTTGTCGAGAAGAAGAAAAAAACGCTTATATACTGATTTAACGCGCCAAATGCCCGCTCGTAGCCGCAACTTGCAGGACAGGCCGACGAGGATGGATGCGCCGCGCCTATTCTCCGCGAGAGAGCAAAGCCGCTATCCCGGATGTTTCATAAACCTGTGGGCAGGCCCAGAAACGATGGGCGAGGTAGGGCGGATGGCGCGGGTCATCGACCGTCTGGGCGAGTCGTTCGGTCAGACCGATCGGCGGGTCGACACCGTGCAGAATCAAGGGGCCGAAATCAGAAGACATCGCCCCGCCGTCAACGTCAGCCCGAACGGTCCGGCCGTCGACGGGAGGAAATCGCAACGGCTCTTGGGTAAACTGGGACATGGGCAACCTCGTTTGGCTTCTCCGAAGCGTTCTTGGCGGAACGCCAATTTTATCAATTGGTTAAACGAGTGTCGCCCGTTTTTATGAATAATCCGGGTTAGACTCCAAATTACTATTTTAATTCAACAAAGTATAAACAGACTCTTAGCGGGCGTCGTTGAGGACGACGAAACCCTCGTCGGCGGCGCCGAGCACGGAGGCAAGCGTGGACGCGGGACCGCCAAGATGGTCGTCGTGATCGCACTAGAGGTTCTCGATCCCAAGGGGTTCGGGAGGTTGCGGATGCGGCACATTGCGGATGCCTCGGGCGAAAATCTCGTACCTTTCGTGTGCGATGTCGTTGCGGCTGGTTCCGTGGTGCATACCAACGGCTGGAGCGGGTACCACGACTGGCCGAAGCGAGGATTGACGCACCGCAGGACGGTTCTGTCGTCTTCCTCTGATCCTGCACATGTGACCATGCCCGGCGTCCATCGGGTGGCGAGCCTGTTGAAGCGCTGGATCCTCGGCACGCACCAGGGTGCGGTGACTCCTGAGCACCTCTAGGGGTACTTGGAGGAGTTCACCTTCCGCTTCAACCGGCGCACCTCGCAGAGCCGTGGACTCGTCTTCCGCCGCCTCCTGGAGCAGGCGGTCGTCACCGCGCCCGTCACTGAAGCCGCGGTGACGCATGGCTATGAGTGGTGACCACAACATTTAGGGAGTGGAGGCGCTCACCGACTACCCCCTTTCCGGAAATCGTCTAACGGGGTGCGGATGGACAGTCGGATCGCGGACCCGCATACCTGATCGGGAAAGCTGATCCTCAACAACCAGGAGTCCGCCATGAACGATCCCAACACGCAATCAGGAAACCTCTTCGCGCATGGACCTAGCCCCTCCGCGGGCGAGGATTTCGAGGAACTCCTGCGCTTGGGCCAACTGCGGATCGAGCGCATCCTGAGCAGTGACCGGCCCGACAGCGGTCTCTACGATCAGGAACAGGACGAATGGGTCTGTCTGCTGCAAGGCGAGGCCACGCTCTGGATCGCCGGCAATACCCTTCAGCTCGCCGCCGGCGACTACCGCTTCATTCCCGCGCACACCCCGCATCGCGTCCTGCGGACCTCGCACGCACCGCCCTGTCTCTGGCTAGCGGTGCATCTCGATCCCGCAGTCAGCGCGGAGCAGGAGGTTCAATCGCATCCCGATCATCCGAACCGGCCTCAGAAGTGACCGCCGCCCCATAGATTTCGCCATCCTTTACGACATACTCCCGCAGCGCCGCAATCGCCTCTTCCCGCCTCAGATCGCGTGTCACGCCGATGCCGCGGCGCGCATAGCCTTCCACCCAATCCGGCGGTTTGTGGCCCTCGTCGAAACCGATGGCGCGGACATCCGCGTCCCGTGCCGCGCAGACCAGGCGGTCGATGCCCGACCAGGGCAGGGCGCCCAGACACATGGCGCAGGGTTCCGCGCTGCTGAACAGCACGCAGCCGCCTGGGACGGCCTGACGCAGATCGTAATGGCCAAGCATCTGTTGGGCGCTGGCGATTGCCAGCATCTCCGCGTGGGCGATGGAGCAGCGCGAGGCCACCACCAGATTGACCCCGACCGCGAGCAGTCGACCGCTCTCCGACGCGAACACGGCAGCGCCGAAAGGGCCGCCGCTGCCGACGCGCACCTGCTCGCGGGTGAGTTCCAGCACCAGCGCCATCCGTCGATCGTCATCCGGGAAGATCGCCGGACGCGCGCTGAGAAAGGGCGCGATCCAGCGGGGAAGGGCGATCTGAATCGCCCCTGTCCAGGCTGGCGGTGCGGAGACTTCGCGCGGGGTGCTTGTTTCTGGGATTTTTGCGTCCAAGTTTCTGGTCTCGCCTGTCAAAAAAGCCTTTCCGTTTGAACGGCCCATCTTATCAATCCGCTGTGGAGAAACCGATGCGCAATTCGATGTTCGCTCTCATCCTGTCCGGGATTCTGACCGCAACCCCCGCGCTGGCCGACTGGACCCTCGACCCGGCCCGTTCGCACCTGGCCTTCGTCTCCATCAAGGCCAACGATGTGGCCGAGGTCAATACCTTCGGCAAGATTCAGGGAACGATTGACGGTGATGGTCAGGCGGTTGTCACGCTCATGCTCGACACGGTCGACACCCTGATTCCAATCCGTAACGAGCGGATGCGAGAGTTTCTGTTCGAGACAACCAACTACCGGGAGGCCGTGCTCAACGCCAAGATCGACCCCAAGATCATCACCGACATGGCTATCGGAGACATCGCTCAGATCAATGCCGAGGGTAGTCTCTCGCTCCATGGTCAGGAGCAACCCATGACACTTGCCATGCAGGCCGCGAAGGTGGACGCCAAGACCGTGATGGTCGCGAGCATCAAGCCGCTGATCGTCGATGCGGCCAAGTTCGGGATGAGCGATGGGGTCGAGAAACTGCGTGAGATTGCTGGTCTGGCAAGCATCAGCAAGGCCGTGCCCGTGAACTTCGTGATTAGCTTCGTCGAGGTTCCGGCGGCCGCTGGGCAGTAATCCACGCCGCGTCTGCCGTGACTGGCGCGATTGTCACGTTGGCTCCTCCTGGCATGCCTCAATGGCATCGCAGATGACGCGGTTTCGGCCAACCGCTGTCGATGTCTGTCGACGGGAGTACCATAATAGGGGTTCCTAAACGGCGTCCAGCGTGATGCGCGTTGTTTTGATGCACCAACAACGCATGTCATGGCGGGCGCGGTTTAATCCCGAACTTGGAGTCGCCCGTGGCATCGACAGACCAAACCTTTCACGTCGAACTGATCAAACCCTCCCACTACGACGATCAGGGATACGTCATCCAGTGGCTGAAGGCGTGGATTCCGTCCAATTCGCTGGCCAGTCTCTACGGGCTGACCCGTTGGGCGGCCGGGGAACGGGTGCTTGGTGATGACACCGAAATCCGGATCCACGCCTACGACGAAACCAACACCCGCATCCCGGTCGAGCGAATCATCCGCCGCTTCCGCGCGTCGGCCAATCGGGGCCTCGTCTGTCTGGTCGGGGTGCAGTCAAATCAGTTCCCGCGCGCGCTCGATCTGGCGCGCCGTTTCCGCGCCGCCGGGATCCAGGTGGCCATCGGCGGTTTTCATGTCAGCGGTTGCCTGGCGATGTTGCCGGATCTCCCCGTTGAACTGAAGCAGGCCATGGATCTTGGCGTGACGCTCTTTGCTGGTGAACTGGAGGGACGGTTTGCCGACTTCCTGCGCGCGGCTCATGAGCGTCGGCTACTGCCGCTCTACAATTACATGGATGATCTGCCGTCCTTGCAGGGGCAGACCATGCCGTACTTGCCGCCCAAGGTGGCGCGCCGCTACGCGCCCATGCCGGGTAGTTTCGATGCCGGACGCGGCTGTCCCTTTCTGTGCAGCTTCTGCACCATCATCAATGTTCAGGGGCGCAAGTCCCGCTATCGCGATCCGGACGATATCGAGCGCCTGCTGCGGGCGAACCTGGCGCACGGCATTCGTCACTATTTCATCACCGACGACAACTTCGCGCGCAATCGTAACTGGGAGGCGATTTTTGATCGCATCGCCCAATTGCGCCAGGAACTGGGCGTGAAGTTCAACTTCACCATTCAGATCGACACCCAGTGCCACACGCTGCCCAACTTCGTCGACAAGGCGCGCAAGGCGGGGGTTTCGCGGGTCTTCCTGGGGCTGGAAAATATCCACCAGGAAAACCTCGCGTCCGCCCGCAAAAAGCAGAACAAGATCGACGATTACCGTGCGATGCTCCTGGCCTGGCAGAAGAAAAAGGTCACGACCTACTGTGGCTACATCATCGGCTTTCCGGACGATACGCCCGCGCGAGTCCTCGCCGACATCGCGACCATCCAGCGCGAGCTGCCGCTCGATATCCTGGAGTTTTTCTGTCTGACCCCGCTGCCCGGTTCCGCCGATCACAAAGCGCTCTATGAGCAGGGCGCGCCGCTGGAGCCAGACCTGAACGTCTATGATCTTGAGCATGTCTGCACGACTCACCCGCGAATGAGTCGGGAAGAATGGCAGGGGCTCTATCGGCGTGCCTGGGATGACTATTACTCCATGGCTCATCTGGAGACACTGATGCGGCGCGCCGCCGCGTTCGATCGCAACCCGAAACGCATCATGGAAATCGCCCTGGAGTTTTACGGCTGCTTCCGATTCGAGGGCGTGCATCCGCTCCAGGGCGGCTTTATCCGCCGCAAGATCCGGACCGACCGTCGCCCATCCCTGCCATTGGAGGCCCGTCTCCCCTTCTATCGTCGCCGGTGGTCTGAGATTCGCGCGACCTATATCGGCCTGGCTGTCTATGCGTGGCGCGTGTGGCGGCTCTATCGGCGAGTCCGCCACGAACAGCGGGCGGCGACGAATCCCTATGTGGACGAGGCGATGCGGCCCTTGCCCGAGGCCAGCGGGAATCCGTCATAGCCGGTCCTTGGCGATGCAGGTCAAGCCGCCTGGGGCCGCTTCCAGGTATAGACCGCTGTCACCGCATAATTCCAGACCGCGCCCACCAGAATCCCGGCCAGCGCGGAGAAGAACCAGCCAGAATGCCCTTCCCGGAACAGATAGTTGGCGATCCCGACATTGGCCAGGGCGCCCACGCTACAGACCAGCACGAAGGTGAACCAGCCCCACAGCAGTTGCCGCCCGCGCAGCCGCATATCGCGGTAGGTCAGCAGATTGTTCAGGAAAAAATTGCTGGTCATGGCAACCAGGGTCGCGGCGGTTTGACCCAGCATGAAAGCACCGCTGCCGAGCAGGGTCAGGATCGGCCACAGCACCGCCATGTGGACGAAGACGCCAAGTCCCCCGATCAGCGAAAAGGCGATGAAGCGCACCGGAATCGTGGTTCCGATGATCTTCTGGGCCAGCATCAGCAGATATTCCCAGAGCACCGCCTTTTCGAGTTTGCTGTCGCCCGCTTGACGCTGACGGAAGGTGAAGGGCAGTTCGCGAAACCGTAGCGGGTGTTCGGCGGATGAGAAAATATCCAACAAAATCTTGAAACCAAGACCGCTCAGGGTAACTTCTCAATAACTCACGGCACAGCCTGAGCGGCCAAGATCCGTTCGCGCACGATTTCCGGCAAGGGCGGGATGTCTCCGATTTGCCCGATGCGGTCATTGAGGTAGTCCCAGAAGGAAATCCCGAGCTTGCGGCAG
>NZ_CAIPNF010000183.1 GCF_903866365.1 uncultured Thiocystis sp.
GATCCGGTGACAGCGACAATCGGATGTTTCTTGGACATGAGTTTCTCCCCGTTCTCTTCGTGATCTTCGCATCCAGGCCCGCGATCAGTGAACCAGTGCGAAATGATGACTTAAATATACCACGGGACGGATCCTCCATCGCGAGGAGGAGGGTCTTCAGGATGCTGCGTATCGGGCTTAGGCAACTCCCGAGAAATAGTGTGGCAGAAGGGAGTGGTCTTCGAGTCGCTTCGTCGGTATCGTCGAACCAAGCCATTTAAACAAGCCGAATCACGATGAAAGACACTGAGACGCCACTGACCGATGCGGTGATTCAGACGATCCGCGACGCCGCGAGCAAGCTGACCGGGCCGAAGCGGCGTCAGTTTGAGGCGCAAGTCTCCTTGGACGATCTCGGTGGGAGTGCGCGCAAGGCGCAGACCGTCTTTGGTTGGTCGAGCAAAACGGTGGTGCTGGGGTTGAACGAGTGGCGCACCGGAATCACCTGCCTCGACCACTTTTCGATGCGCGGTCGGCGCACGTGCGAAGCGGTTCAGCCCAAGCTGCTGGAGGATCTTCTCGCGCTGGTGGACCCGCACAGTCCGACCGATCCCAAGTTTCAAGGCCGCTTCCAGTACACCAGAATGACCGCCAACGCGGTGCGTCAGGCCCTGATCGATGAAAAGCACGGGACCGATGAGCAATTGCCTCATGAGAACACCATTGGCGTGATCCTCAACCGACGGGGCGATCGCTGGAGACGGGTACAAAAAAAGAAACCCATCCAGCGGGTCAAAGAGACGGACGCCATCTTCAACACGGTCCGCGAGGAAAACGAGAAGTCGGATCAACGCCCGGATTCCCTTCGGATGTCCATCGACACCAAGGCGAAGGTGGAGATCGGTCCTTTCTCCCGGCGCGGGCTCTCGCGAGGCGCCCGCGCGGTAGAAGCCGCCGATCATGACTTTAAACCCGAGCCCAAACTCGTCCCCTTCGGCATTCTCGACGTCATGGCCGGTGGGCTGACCATCCTCTTCGGAACCTCGCGCGAGACCAGCGATTTCATCGTCGATTGTCTGCAGCAATGGTGGTCTGACAACCAGACACGTGACGGGGATATTACCCAACTGGTCATCAACCTCGACAATGGCCCCGAGCGACAGAGCCGGCGCACGCAGTTGATGGCGCGCAGGGTGGCGTTTGCCGAGCAAACAGGCCTGGAGATCGTCTTGGTTGACGACCCGCCGTCTCACAGCAAATACCATCCGATTGAGCGTTGTTGGGGAATCCTGGAGAGGCACTGGAACGGTGCCTTGCTCGATGCCATCGACACGGCCTGCGAGTGGGCGCGCACCATGACATGGAAATGTCTCGAACCGGCGATTCAATTGTGGGATCGGGTCTACGAGACAGGCGTTCGCCTGACTAAACAAGCCTTCGATGCCATCGAGGAACATCTTCAGCGCAATGAACATCTACCCAAGTACCATGTGGTGATTCAACCGACAGCCGCGTGATACTGGTGCGTTATTTTCCGGGAGTTGCCTGAGGACTTTATCGAGACCGCGCGGGGCGCGGTCGTCGATGTCTTCGATGGCGGCGCTCGGGCGCAGCTTTGCCTGTTTGAGGCGGGTTTTCAGGCGGCGGTTCTCGCGCTCGGTGGCCTCGCGGTCGAGCAGTAGGCCGAGGCGCTCTTCAACGCGCAGGGTAGCGATATCCGGCTGCTGCAACTGTTCTTGGAGGGCGTTGGCCATGCCGGATCAGCGCAGTTGCTGAAGGCGTTCGAGGGTGGGGTGAAGCAACATGGAGCGAATTTCCTGAAGGATCATGGCGTGAAGACCCCCAGCAAACGCCGGGGGCGTGAGGCGGCGGCGTCAGCGGTAGTAGCCGGCACCGCGCAGATGGGGATGAACAATGGGGTTGGCTTCAGGGGCCTGATTCGGCAACGGGCGCCGATCAAAGCCCTTGGCGAGGATCGAGGCCAAGCGCTTGTCGCTGATCGTGCCGATGGCCCGCGCGCGGGCGCAGGCCGCCTCCAGGCGCGCCTCGCCGTCATCCTTGCCCAAGCGCATCACCCCGAAGGCGGCGTTGAAGCCTTGCGGCGGATGGGGCCGCTTGGCGAGCAGACACGCGATCCGTTCGCGCGTTGAAGGGCCGTGCTGCGCGGCCCAGCGAAGGAGGCGCTCGGGCGTCCAATCCAGGTCGCGCTGATGGGCCTCGGGCATGTGAGCGGCAACGGTGGTGTAGCCGCCGCGGCGTGGGCGACGGACAGGCGAGGCGACACGCTGCCCCTGATGCAACACCTCGACCGTGGTCGCCGTGAGGCGCACATCGAGCTGACGCTTCACCAGAGCATGGGGGACGGAGCAGTCGTGCCCCTCGACCTCGATATGGAGGTTGGGTGCCACCCGAGCTTGACGCCCTTCGGCGTATTCATCGGGGACAGGGGGCAAGGGCCGCCGCGCCGGGCGATCGATGGTCTCGAAGTGGCGGCGTCGCGAGCCTTCAAGCGTCTTGAAGGGCCGTTCGTTCAGCCCCGTCAGCAACTCGTCGATGGCCGCATTGAGCGCCGCCAGGGAAAAGAAGGTCTGATGGCGCAGCCGTGCCAGGATCCAGCGCTCGACGAGCAGCACACGGCCTTCGGCCTTGGCCTTGTCGCGTGGCTTACGCACCCGCGCGGGAATGACCGCGACCTCATCGTGACGGGCGAAATCCTGATCGGTGGGGTTGAGATCCGGCTCATCGCGGCCGGCCTTGCTGACGGCACTGCGCAGATTGTCGGGCACGATGATTTCTGGCGCCCCATTGAAAAAGGCCAGGGCACGTCCGTGCGACCCGATCCAGTCGGCCAAGCCTTGGGTGCGGGTCGCCTCGGCGTCGGTGTCGCTCGACGCGCCGAGGACCGCGACGAAGATCTGCGCCGCCTGCACCTCACCGCTGCGCGCATCGACGATCTCGACCGTCTGCCCGGCGTCGTCGACGAACAGCTTCTCGCCGGCGCGATGGCTTTGGCGCATCACGACATCGACCTGCCCGCGCCACTGCGCGTCGAGCTCGCAGAAGCGGCTGTAGGCATAGCCGTCGGGGGCACGCTCGCGGTACTCCTGCCAAAGCAGGAACAGCGTCACCCCCTTGCCGCGCAGCTCGCGCTGGATCTGCGCCCACTCGATCGCCTCGCGGCAACGTGGCGCGCGCGCCTCCTGCGCATCGAGCAGACGCTCCAGACGCCCCTCGTCGAGGTCCGCCGGCAACGGCCAGGAGAGTCCTGCGGCCTGCGCCCGTTTCAAGCAAGCTGACACCGTCGATTTGCCGATACCGAGCGTCTTGGACACGGCCCGTAACGACACCTGTGCGCCCCCGCTCAGGCGCAGGATTTCGTGGATCTTTCGCATGGATAACCGTTCTCGTGACATGTGCCTTCCTCGTTGCAACAGCAAAAAGGTCGGCAGCTTACTTGGGTTATCCCGCGTCGTGATGCGTGTGCGAACGGCTGTCCGAATTCACCGGAATGCTGTCCGGATTCGATCGGAATCAGTGTCCGCTTTCAGGTCGGAATGCTGTCCGCTTTGATGTCGGATTGGTGTCCGGTTTGGATCGGAATGGGTGTCCGGATTCGGTCGGAATACTCACTCAAGACCAGGGTGCGCCCATCGGTGGTGGGCCGGTGGACATCGACCATCTGGATGACGGCGAATTTCTCCAGCGCAGACCTTGGGGTCAGACCTGGAGCGAGAGGCCGCAGC
>NZ_CAIPNF010000184.1 GCF_903866365.1 uncultured Thiocystis sp.
GGAAGCCCGATGCTGCTATGGGCCGGCTACGACGCCAAGGCCCGCGCCCTGGCGCTGACGGGTTATCTGTACGAGATGCTGCAACGCGAAGGCGCCGATGCGGCTCGCTTGACCCCCGCGTTGGCCGGACTGGACGAACTGCTGCCCTGGGTTCACCAATGGCACCCCGAGATTGACGACGACCTGGGCATGAGCACCGGCGATTACCTGCAGGGCCTGCTCGACGCACAACTGGCTCAGCACGGACTGACACTGACGGCGGTGCGCGCCTGGCGCCCCCCGGCGCCCGTTCGCCGGACGCGCGGCCGACGTTCCAGCGCCGCCGCGCGGGTCTGACACGAATCAAGAGGGATCTCAGGACACCACGACATGCCAAAACTTCGCGAGATATTCGATCTGCCAGAGCAGGTCCACCAGGGCGACTTCGTGCTGCGCCTGACGGATGGCCTGAACGCCCCTGCGGAAACCGTGCGCGACTACATTGCCACGCCCCAGTTGGTGAAGTGCTTCGATCAGGCGCTCGGGGTGGTCAAGGGCGCGATCGACAGCCAAATCAGCAAGGGCGCGTACCTGCACGGCAGTTTCGGCACGGGTAAGAGCCATTTTATGGCCATCCTGTCGCTGCTGCTGCGCGGCGACGCCACGGCCCGTGGCAAGCCCGAGCTGGCCTCGGTGGTGTCCAAGCACAACGGCTGGACGCAGGGTAAGAAGTTCCTGGTCGTGCCGTACCATATGATCAATGCCGAGACGCTGGAGTCGGCGCTGTTCTCGGGCTACGCCGAACTCACCGCTCGCCTGCACCCGGACGCGCCGAGCCCTGGCTTCTATCAGAGCGAGGGCATGCTCAACGATGCGCAGAAGCTGCGCACGCAGATGGGGGATGAGACCTTCTTCCGCACCCTGAATGGCGCAACCGGTGTGGCGACGGGTGGCGGCGGTTGGGGGCGTGTCGCGCAGACCTGGGCTGCCGCACGCTTCGAGGCCACCCTGAAGGTGCCGCCTGGCAGCCCGGAGCGTTTCCAACTGGTCGGGGCGCTGACACGCGCCTTCTACGGCAGTGTGAGTCACCTGTCGGCGTCGCAGCGCGAGCTGTACACCTCGCTCGACGAAGGCTTGTCGGCCATGTCGCATCACGCCAGGGACCTGGGCTATGACGGCATCATCCTGTTTCTGGACGAGTTCATCCTCTGGCTGGCCAGCCGGGCGGCCGATGTGGCCTGGGTTGCCCGCGAAGGTCAGAAGGTCGCGAAGCTGGTGGAGTCGAGCAACGCCGACCGCCCGACCCCCATCGTCAGCTTCATGGCCCGCCAGCGCGATCTGCGCGAACTGGTTGGCGAGCACATGCCCGGTGCGGAACAGTTGTCGTTTGCCGACACGCTGCAATGGTGGGAGGCGCGCTTCGACAAGGTGAACCTGGAGGACCGCAACCTTCCAGAGATCGCCAAGAAACGGCTGCTGCGCACGCGCGGTCCGGCCGAGGAGGCGCTGCTCAAGGGAGCGATCAACAAACTGCTCAGCAGCCAGCCCGAGGTGCTGCAAACCCTGCTGACGCGCGACGGCGATCAGCAGATGTTGCAGGATCTGTACCCCTTCACGCCGGCACTGGTTCAGACCTTGATTGCCGTCTCGTCGATGCTGCAGCGCGAGCGCACGGCGCTCAAGCTGATGCAGCAGATGTTGGTGGACAAGGCCGACACCCTGGAGATTGGCGACGTCATCCCGGTGGGCGATCTGTTCGACGTGATTGCCGACGGCGACGAGCCCTTCACTCACGGCATCAAGCTCTTCTTTGAGCAGGCCAAGCAGCTCTGGCGGCGTCGCTTGTTGCCGATTCTGGAAACCCAGCATGGCGTGATCTGGGACGACATCGAGTCGGGCAAGGCCGATCCCAAGAAGGCGGCCGCGTTGCAGAACGATGCGCGCCTGCTCAAGACCCTGGTGCTGGCGGCGCTGGTCCCTCAGGTGGAAGCACTGAAAAACCTGACGCCAACCAAGCTGGCGGCGCTGAACCACGGCACGATTCGCACGCCGGTACCGGGCAGTGAGGGCATCACGGTGCTGACCAAGCTCAAGCGTTGGGCGGGCCAGGCCGGTGAGATCAAGATCGCCGACGACTCGCCGAATCCGATCGTCTCGGTGGACGTCGCCAAGGTCGACACCGACGCCATTCTGGCCAACGCGATGTCGTTCGACACGCAGGGAAACCGGCAAGCCGAAGTCAGACAACTGATCACCGATGGTCTGGGGCTCGCGGACGCCGGCTCCAGCCTGCTGCCGCCGGAGATGGAGATCAGTTGGCGCGGTTCGCGCCGCCACGCGGAGATCCTGTTTGGCAATGTCCGCGAGCAGTCTTTCGACACACTCAAGGGACGCGAAGGAACCTGGCGCATCCTGATCGACTTCCCGTTCGATCATCAACCCGAACATGGCCCGCGGGACGATGTGGCCAGGATCGACGGATTCCTCAACGATGGCCGGGTTGGACGCTCGCTGGCCTGGTTGCCGTCCTTTCTGTCGCCCAACACGCAGGATCAGTTGGGCCGGCTGGTGGTCATCAATTTCGTCCTGCGTGGCAACAATCTGGACCAGTACGCCAGCCAGCTTTCACAGGCAGACCGTGAACAGGCACGGGTACTTCTGACGAACCAACGGGACCAACTACGCCAGTTCATTCGCAACTGTCTGCACACGGCTTATGGACTCAACAGCGTCGCCCAGGAAGCGCTGGACCCCGCGCAAACGGTCGACGAACACTATTTCAGCCTCGATCCATCGCTGGTCCTGCGCCCGCCGGTCGCGGCCAACTTCAAGGATGCCTTCGAGAAACTGGCCGAGCAGGCGCTGGACTACGAGTTTCCGGCCCATCCGCACTTCGATGCCGAGCCCAGGCCGATCGCGGTCAAGCGCCTCGCTGAGTTGATGCTGTTGGCGGCCCAGAAGCCCGCCCATCGGGTGGAACTCGAAGCCTCGCTGCGGGACGACGCCAGGCGCATCGCGCCCAGGCTCGATCTGGCCGAGGTCGGCGAAGCGGCGCTGCAGTTGCGCGATGACTGGTCGCAGCACTTTGCCCGACAGATCGCGCAGCAGTCTGGCCGCGAGCCGACCGTGACCGATCTGCGCCGCTGGCTGGACCTTCCCGACCGGCGCGGCCTGCGCGAAGACCTGCAGGACCTGGTGATCCTGACCTGGCTGGCCAAGAGCAATCGCTCCCTGTACCGCTTCGGCCAGCCGTTCAAGGGCGAGATCGGCAATGTGCCCAACGAATGCGAGGTGCGCGAGCAACCCTTGCCGACGACGACCGAGTGGGACCAGGCCACCAAGCTCGCCGGAGAGATGCTGGACCCTGCCATGGCGGCGCTGTATCGGTCAGCGCCGGGGCTGGTGGAGTTTTCTCGCGCGGCGCGCAAGCGTGTGACCGACACGGCGGCCCATCTGCTGAACTACCTACGCGTGGTCGAGCAGTTGATGACCTTGGTGCAGACCGATGCGGTGGCCGCGGGCGAACCCGCCCTGCGCAAGACAGGTGCGACACGCCTGCGCGACTGGTTTGCCGCCATGGAGTCCAGCAGCGCTGAGTTCGACCTCGTCAACATCGTGTCGAGGCTGGATTTCAGTCCCGAGGAAGTCGCCGAGGCCAAGGCGGTGCTCGCTGGAGTTCAGGCGCTGGCGCGGGTCGAGGCCAAGCAGTATCTGGTCAACAGCCTCCGCTCGATCGCGAGCGGCAGCGGCGAGTTTGCCCCGCGTGCAAACCAGATTCTCGAAAGCCTGGCGCATGCCGTTCTCCGCTACGAATACGTCGACGGACTCCAGACCGCCGTCGCCCAGTTCGAACGCGATGCCGGATCACTGATGGCCGATGTCGCCAACCGGGCGACACCACCGAGAACACCGCCTCAACGTACTCCAGAGTCGGAGTTGGAGCCGGAGCCGGAAACCGGCATGAAGGCGCCACGGCGCATCGAGCGCGCCAGACTGGTCAAGACCGAGGCACTGAAGGCATTGGCCGATGCGTGCATGCTGCTTGAGGGGCTCGGCGACGTCAGTGTGGATATCCAGATCCTGATCCGGGAACAGGAATGAAGGTTCCCGCGCATCAGATCAGTCTTCAGGCCCGGCAGGCTCATGAGGCAGACCCGCCAGCACGATTCATCCTGCTGAGGCTGCCGCCAGACGCCTTCGCGGGTACAACGGTGGATGTGAACGCTGAGCGCTGGCCGGTCTTGGCCTGCAATTCCCCTTTGTCCGTTCGTGACGCCATGCGCCGTCATTCAACCAGCACGACGCCCGTGGTTCTGCTGTTCTCGGGCAATGAGAGTGACCTGGGCGCTGACGTGCTGGCCCGCTGCGCCAAGCGACGTGCCATCACGCACGACCTCTGGCAGACCGTCCTGGCGCTTTTTCGAGCGGCGCATATTGATCCCCGACTGGCCCGCCACCGCTGGTTGGCTGAACTGCTCGTGCGTTACCTGCCAGCCGAGGGATACGCCCCGGTGCGGTCGCTCGTTTTGGATCAAGATCGCGCGTGGAAGGAGTTGTTCCGGATCGTCCTGGGCTTCGAGTCCTATCCGCCGACCGAACTTGACCTGTTGAAATGGGCAGGCGATGCCCAACGACGAGAGCAATTCAAAACACTGGAAGGCACCGCGCGCCAGGAGGCGGTCCAACGACTTCGCGAAACGCTCGGCGACTTGGTGAGCTTCGTCTTTGCGGCCATCGACACGGGGAGTGCCGATGAGCTGGTGGCCATCGCCATGCTTTGTGAAACCCTGGAAGACCAGGCCGCCGGCACCGAATCCAATCGGGCCAAGGTCGCCGCCCGCCTGGAAGTGCTGTTCGATGGACTGACGATCTCGTCACACACCGCGCATCAACTGGCTGAAGCCGCCGACGCCTGGTTCGACCGAGCCACCGAAGTCGCCAAGCAGCAGCAGGTTGCCCGCTATGAGTCATTGGTGACGCAGCTCAAGGCCGAGTCACTGGCGGCGCATGCACGTTACGGGAGTGCGGCACTCCGGGAGAAAACAACGGCCTTCGCTGGCGCGCTGAATGAACTCAACTTGTCCGAGGCCATCTTGCGGTTTGGACGGCTGATGGCCCATCGCGGGCCGGTTTTGAACAGCCGCTCCGAGCTTCGATGCAAGATGGCGGTGCGGTTGGTGAGCTGGCTCGCGCAAACCGCCAATGCCTTTCCGTCATCATTGAACGCGCTCGCGGAGCAGTATCGCAACGAGATCGCCTGGGTGGATTGGGCGCAGACCGTACTGCTGGAGGGCGACGACTCCGCGGACCTGGCGAACGCCTATGGGCTGCTGCGAGAGAGCACAGGTGCTCGAAGGGACTTGTTCGATCGTCGATTCGCTGAATCGCTGTCGGTCGACCAGCCAAATGGGACAGCGTTGATTCCGATCGAGGACGCGCTCGACCAGTGCGTCGCGCCGGTCGCCGTGGCCGGTCGCAGCCTGCTCATCGTGGTGGACGGGATGAGCATCCCCGTGTTCCTTGAGCTGAACCACAGTCTCAAGGATCATGGCTGGATTCAGTTCGAGCGCGTCGAGGGGTCATGCTCAACCTTGCTGGCCATGTTGCCGTCGACAACAGAAGCATCCAGAACCTCGCTCCTTTGCGGCACCGCTTGTGCGGGTTCAGCGTCGACGGAAAGATCAGCGTTCAGTGCCTACCCTTCGCTCGTTGCCCCGTCCGTCGCGGGCAAGCCGCCGGCGATTTTTCACAAGCGAGACTTGCTCGACAGTTCCGGCGTCACCCTTTCGGATGATCTGAGAACGGCCTTGAGCGACACGCGGCAGCGGGTTGTCGCCGTGGTGATCAATGCCGTGGACGATCACCTGATGAAATCCGACCAGTTGCGACTTCGCTGGGATATTGCGCAGTTCAAGGGATTGGACGCACTGCTGGCGGAAGCACGGTCTTCCGACCGATTCGTGATGTTCACCAGCGACCACGGCCATGTGCTTGACCAGGACACGATGATGCAAGGGGCAAGTCCGAATGCTCGATGGCGCGAACCGAATCTGGAATCCTTTCCGGGCGAAATGACCCTGAAGGGCCAGCGAATCGAGGCTGCCAGCGGCATGCACGAGGTGGTTCTGGCCTGGAACAGCAAGTTGCGCTACGCCAGCAAACGCAATGGCTACCACGGCGGCTGCGCACCAACCGAAGCGCTCGTTCCCTTCGCAACCTATCGTTATGGCGCCAAAGCGGTCGATGGCTGGGACATTCGGGACGAAACCGCACCCGATTGGTGGCGGACGTGAATCGGCTGAAATTCAGGATCAAGCGCCAAAAACGCTACCCGTCCCGACTGACCAAGCCCAACGCCACGGCTTGCGCGCGCATCTGCCGGAGCCGCGCCGGCTCGCGCGCCAGACCCTCCATCCATTCCTCGATCGTAACCGGATCGTCCTCGCCCCAAGCCTTCAACACGGACTGGGCAAGCGCGAGATCGGCAGGTGCCAGTGCAACCGCGGTCTCGGGCACCCGCTCCACCGAGCACACGCCCTCGGGATAATCCGCTTGCACGTCGGCCAGGGGACAGGGCGGACAGCGCGACACGGACAGCACGGTCCCGTCCGTCTGGATGACACTGAACCGGCGATGGCGATCCAGGGTTGGATCGCGCGCGGCGAGCGCGAGGAGCACGGCGGCCTTGTGTGCCCGGATCTCGGGCAACCAGCGTGCGCGCGTGGCCAGACTCCCCGTCACCTTGATCCGTCCCGGCTCCTCAAGACATAAATCGACGCCGGACGCGGCCAGTTCGGCGCAGAAGGTGTCGGCATCAAACATAGTTTGCGCCTCCATCTTCGCCGATCAACCGACCTGCTCCGTGTGGCGACGGGACCGCCGGGACAGGCGGGACAACGCCAGGCGCGGGCGGGCGTTCCAGGCTGTCCCGGTCGTCTGCTCCAACCGGGACAACCGGGACAGCCGCGCCAAGATCGGGCAGGTTGTGCCACGCCAGACCGTCGATCGGTCCCGGCTGTCCCGGTTGCGCCTCGGGGGGCGGGACCGGCGCTCGCCCGCTCGGTGGTTGGTCTGGCCCCGGTTGTCCCGGCCGTCCCGGCGCGCGACCGGGTGGGTCGCTGTCGCTGTCGAGAATCGTCCCTTTCACGGCATAGAGCCAAGGCCGGCTCTCGCCGACCTTGATGCGCGCCTTTAGCTTGCCGGTCTCGTTGGTGAACAGATACCCTGTGCGTCGCAACGTTCGCGCAATGGTCGTCTTGTCGTTGCCCGGCGCGGCCTCCACCAAGCCGGCATCGGTGAACATCCACAGCTGTTTCGCGTGATTGACGAAACCCACGCGATCGCGCACCGGCTCCGGCACCGTGGCGGGAATGGGATCGCCCCATCGATCGGTGAGCGGTGCCGCGACCGATTCCGCGTCCGGCTGAAACCGCGCCGCATGACGCAGGATGAACGCGCGCACGCTGGCGACCAGCCGCTCTTCGTCGGTCTCGGCGGAGGTATTCAACCAGGCGGTCACCGCCATCTTCACGCACGCGCGCACCTGCGCCGCGGTGGCCGGAATCAAGCCGGTTTGAACCGCAAACTCGCCCGCGACCGCGATCAAGGCGAAGCGCCGAACCCCGCGCGCCGTTTCCGCCGGGAGACCGGGCGGGGCGAGGTCGCCCATGACGACGGCGAGCTGCTCGCGCACCCAGGCGCGCACCTGCGCGGCGGTCTCGAAGCGGGCGGCGAGGAGACGGACCAGTTCCGGGCCGGCGGTCCCATAGTACCGCGCACAGGCCACCTTGAGACCCGACACGATCCCTTCGCGTTCGGGCTCGGGCGAGGCACCTGCGATGTCGGCAATTTCGATGTCCAGCGCGCGGTGCGTCAGTCCGCCTTTCACGGTGCGATTTTTGATGCCGTCACCGTCTGGGTCCGACATTTTTGCATGGAGCGACAACTCGCCCGTGGAGATGGCGATGGTGCGCCAACTGCGCGGCTCCCTCATGTCCCGTGCGGAGTTGAGTGCCGTCTTGCCTTGCCCCCCCGCCAATTGATAGATCAAGGGTCGGATGTCGCCGAGGGTCGAGCTGCCGAGTTCGTCGAGCACCAACGGCAGATCGGAATGTGCCTCGGCCAACCCCTCCAGACCGTTGCCCGTGAGATTCCAGCGTCGAATGAAGGTGCGCTCTGGCGCGTCGTTCGGATCGGCCCCGCAGCCCCAGAGCGAGGCGGCAATCTGTCCGACGGTGGTTTTCCCGCGCGAGGTTCTCCCCCAAAAATGGATGACAAAGGAGTCGCCCGCTTCGGCGAACGTCAACCAGCAGGGGGCCAATCCCGCGCAGAGCGCGAAGAGCATCGGCGGATGCCGACACACCGGCGCGGCCACCTGCGTCTGCCAATCCGTCAAGGTGCCGCGCGCATGCACGCTGCGCACGGTGGGCGAGTAGCGGTCCGGTTGAAAGACCACCTGCCGTTGGCCGTCCTTGGCGATCACGCGATCGGGCATCACAAACGACAGGGCACCGTCCGGATCGTCAAGCCAGCCGAGACGTTTAGCCGAAAGAATGCGGGTCCGCACCTCCCAGGACGCCAGATAGGCGAGCAGGCGTTTCTCCTTGCCGGGGACGATGGAGAGACCAAGGGTTGCCAGTTCGCGCGCCAGGATGCCCGCGTCTTCGTGCAGTCGCGCGGCGGGAATCGACAGGCGTTGCTCGTGCGCGTCGTGGTCGCGAAAGACCAGGACCAACCCCCAATCGCCGTGGGTGCCGTGGGTCCGGCCGATGACCCAGAGCGGACCGCAGACGGGGAGGCGTTCGGTGGTTTCCGACTTCGGATTGATCTCGAACACCATCCGGCGCGTGAGCGTCCAGCCATCCGGGACGCACAGCGGGGCGGACTTGACGGGCGGATCGCTCGGCTTGGCGACCGCGATCCACGATGCCGTCTGTGCGATCCGCTCCGGCGTCCAGCCCTCGGCCAGCGCATCGGCGGCATCCCATCCGTCCGCCAGCGCGTCGCCCAGCGCCGACAGATCCAGTCTGGTCACCGACGCGGCACCCGCCGCATAGGCGAGCGAGGCGGCGGTGGTGGCGTACTGAAGGCCGGGCGCATCGCGATCTGGCCAAAGGCGGACGTGCCGCCCGGACAAGGGCGCCCAATCGCTGAGCGCGGGCGCACGCGCACCGTTCATGGTGGTCATGGGAACGGTCGCGGGCAGCAGGCGCGCGGCGGCCTCGGCGGCCTTTTCGCCTTCGCACAGGAGCACGTCGGCCTCCGGGCAGGCGGCAAGGCGATTCAGCCCGTAGAGCGGACGCGGTGAGGGTGGCGCGCGCCAGAACCAGCCCTCTGGCGTGACCGTGAGCGGTCGATAGTCTTTGCCCTGCGCCGTCTCGAACCGACAGACGACCGCCAATAGCGTCCCGTCGCCGGCGCGGTATTCCCATTCCTGGCTGGGTACCCCGAGTTTTGGATGTGTCCGCGGTCGGATCGGCATGGGCTTGGGCGCCACTTTGGCGAGCGGCGTCGCGGTCGGCGCCGGGACGGGGGCAGCGCCGATAAAGGCGGCGACCCGTTGCGCCGCCTCGCCCTGGGTCGGGAGTCCGTCCAGATAGCGAACCGTGGAGACGATGTCGTGGCATTGCTCGCCGGTGGCGTGATCGATGCAGCCGCCGGTGTGCAACGAGACCGCAAACGAACCGGCACGCTGGTCGTCGCGGGTCGGATTGCGTGCGATCCAATCGTGACCTTGGCGCTTGCCGTCCGGTAGCCACTGGGCGCAGAGGCGCTCCAGGTGCGGGATGGCGGCGGCGGCGGTGGTCTTGATGTCGACCCGTGGCGCCAACGCGAGTGGCGATGCGACGGCACGCCGCGGGTCATGGTCATCGCTGGCCGGGGCTTGGAAGTCAAGTGAGGCGAGCATGGAAGGTGCAGTGTCGAATGCAGTGTCGAACATGGATCGGTCCTCAATCGATAGAGAGACCGAATCAAGCGGCGCGCTTTTGCCCGGCGGGCCGTTTTCGTTACTTGGAATGCGGTGCAGGGGAGTCGCGCTGACAGGGGCGGATGCATCGAATGATGACATGGCGGTCATTCCTGCTTCAGCCCGGTTTGCGTGATGCGGCGGCACGTTCGGCTTGCCACTGCTCAATCTCGTCGACATCCCAGGCCACGGTACGGGGTCCGATTTGGATGGGTGCCGGTAGCAGCCCCTGTTCAACCCAGCGCCGCAGCGTCGAGCGATGGACGGACAGTTGTGCGGTCAACTGCCGCTCGCGGATATACCGACGGGGAACGTAAATGGTCTGCATAGTGGCGTACTCGTTTAAAACGATAACGTGTGGCGGATTTTTTGTTAAAATTCGCATCGGACATCCTGATGGCGTATGTCATCGTTTGCTACCATAACAGACAAAATGAGAAATGCAATGCCCCCATCATCCGACGATCATCGTGATGTCGCGCTTCTGGATATCCTGAAAGAGGGATTCGGCCTGGGCTCGGATGCCCAGATCGCGGATTTTCTCGGGATCACCCGCACGACCATTCATAGCGTTCGCCATGGCAAGGCGCGATTGGGGATCATGCAGCGCCTGAAGATCATGGATCACATCGGCTTTCTGCACAGCCGCCAATGGCTGGAAAGCATCTTGCCCGAGCAGCTGAGCGAGCGGATTCGCCGTTCCAGTCACGCGCTGGCCCAGCGACAGGCGAATGCCCGTCAGCGTCCGCAACCGACTCCCACACCGGACGGCGAACTCATCGACCTGGTCCAGTCAGCCTGTGGATTCAGAACGGATACGGAGCTGGCGGACTTCCTCGGCGTGGCTCGCAATACCATCTCCAACGTGCGGGCCGGTCGCGCCAGCTTGGGGCCTCGCCCACGGTTGCGGATTCTGAATGCTTTCGCGCCCTTCGATACCGAGCAGGTCGATGCGGTGTTGGATTCACCCGATGCCTTAGCGCAAGCCGTGCGTGAGTGGATGGAGCGCCATGGGGGACCGTCTTCGTCAGAGCGGTAACCACTCACCACCGCTCATCCAGAAACGACGGCAGTGCCGATGAGGGCGCTGTCAATGTTCCAAAAAGACGGATTATTTTGACGAAGCATCGCGTCATGGAACATGATTAAGGATGTCTACCACACAAGACGCGATCCTCGAACTCGCCCGCCACCAAGGCGTCATTCGCCCCCTTGACCTAAAGGCTGGCGGTCTCCCGCGGATCTCGCTGACCCGACTGGTGCATCAGGGACGGCTCGCGCGGGTCGGGCGGGGTCTTTATGCGCTACCGGAGCGAGCATTCACGGAGCATGCGGCGCTCGCCGAGGTGGCGTGCCGGCATCCGCGCGCGGTGGTTTGCCTGCTATCGGCGCTGCGGTTCCATGAGCTGACGACGCAGGCGCCGTTCGAGGTCTGGCTCGCCATCCCGAGCAAGGCGCGTCCCCCGCGTCTGGATGATCCGCCGCTCCGGATTGTGCGCTTCTCGGAACCATCGCTCATCGAAGGGGTCGAGGAACACCGGATCGATGGGGTGCCCGTGCGGATCACCGGAGTCGCACGAACAGTGGCCGACTGCTTCAAATACCGTCACAAGATCGGTCTCGACGTCGCTCTGGAGGCGCTGAAGGAGGTGCTTTGGGTGCCGGGAGGGCAGGGCGGCCGCGCAGACCGCGTCAGTATCGACGAACTCTGGCGCTATGCCGAGCTTGATCGGGTCGCCAAGGTGATGCGTCCCTATCTGGAGTGCTTGGTGTGACAGGCCCGGATCGCGGTGCTTCCATCCGCGCCCGGTTGCTCAACCAGGCGAAGGCCAGGGGACAGGAGTTCAATCTGATCCTGACCCGCTATGCCTTGGAGCGGCTGCTCTATCGGCTGGGCGCCTCCTGTCACGCCGAGCGCTTTCTGCTCAAAGGATCCTTGCTCTTCGATCTCTGGTTCGACATTCCGCATCGCCCGACACGGGATGCTGATCTGCTCGGGTTTGGTCCCGCCGAGCCGCCGGCCCTGGAGGCCATCTTTCGTGAGCTGTGCGCCGCTGTCGTCGCGCCCGACGACGGCCTGCGTTTCCAGCCGGAGACGATCCGCGTCGCCGAAATCCGCCAGGAGGCTCGTTACGGCGGAATCCGGGTCACGCTGGTCGGGTTCCTCGCCAGTGCCCGCTGCCCGGTCCAGATCGACGTGGGTTTCGGCGATGCCGTGACCCCCGATCCGGAGATGGTCGAGTATCCGACCCTGCTGCCCGAGTTACCTGGCCCCAGGTTGCGCGCCTACCCTCGCGAGACGGTGGTCGCCGAAAAGCTCGAAGCCCTGGTGTCGCTCGGCATGGCCAACAGTCGGATGAAGGACTACTTCGACCTCTGGATCCTGGCGTCTCACGCCGACTTCGATGGCGAAATCCTCACCCGTGCAATCCGCGCCACCTTCCAGCGCCGCGCTACCCCTATCCCCGAGGCGGTTCCCTTCGGTCTGACTGAGGCGTTCGCCCAGGACAGGCAGAAGCAGATCCAGTGGCGAGCCTTTCTCACCAGAAATGCACTCGATGGACTGGTGTTGGACGCGGTCCTGACGCAGCTTCGGCGGTTTCTGCTGCCGACGCTTCAGGCGGCAAAGGCGGATGAGCGGCTACCCGGCCACTGGCATCCAGGCGACGGTTGGCGCTGACGGATCGCTGAGTTCGTTCATGGTGAGGGTTCCGACAAAGCCGCCTGTACTGGCCGCTCCTCGCTGACCACTGACCGTGATGCCAACTGCGTCCGCAACTCCTGCTCCCACTGCTCCAGTGCCTGCCGCTTTTCGGGGAGACCGTCATAGAGGTTGTAATGGGTTTCCTCAATATCGTTGACCGCCCGGTTCTGCAGCAGGAAACGCACACTCGGCTGGATGCCGATGCGTGCCCAATGCGTTGTGCCGGTCCGTCGCAGATCCCTGGGTGTGAAGGGTGCCAAGGCATGCCGCGCACAGAGACGCTCAATGGCCTGAGTGATCGAGCGAAAGGGCATGATGGTTTCAGGCGCATCGGCGGTTGGCGGGAATGTGGAAAGACCAGGGGGCCGAGCTGCGGAATCGCGATGAGGGCTTCCCTGATCATGGGGGTGAGTGGCAAGAGATGCGGGCGCTTGGTCTTGGTCTGCTCACGCGCGAAAGACCAGGTGGCGTCGGCAAAATCGAGCTGATCCCAACGCGTGCGCAGGATCTCTTGGAGTCGCTGTCCGCTGAGGAGCATCAGGCGGATGGCGCCAATGGTCATCGGGCTCATGCGATCCGCATCCATCGCCAACGCCTGCCAGACCGTGACGATCTCCTCTTTGGACAGCACCCGGCTGCCGGGGGTCATGCCCGAATCCGGCTTCTTCACCGCCGCGACGGGATTCGTGGTCAGTGGGAACAGCAGTCCATTGATCTCCTGCTCGCCGATGGCATAAACGAAGGCGGCATGCAGATAGCTGTGCAGCATGAAAACGACGCGCTGGGCACCGCGTTTCCGGGCAGAAGCCAAGACGATGCGGATATCGCTGGGTTCGATCTCGGTCACCCGCTTGCCTTTCAGGATCGGATAGGCGTCTTTCTGGAGCAGGCGATCAATCTCGCTGCGCGTTGTCGCATTGTCGAGTGATTCCAGATAGACCCGCACCAGATCGTCGTAAGTCGCCGTCGTCCGCGCCTGCAGCGCCTGCTGCTCCTGAGCTTTGCGTTCCACGACTTCTGACATGCGCCGCCGCTCCAGCTCGGCCTTGGGGTCGATCCCCTGATCGACGAGATTACGGACTTCTCGACAGCGCTCACGAGCCTGGGCCAAGGACAGGCCGGGATAGGCGCCCAAGCGATAAAAATGACCGCGCTGACCGCCAAAACTATATTCGACGTAGAAAGTTTTGGCGCCGGCCGCCGACACCTGTACCCCAAATCCCCGCGTACTCTGATCTGTCGACTTGTCACGCATCCGGTACGGGTTTCCCGTGGCGACGAGGTTTTTGATCTGACGATCACTCAGCATGCCGAAATCCTCTCTCTCAACATCGCCAACGGCTGATGCAGGCCATTTTTGTAGTCGCGTCTGTAGTCGCGTAAAACCTGCGCTTCAGTGCAACCTGATGCGACACCATGCGCAGGCTATAGCGCTTATAACGTTGTTAATTATAGCTTTATCTTGAGAGAGTGAAACAGGAAAGAACAGCAAAAAACACGAATCGCCCTGAATGGGGTTCAGGTGGTCGGAGGTTCAAATCCTCTCGCCCCGACCAATAAAAACAACGGTTTAGACTTTATCGGTCTAAGCCGTTTTTCTTTGAGTCACCATTGAGTCACCACGCGGATGGGTTTCGCGGAGACGCGGCGGCGCTTCGCCCTCCCGAATCCGCCGCTTCCATCGCGGCCACGCAACTTCGTTCTCGATCATCTTCCGCGTTCTCGACGGACACGGGCAAGCTTGGGTGGCCGCCCGCCTCGGCTGGGCGTTGTCGGCTGGGTGTCGCGTGGTAAATCGGGCCGCGGCGAGATCCAGGAGCCGCGCAGATGCGGCTCCCAGTCGGGCCAGTGGCCCAGAATGGCGGCGAGCGCCCGCGCGGTGCGCCAGTAGTCGTACCTCGAACTGGGCGCGAGTTCGGCAGTGCCATGTTCCAGCACCCAGCGCAGGTGCTTGGCTTTGAATTGATAGGGCTCGCGAATGCCGAACCGCTCGGCGATGAGCGTCTGCATCCGGATCGCGCGTTTGAGGTGCCCCTGAACCCCGCTCTTGGTCCCTGGCTGCGCGCGTCGCAGCAGCACGGAGAGCTGCATCAGCGGCCTCCGAGATACGACGACACGACCTCGGTCCGTCCATGCCCGAGTTCCTGCGCAATCACCGCACGGGCGGCCGCGTCGCTCTGGCGCTGTTCGACGCCGGGGCGTTCGCCTGTCACGACGGGCGCCTCGCGTCCGGCCAGCGTTCGATACCGCTCGCAGGCGTAAGCCGCCCTGGCGTCGTGATAACCGGGAATGCCGTGGGCGTGCAGGATTGCCCGCGCGACATTCAATTCCGAGTCCCTGGCGATGGCGACCTGGGCGTAGGTTTCGTGCGGGCCAATGAGATTCCGGGAACCAACCGGGCGCGCCGCCATGGCACTCCCGAGCGTCTCGCGCTGTAGCACGCCGACGGGTATCCAGCGTGGTGCGTCTCGGCCACCCTTGGTGCCCTCCTGCACGTTGATCCGCCCGTCGCGGTCCGCTTCCCGCTGCCAGCGCTCCAGGTCCGCCTTCACCGCCTCTTCCCGGCGCACTCCGAAATCCCGCGCCAACGCCAGCACTGCCGCCGCCCTGGGCATCCCGGCGTCCCGTAAGGCCGCAGTGGCTTGATTCACGCGCTCGCGGTCCAGCGCGCCCGGCACGAGGGTCCGCACTTGCGAGCGTTCGCCGACGACCGCCGACGGCGACACGCGAATCTGATCGTCGCCCCGCAACGCGGCGAGCGTGACATTCACCGTCGAGA
>NZ_CAIPNF010000185.1 GCF_903866365.1 uncultured Thiocystis sp.
CGCATCGAGGCCACCGAGATCGATGTCGCCACCAAGCTCGCCGGACGGGTGGAGACCATCCTGGTCAACGAGGGCGATTTCGTGCAGGCCGGACAGCCGCTGGCCCGGATGCGGGTCGCCACGCTCGACGCCCAGCGCGACGAGGCGCTGGCGCAGTCCCGCCAGGCCGTCACCGCCGTCGCCAGCGCCCAGGCCCAGGTCGCGGTGCGCCAGAGCGACACCGCCGCCGCGCAGGCATTGGTGGGTCAGCGCGAGAGCGAGCTGGACGCGGCGCAGCGACGTTACGCGCGCTCCGAGACCCTGTCCGAGAAGGGCATGACCACCCGCCAGATCCTCGACGACGACCGCGCCCGCGTGCATGGCGCGCAGGCGACCCTGGCCGGGGCCGAGGCCCAGGTGACCGCGAGCGAGGCGGCGATCACGGCCGCGCGCGCTGGGGTGGTCGGCGCCAATTCCGGCGTCGAGGCGAGCGAGGCGACGGTGGCCCGCGTCGAGGCCGACATCGCGGACAGTCAGCTCCAGTCCCCGCGCGCCGGGCGGGTGCAATACCGCATCGCCCAGCCCGGCGAGGTGCTGGGCGCCGGCGGCAAGGTGCTCAACCTGGTGGATCTCAGCGATGTCTATATGACCTTCTTCCTGCCCGAGCGGGCGGCCGGGCGGGTGGCGTTGGGCAGCGACGTGCGTCTCGTGCTCGATGCGGCGCCGCAATATGTGATTCCGGCGCGGGTGTCCTATGTCGCCAGCACCGCGCAGTTCACGCCCAAGACGGTGGAGACCGCCAGCGAGCGCCAGAAGCTGATGTTCCGCGTCAAGGCGCGGATCGACCCGGAACTGCTGCAACAACACCGTAAACTGGTCAAGACCGGTCTGCCCGGCATGGCCTGGCTCAAGCTCGACGCGGGCGCCGCCTGGCCGGCCAATCTGGTCATCAAGGTGCCGGATTGAGCGCCGGCAGGGTTCCGCCGCCCGTGGTCGATCCACCGGAGCGGGAGGCGCCGGCGCCGGTAGCCAGCCTGACCGACGTGAGTCTGCGCTACGGCAAGGTCGTGGCGCTGGACGCCATCACCCTCGATCTCCCGGCCGGGCGCATGGTCGGACTGCTCGGTCCGGACGGCGTCGGTAAATCCAGCCTGCTGGCACTGCTGTCCGGTGCCCGCGCCATTCAAGAGGGCAGGGTGCGGGCCTTGGGCGGGGACATGGCCAGCGCGCGCCATCGCGGGCGCGTCTGCCCGCGCATCTCCTACATGCCCCAGGGCCTGGGCAAGAATCTCTATCCGACCCTGTCGATCGAGGAGAACCTTCAGTTCTTTGGCCTGCTGTTCGGCCACCCGGCCGCCGAGCGCCGCCGTCGCATCGACGCCCTGACCGCGAGTACCGGCCTGACGTCCTTCCTGTCGCGCCCGGCCGGCAAGCTCTCGGGCGGCATGAAACAGAAGCTCGGACTCTGTTGCGCCCTGATCCACGACCCGGACCTGCTGATTCTCGATGAGCCGACCACCGGCGTCGATCCGCTTGCCCGCTCGCAGTTCTGGGACTTGATCAGAGGGATAAGAGCCGAGCAAACCGGCATGAGCGTGATCGTCGCCACCGCCTACATGGACGAGGCGCAGGGCTTCGACTGGTTGGTCGCCATGGACGCCGGCCGTGTCCTGGCGACCGGTACGCCGGCCGAGCTGCTGGAGCGCACCGGCAGCGAGTCGCTGGACGCGGCCTTCATCGCGCTGCTACCGGAGGACCGTCGGCGCGGTCATCGGGCCGTGACCATCCCGCCGCTCGCCGCCGGAGTCGATGCTGACATCGCGATCGAGGCGACAGACCTCACCATGCGCTTCGGCGATTTCGTCGCGGTCGATCAGGTGAATTTGTCCATCCGTCGCGGCGAAATCTTCGGCTTCATCGGCTCCAACGGCTGCGGCAAGTCCACCACCATGAAGATGCTGACCGGACTGCTGCCGGCCAGCGCGGGCCGCGCCGCGCTGTTCGGGCAGGCGGTCGACCCCAAGGACCTCGCCACGCGCCAGCGCGTGGGCTACATGTCGCAGGCGTTCTCGCTCTACTCGGAGCTGTCGGTCCGGCAGAACCTGGTCCTGCACGCGCGTCTCTTCCAGGTGCCGGAGACCGACATCCCGGCGCGGGTGGAGGAGATGATCCAGCGCTTCGGTCTGGCCGAGGCGGTCGACGCCATGCCCGGCACGCTGCCGCTGGGCATCCGCCAGCGTCTCTCGCTGGCCGTGGCCATGGTGCATCGGCCCGAGCTGCTGATCCTGGACGAGCCCACCTCGGGCGTGGACCCCATCGCGCGCGACCGCCTCTGGCAACTGATGATCGACCTGGCGCGCAACGACCGGGTCACCATCTTCATCTCCACCCATTTCATGAACGAGGCCGGGCGCTGCGACCGCATCTCGCTGATGCACGCCGGGCGCGTGCTGGTCACCGATGCTCCGGCCGAGCTGGTGCGTCAACGCGGCGCGGCGACGCTGGAGGCGGCCTTCATCGGTTATCTGGAAGACGCCGGCGCGCGTGGCGAGGCTGTGGCCCCATCGGTCACAGCAACCCCAGCGGTTCCAGCCGCCGCGCCGCGCGCCCGCCGCGTCCCCTTCAGTCTCGGGCGCGCCTGGAGCTACGCGCGGCGCGAGACGCTGGAGCTAAAGCGCGACCCGATGCGCGCCACCATGGCGCTGCTCGGAACGGCCCTGCTGATGTTCGTCTTCGGCTATGGCATCAGCCTGGACGTGGAGAATCTGAGCTACGCCGTGCTCGATCGCGACCGGACCGGCTTGAGCCAGAATTACGCGCTGAACCTGTCCGGCTCACGCTACTTCGTCGAACGCCCGCCGCTCCTCGATGACCGCGATCTCGACCGGCGGATGCGCGCCGGCCAGCTCGCGCTGGCCATCGAGATCCCGCACGGCTTCGCGCGCGACATCGCGCGCGGTCACAGCGTCCAGATCGGCGCCTGGGTGGACGGCGCCATGCCGGTGCGCGCCGAGACGGTGCGGGGTTACGTGCAGGGCATGCACCAGGGCTGGCTGCTGGAGCAGGCGAAACACCGGCTCGGCCAGGACGCCGCGACCAGCCCGGCCACCATCGCGACGCGCTTTCGCTACAACCCGGATGTCAGGAGCCTGCCGGCGATGGTGCCGGCGGTCATCCCCATGCTGCTGCTGATGATCCCGGCGATGCTGACCGCGCTCGCGGTGGTGCGCGAGAAGGAGCTGGGCTCGATCATCAATCTCTACGTCACCCCGGTCACCCGCAGCGAGTTCCTGCTCGGCAAGCAGCTCCCCTACATCCTGCTGGCGATGCTCAACTTCGCCCTGCTGACGCTGCTGGCGGTCACCGTCTTCGGGGTGCCGGTGAAGGGCAGCCTGCTGGCGCTGACGGCGGGGGCGTTGCTCTTCGTCACCTTCTCGACCGGCTTCGGACTCTTCGCCTCCACCTTCACGCGCAGCCAGATCGCGGCCCTGTTCGTGACCATCATCGGCACCATCATCCCGGCCGTTCAGTTCGCCGGCATGCTCAACCCGGTGTCCTCGCTCGAAGGCGTGGGGCATGTCATCGGCCAGGTCTATCCGGCCGCGCACTTTCTGACCATCACCCGTGGCGTCTTCAACAAGGCGCTGGGCTTCGCCAGTCTCGACGCCGCCTTCTGGCCGCTCGCGCTGGCGGTGCCGGTGATCCTGACCCTGTCGATCCTGCTGTTGAAGAAGCAGGAGCGCTGAGCATGCCGCATCTCGCCAACCTCTATCGCCTGGGCATCAAGGAGCTTTGGAGCCTGGCGCGCGACCCCATGATGCTCGTCCTCATCGCCTACACCTTCACGGTGTCCATCTATGTGGCGGCCACGGCGATGCCGGAGACCCTGCACAAGGCGCCGATCGCCATCGTCGACGAGGACGCCTCGCCGCTGTCGGCGCGCATCGCCAGCGCCTTCTATCCGCCGCGCTTCGATCCGCCGGCGATGATCGCCCTCTCGGAGATCGACGCCGGCCTGGATGCCGGGACCTATACCTTCGTGCTGGACATCCCGCCGGACTTCCAGCGCGACGTGCTGGCCGGGCGCGCGCCCGCCATCCAGCTCAATGTCGACGCCACGCGCATGAGCCAGGCGTTCACCGGCAGCAGCTTTGTCCAGCAGATGGTGCTGGACGAGGTCGGCGAATTCGTCCAGCGCTACCGCGGCAGCGCCCCCTTGCCGGTGGAGCTGGCCCTGCGCACCCGTTTCAATCCCAACCTGGAGCAGTCCTGGTTCGGCGCCCTGATGGAGATCATCAACAACGTCACGATGCTGTCGATCATCCTGACCGGCGCGGCGCTGATCCGCGAGCGCGAGCACGGCACCATCGAGCACCTGCTGGCGATGCCGGTGACGCCCGCCGAGATCATGCTGGCCAAGGTCTGGTCGATGGGTCTGGTGGTGCTGGTTGCCGCCGGCGTGGCGCTGGTGTTCGTCGTGCAGGGCGTGCTGCGCATCCCGATCGAGGGCTCGCTCGCGCTCTTCCTGGTCGCCGCCGCGCTGCATCTCTTCGCCACCACCTCGCTCGGCATCTTCATGGCCACCCTGGCGCGCTCCATGCCGCAGTTCGGGATGCTCGCCGTGCTCATCCTGCTGCCGCTGCAACTGCTCTCGGGCAATTCGACCCCGCGCGAGAGCATGCCGGAACTGGTGCAGACCCTGATGCTGGCCGCGCCGACCACGCACTTCGTCACGGCTGCCCAGGCAATCCTGTATCGTGGCGCGGGTATTGCGGTGGTCTGGCCGCCGTTCCTTGCGCTCGCCGCGATCGGCGCGGTGTTTTTCGCCATCGCGCTCAGTCGCTTTCGCCGGACCATTAGCGCGATGGCCTGAGTCCACGTCTTAACACGCAACCATGACTGATGCGATCCCTATGAACACCGAAGCGAAACCGACGCAACGGACCAACCGCGAACCGCTCACCGGGCTGCCCGGTCGGGCGCTGATCCGCGATCGGCTCGCCAACGCCTTGCAGCGTTCGCGGCGCAATGGCTTGAGCCTGGTGGTGCTGTTCGTCGATCTCGACGGCTTCAATCGGATGCACGACAGTCAGGATCCAGGCACTGGCGACCGTCTGCTCAAGACCGTCGCCGAACGGCTGACCGAACAGATCCGGCCGGGGGACACCGTGGCGCATCTCGCCAGAGACGAGTTCCTCATCCTCTGCGAACAGATCGAACAACCGGCCACGCTGTCCGCCCTGGCCGATCGGCTCAACGAGGCGCTGCGTCAGCCATTCGAGTGCGACGGGCGGCGACTGATCGTGACGGCCAGCATCGGGCTCGCCATCGGCAACGGCAGTACCCATTCCGCCGACGAGCTATTGAGCCATGCCGAGACGGTGATGTCGGCGGTGAAGGACGAGGGCGGCGACGGCTGGGAGTTTTTCAGTCCCGGCCAGCGCGACCAGGACCAGCAGCGCCTCGCCATCGTCAATGGTCTGCGCACGGCGATCGTGCGCAACGAGCTGTCGACTCGCTTTCAGCCCATCGTCGTCGCCGAGAGCGGGCGCATCGTCGGCGCGGAACTGCTGCTGCGCTGGAATCCACCCGAAGGCGAGATCCCGCCTGCGGTTTTTATTCCGATTGCCGAGATGACCGGCGCCATCGTGCCCATCGGCGCCTGGGTCTTCCGTCAGGCGTGCCTGGCCGAGGCCAACTGGCGGCGGCGCTGGGGCACCGAGGCGCCCTATGTGTCGGTGAATGTCTCGCCGCGACAGTTGAGCAAGGACTCGCTGGTCGAGGAGTTTGCCGCCATCCTGCGCGAGACGGGGGCCGACCCGGCGCGCCTGCTGCTGGAAATCACCGAGACCGCGCTGATGGCGGATGTCGAACTCAATCTGCGGATCCTGCGCCGCTTGACCGAGCTGGGTCTGCGGGTGGCGGTGGACGATTTCGGCACCGGCTATTCCTCGCTGGCGCAATTGACGCGCCTGCCGGTCGCGGTCCTGAAGATCGACCGGGCCTTCGTCGATGGCCTCGACAAGCGTCCGGAGAACCGCGCGGTCATCCGCGCCGTGATCGGGCTCGGTCGCGCCCTCGGGCTAAAGCTGGTCGCGGAAGGGGTCGAGACCGACGCCCAGCGGCTCGAACTCTGCGCCGATGGCTGCGAGTTCGCCCAAGGCTATTATTTTCACCGCCCGCTCGAAGCGCCGGTGTTCATCGACACCCTGGAGCGCGAGCTTCGGGGCGGCGCGCCTGACGCGGCGGCGTCACTCTACTTTCTGATCTATGTCAGCCAGGCGACGCCGCCGATGACCGGGGCGACGCTCGACACCCTGCGGGAACAATCCAGGACCTTCAATCGCTCGACCGGCCTGACCGGCTGCCTGCTCTATCAGGACGGCCTGTTCATGCAGATGCTCGAAGGCCAGCGGGAGGTCGTGTCCGCCCTGATGGACAAGGTCATGACCGACCCGCGTCACCGCGACGTGCGCATCGTCATGGAGGGTCCGGCGCGACGGCGCGTCTTCCTGGATTGGGGCATGGCGGTGCGCGATCTGACACCCGGCCCGAACGAACCGGATTTCACGCCCTGGCCGGGTCGCCGCTTGAGTTTCCGCGATCTGGCCGAGGATGCGCGAACCTGCTACGTCTATCTCACCGCCTTCGCGGGCTGCGGCATGTCGGAGGGAATCAGGGCCTGACGTCAATCGCCCGCTGCCAGCAGCGCGGCGAGCCTGGCCAATGCCTCGGACACGATGCGCCCCTGCGCCTCGATCTGGCCGATGATCTGTTGCGGGGCGCGGGTATCCTCATCGACCACCGCTGTCGGGTTGACGGCCTTCAAATCGAACACGGCCGCATCGATGTCGGCCGCCCTGGTTTCCAACTCGCGGGCGGCTTTGTCTCGTTCCAGAATCCGCGTCGTCAGCGCCGACAGATCGGCATCGCTGGCCTTGTCTTTCTTCAGACGCTTGAGCCGCTCCTTCAAATCCACCACGGTCGCTTTGATATTCGAGGCATCATCAAGCAGGGGCTGCATCTCGGCGCGGGCCTTGGCGCGCCGCGCGGCAAAATCCACCGTCCACGAGTAGCGGCTGTCGCCCTCGGGCTTGCCGCGCGCTTGCAGCAGGCTGGCATAGCTGGGGAACGGCTGGCCCGCGTTGGCCTCGTCGGCCTGCCAGTCGGCGGTGAGGATGGCGGGCAAGTGCGCGTCGGCCAGCACCGCGCCGTCCGCGTCAAAACCGAAGTGCGCCAGCGTCAGCGGGGTTTTCTTGCCGACCTTCACGGATGAGAGGTCGTAGTACCAGATCTTCGCGGTCTTCCGGCCCTTGGTGAAGAACAGCAGATTGGTTTTCACGCCCGCGCCCGCCGTCGAGAACACGCCACCGGGCAGGCTGAGGATGGCCCACAGATCGCACTCGTCCACCAGCTTGCGCTTGGTCTCGACAAAGGCGCTCTCGTTGGTGCGGAACAGCAAGCCCTCGTCCAGCACGATGGCGCAGGTGCCCTCGGGCGCCAGCTCGCCCAGGATGTCCTGCACGAACAGCACCTGGGTGGCACTGGTTTCATAGGCGAAATTTTTCTGCGCGTCGCGGCCTTCCTTGCCGCCGAAGGGCGGGTTGGTGAGGATCACATCGAAGGTCTTGGGCGCCTGATCGAACAGCGCCGCATAGGTGGCGCGGCGGGTCAGCGCGTTGCCATGCCAGAGATTGGGCTGGTCGATGCCGTGCAGTACCAGATTGGCCAGCGCGATCGGGAACACCAGATTCTCCTTTTCGCGGCCGAAAAAGGTGTCGTGCTTGAGGGTGTCGAGGTCGGTACTGGTGACGCTTGGACCCAACTGGCGGGCGATATGCTCATAGGCGATCGCGAGAAAACCGCCGGTGCCGCAGCAGGGGTCATACACCGTCTGCCCCAGTCGCGGATTGACCGTATGCACCATGGCGCGGATCACCTCGCGCGGGGTGAAAAACTGGCCGCCATCGGAGTTCTTCTCGCCCATCTTCAACAACAGGTCTTCATACACCTGCGACAGGGTGAAGAAATGCCGGTCGTCCACATGGTCGATGTGGATCTGGTGCACCTTGTCCAGGATGTCGCGCAGATTGGCCTCGCTATCGACGCGCACCCTGTCCACCGCCGTCATGGTGCGGCCCATGATGCGCTGCTTGCGGCTGGCCGCCGGGTTGGGCAGGCCGGTGCGGGTGTCGATGTCCAGGCTGTGCAGATGCGGCAGCAGTTCCTGGTTGATGAATTCGAATAGCTTGCCGTCGCCCGCCGCGAACAGTTCCTGCCGCTTCCAGCCGAAGGGCTTGGCCGGGTTGTTGTGATCGGGGGCGGTTTGCGGGTGCTCGGGCTTGTCGGAATAGGGGGCCGCCCAGTCCTGCCACCGATAAGGGCTGCGCAGCGCGGGCGAGAAATTCGCGCCCACGGCTTCGGCCCTTTCCCGCGCCCTGGCTTCCTGGGCGTCCAGAATGCGCAGAAACAGAATCCAGGTCAGCTCCGGCACATACTGCAAGGCGCTGGCGCAGTTGGAGCGGCGCATCACATCGCAGATGCTTTTGACGAAGGCGGAGAGCGATTGGGTCGAGGCGATGGTTTTGGGCGCGGCGTTTTTGCGTGGCGATCTGGTAGACGTGGTCGTGGTTGGGATACTCATCAGCTATTTCGTCTTGGCGAGCGTGGACAACGGTAAGAACAGGCACAGAGGGTCGTCGAGCGTCGGCGTGAAACCGAGTCGCTGATAGAAGGTGGCGGCCCCCTCATCCTTGGCATCCACGACGACGGCGTATAAACCAACATGCGCCGAAAATTCCAACGCAAGACGCAAGGCAAACGCCAGCAGATCCTGACCATGGCCTTTTCCCTGCTCACGCCTATCCACGGCCAAACGCCCGATACGCAGAATCGGCGCGGGGTAGCGAGGCAGTTTCAGGTTGGCAGGCAGACTCTGGGTGGCGACCTGCCCCACACTGAGCGTTACGAATCCGATCACACTGAGTCCATCATCGGCCAGCACGACATAGGTCTTGCCAAAACCGCGGCGTTGTTGCTGTCCGGCCTGCCGTTGCAAAAAGTCGTTCAGTGTCGGGTGGCCGCAATCGAAACTGTCACGCCGATGCTGGCGATCCAGCAACTGGATAGGTGGCGCCATTCAGTTTCGCGCCATCAACGCACGCAAGGCTTCGGTAGGCTCCTTGGCGGCTTCGCATTCGGCCACGAAGTCGGCGAATGCCTGTTGAGAAAGCAACAGTGTGTCGTGATCGGCGACCACTTGCCGAGCCGCTTCGTAGGCCGTGTGCATCTCGGACATCTCGGGCGTCGCGCCACCCAGTGCGGCGAGCCGCTGTGCGGCTTGCACGCGGATGAAGGTACGGATGGCCTCGCGGAACAGCTCGGCCTTGTCCATGTCGGGGTCGGCAAGTTCGAGCGCCTGTTGATACAAGGTGTCATCGATTGTGACGGTGGTCCGCATGGCGAAAGCTCCTGATGTTGGCGTCGATCATGATGACATATTGCATCAATGCAGGCATCGAATCAGCGACGGATGGATGCAGACTTGCGCGTTTGCAGGCTGCCGATGCGGGCGTGTCCAGTGGAGTGAGTCGCGTGCTTGTTGACGACTGAATGCAGCACTACATTTGGGCTTTGGCAAACGGGAGGGGTGATGAAAGATTCGTTGTTGGAATGCAATGTGTGGTTGCGCGATCCAAAGCGGCGCGAAGCCGCCATGCGCCTGAGCGCGGCGAGTTCATCCGCCATCGAAGGTATTTTCAAACTTTTCAGAAACATGGACGCGGAAACCGACAAGCGACCGTGCAGTTCACGGAAGTCTGCGGATGAAGAGCGATGCGATGGCCCGAAATGACTCACAGCCCACTTCCGCACTGCGATCTGCGCCTCGGATTCCACCTGCTGCATCTCGCGCACACGGACGACACCGAGCCGATTGCGCAGCACCCGCTTTCGCGATCCAGGCTCGAACTCCGCTTCGACGCCATGGGCGCTGTAACGGCCTTCGGTCATGCGCAGGGATCGAAGGCTTGGGCGAGAATACGGTTCGGAAGGCAATTGATGTCTTCTAGCGCTGCCTTGCTCGCGGCTTCCAATGCGTCGATTTCTGTCATTGCGGCCTGGATACGCGCCACGATTTCTTGTTGCGCGGCTTTGCCGGGGACGGGCACATCCAGCGCCTTCAGCAGTGCGCCATTCAGGTTGGCCTGATTACCGCCCCGGTCTTCCGACAGATCGCGCAAATCCTGATACGACGACTTCAGCCAGAGGTAGAGAAAGTCCGGTTCCCAGGTGTCATTGGGCAGAACAGCGAAGCAAGCCTGATTGGTGGTGGCTGGAATTTCCAGAATGGCCGATTGCCCGCGTGTTTTACCCTGGCCATACATCGCGATGAGAATGGTCTTGGGCGGCAACAGTGAGAGCGAGCATTCCGCCAGCGCCGTTTTTGAAATGGCTTCTTCGGTGGCGGTGATCGGCGCGAATGCGACTTCGCCGGTTTTTACCCATGCGATTTCAGCCGGTTGCCAATACCGCTTGTTGCCCCGCGAGGGCGTCGATCCGCTGGTGGTCACGGCGTACTCACCCAGTTTCTTCTTCGGCGCGGCATCCAGTTCCGCGAAGAATTCCTTGAGCAAGCGACTGCGCAGCAAACGGCTATCACTCAACTGCACCCGCGCCGCCTGCCGGGCCGTTTCCACTTCAGCCAGTTGGGCTTTCAGGCGGGCGGCAATTTGGCGTTGCTCTTCTGGCGGGGGGACCGGAATATCCAGATCCTCCAAGAAAGATGCAGGCACACGCTGCTGACCAACCGTCCCGGTGAATGTCTTTAGGGCTGTGTCCAGGGTTTGCTTACGACGCAAGAAGTAATGAATCCACTCAGGGACGATTTCTTCTGAAGCGCGAACGACATGAAACTCTGTGGAACCGAAGCCGAAACCATCAATCAGGCCATCAACCACTGCGTGCTTGCCGTTCTGCATGCACGGCGTGATTTTGGCGAAGATTACATCTCCATTCTCGAAGTAGGTGTAGCCTTTCTTGACCTTTGAAAACGGCTGCGTGATCGTCTGAATGACTTCACCAAGAAGTTCATCGACAGCCTCCATCGGCACAAAGGATGTCAATTCTGCATCGGCCCTTTCAAGAGACGGACGCCTGGGATTGACAAGCGCCACATCAGACAGTTTTTTTTGCGGCCAACTCATACCCCAAACAACCTCCCCTTCGCCTCGTGTATCACCCGCGCCGGCGCACCCAACCCCCGCAAGGCGTCCAGCCCGCCGGCCTGCCGGATCTCGGGCACCTCCCACAGCGCCGGGGTTTCCAGCGCCTCGGTGCCGCCCTGGGCGAACTGATGGCCGAGCCCTTTCAGCACGATGGCGGCCTTGTCGTCCATGCCGTTGAACCAGCTCTGGTTGTGGTCGATGAAGAGCGCGCCGCGTTCGGGGCGCTTCAAGGCGCGGGCGTGGTAGCCGTGATGGCCGAAGAAGTCGTAGAGGTCGAAGTCGTTCATCCGGTCGATTTCGCGGATCGCTTCCGGGCTGAAATTGTCGCCCAACAGGTGGTCGATGAGTTGGCGGCGCTTTTGCGTTTCGATCCAGAGGGCTCGGAAGTCGTCGAGGTTCTGGGCCTCGGACAGCACGCGCTGAATCACTTCGCGGCGGTATTCGTCCACCGGGATGCGCGCGTCTCTTCCGTCGCGCAGGCCGAGAATGAAGCGTCCGTCGCCCGATACTGAGACATAGGGTCCGCGCATCTCGCCCACCGCCGGGCCGTCTCCGCCGACCCCACCGCCGTCGCCGTCGCCATCGTCTCCACCGCCCTTGCCGCCCCCACCATGGCGCGGCGGTTTGGTGATCAGGTCGGTGCCGAACAGGCTGGTGACATCGGTGTAGTCATAGAGCCAGAACTTGTACTTCTGCGTCTCTTCATGGATGCGCGTGCCGCGCCCGACCATCTGGTAGAACTTGATGGGCGATTGCAGGTAGCGGAAGAACACCACGGCGTTCAGGCGCTCGATGTCGACGCCGGCTTCCAGCAGGTCCACCGTGCAGGCGATGAAGGCGCGCTCGCCAGAGCCGCGCATCGGTTCGATCAGATCCGCGCCCTTGTTCGGTCCGCCCATGCATTTGAAGGCGTAATGGTCCTTCGGCGTTTGGCCCTGTTTCTGGCACCAGCGGGTGTAGAGGTTGTTCAGGTGCTGGGCGACGCGGTCGGCGTGGATCTCGCGGGTGCAGAAGATGATGACCTTCTGTTCCGGCCCGCCGTTCTGGCACAACAACTGGAACAGGTCTTCACACATTTTGGGGGTGCGCAGTTCGATGAATAACTCGTCGTCGAAGTCCTTGCCGGTGTATTGGGCCTTGGTCAGGTCGGCTTCGGTCAGCGGTTTGCCGGTCTTGATGTCGCGCACGCCGGCCTTGAGGATCTCGGCCCTGGTGAAGGTGGCGCTGTCGATGCTGGCCTTGCGCTTGACGATTTCGCAGGCGGCCAGATAGCCGTCTTCCTGGGCCTGGATCAGGGTGTATTCGTAGACCGGCTCGCCAAAGTATTGGCGAGTGTTGGCGGTGATTTCCCGATCTTCGGCGGGGGCGTTTTTGGCTTCGTGCAGTTGGCGCGGGGTGGCGGTGAGGCCGATGTGAATGGCGTCGGGGTTGCGCCTGAGCACCTCCGACCAGCGCCCCCAGGCGGAGCGATGGCATTCGTCGATGATGATGACACTGAAGGCGTTGTCGCCGTAATGCTCGGACAGGAAGCTGGCAAAACCGTCGTCGTCATCCAGCCCGAGCGTCTGATAGGTGGCAATGTGGATCCGGGCATTCCGCGCGGCATTGTCGCCGCGTTCGGTTCCGACGATGCGGGCGTTGTCGCCGAAAGCGGCCTTGAGCTTGGTGTACGCCTGCTCGCGCAACTCGTCGCGGTCGCAGAGAAACAGCGCGGGTTTGGGTAGCCGGCCCGCCTGGCTCATGCGCCACAGCAGATTGGTGGCGATGATGGTCTTGCCCGCGCCGGTGGCGAGCGCCAGCAGGACGCGGGCGGATTCGTTGTGCTGCTGGCAGAGGATGATTTTTGTAAAGGCCGCGCGGATGGCGGCGTCCTGATAATAGCGACTGAGCGCCCAGGCCGGGCTGTCGGCCTGAAAGAGGATGGCGGCCTCCGGCTGGGTGAGGTCGATGCCGGAGTCTTTGGCGTAGCGCGCCAACAGCCTGTCATGCGGCGGAAAGTCGGAAAACGGAAACGGCCCGACTTGCAGGCGGGTGACGCAATCGAACTCGCCATAGCGATGACCATTGGTGGCGAAGACATAGTTCACGTCGAAACGCTCGCCATCGGCATAGCCCTTGGCCTGCTGCATGCCCGCGAGCGGGTCTTCGCTTTCTCTCTTGGCCTCCAGCACGGCGATGGGCAGCGGCTTGGGCATCACGCGGATTTGGACACAGAGCAGGTAGTCGGTGCGCCCCGGCCCCTTGCGGCGGCGGCCCTTGGCCCCAGTGGGTTCGACGGGGGACGGCGTCAGAATGGTTTCAAGCGTGATGTGCGCGCGGCTGACATAGCCTTTGGCGCGCAGCAGAGGGTCGATCAGGTGGTAGCGGGTCTCCGCCTCGTTCATGCTCATTGCGTCCTCCCTTGTTCCGCGTCCTGATGAGGCGATCAACCATGGTGTTCGACGTACTCGCGCAGCGCCTCATTGATGCGCGTCTGGTATTTGTCTCCCCGAGTCTTGAACCAGGCCAGCACGTCGGCTTTTCCTGGAATCGCCGAGTTGCACTCGGCTCTTTAGCCGCCGACTGCGCGAGCTCAATGTGGCGCCAGGAACTGGAACGCCTCGGCCTTCCTGAAGTTGGCCGTCTGGTCCCCACCCAGGCCGGGATCGACATGGAGGGCGAGCTTACGAACGCCCGAGCCGGCCGTGAAGTCGATCTGGTTGAGCCGGACCCAGATCAGACTGGGGCTCAAGGTGTCCTCGAAAAAATACACCTTGTTCTTCTGATCCGCGACCGTGCGCCAGATGGTGGATGAAAGGTTGGGTTGGCCCGCCTTGCTGATCCCACGCGGGACGCTGACGTTCCGCATCACGCTGAAGACGGCGGCGACCGCCTCGCGCGGGTCGGCGGATTGTTGGGTGGCATTGATGTAGAAGCTGGCGCGGGCGAAGCGGTCGGCGGCGCGATTGGTGCCCGGCAGCATGACGGTGCCGCCGATCTGCTGCCAGTAGGCGTTCAGGGCGAGTTGGTGGTCGTAGGTGGGCGAGTTGGTCATCACCTGGTACTGGCGACCGTGATGGATGACGAGTTTGCCGCCGATGTACTCGAAAATGGCCGAGTCGCCCGAGGCGTCGGAAATGGACAGGTGAATCCTGCCCTCGACGCCGTTGGGCGCTACGACGACGACGGGTCGGAAAGCCTCCTGGCGCATCTCGGCGACGGTCTCCTCGACGGTGGCGAAGTTGTCGAGGACGTACTGCGTCCACGCGGCGATGGAGATCTGCGGCCGGGTGTCGCCCTGGTCGCTGGGATATTCACTCTCGACCAGGAACAGCAGGTTCGCCACGAGCCCCTGCTCGTTCATGCCGTCGGCCGTGCCCGCTTCGTAGACTGAAGCGATCACGCTGCCGTACTGGCTGGTCCATCTGAAACCCTGGTCGCCCATCCCGCCATCGCGGGTCATCCCGCGCGGGAAGATCCAGAGGTTCGTCTGCATGTCCTCAAGCCAGTCCATGCTCCTGCCGGTGACGGTCTGGCCCGCCTGGCCGAAGTAAACCGCGCGGCTACAGGCGGACGCGGGAGGAATCTGCGACATTGCACAGGATGCGCCGAGCAACGCGATCCATGCGGATCTCCGCAACACCTTGTTGATCATGCCTTATTCCCCATGGTGGTCAGTTGACGGTCGATTTCTTTCTGGTCAAGGTTCCAACACCGATGACGGTATCGGTCTCGGAGACATGCCGATAGATCACATTGATTCTGTCATCGTCGACGATGTCTCCATCCACGAAACCGTCCTCATCGGCAATGGGTGTGATCAGACACACGAGAGCGAGCAGCGCTGACACAAGCCACGTAGACCGCGCCTATTGTTTCACCATGTCACGGCACGCCGCGAGCCGGAAGGCCGGACTGGCCTGGGTGTAGCACAGTTCCAGCGTGTCGCCCAACAGGGTTCCGGTGTAAGTGCCGTCTTCGTCGGCCATCAGCAGCGTCCCATCACGGCGGATCACACCCACCACATCCTCGCACTTGTACTGGCTACACCACTGCGCATGGAACGAGCGGTTCTCCTGCTTTTCAACGGTCAGCGTCAGGATCAGCTCCGACTCGGCCACATAGCGGTCGCCCACATGGGCGCCGTGAGGGGTGGTGCCCGCTTTGGCACCGTGCCGACTTCCCTCGACCTCGACCCACTTTCCCACGAGATTCCCATCAGCCAGCGCGGAACCGCTGATGAGCAAGATGCCGACGATGAGTGTGAAGTTGAATTTTTTCATTGGTCTGCGCCTCTGGTGAGCCTCGCGAAACGGATCGCGGGGCGGTGAACGATTGAGCGATCTGTTGCCATCGGTGATGGTGCCAAGGTTATCAGCGTCGCACACCGACTTGCGCCTAAGTATGACCCAAAACTTGCCTGCGCCTAAACGCTTCCGCAACCCTATGTTCTGTAACGCACAGACCGGCGGGCGGAAAGGGTGTCTGCTCGCGGTTTCCGGACATGCGATGTCCGGCATCCGTTCGCCACCGCCTCGATGGGCTGCTTCATGGCCAGGCGGCATCAACCAGGCACCGTCCCTTCAGGAATCCGCACATGACCACGGCGACCCAACCCCTCGATCCCGAACAGCTCCGCAAACTCGACGCCTGGTGGCGCGCGGCGAACTATCTCTCGGTCGGACAGATCTATCTCTACGACAATCCGCTGCTGAAAGAGCCGCTTGCGCTCGCCCA